>JAWLGN010000438.1:0-3158 GCA_041685075.1 Bryobacteraceae bacterium
TCCAGGAGCTGCACGAGGAACTGGCGCGGATCGATGAGGCCATTCTGACCTTGGAGCGGCTTCGCCAGGGCACCCGGCGCCGCGGCCGGCCGCCGAGCTGGCTGACTCTCCCGGACCCGAGCTCCGGCAACTCCCGAAAGAAGGTGAAACGAAAGGCGGAGCGCCGGGCCACCCGCGCCTGACGTTAACCCTGCGGCAGGTTGGGGGGCGGCCAGACAGACCGCCCGGCCCCTGTCCGGAAGGAATCGGCCGCGGCGGGGCGCGTATCGCGCGGCAGGTCGCCATCGGCAAGGCAGACCTTGCGGCCACTCTCCCGCGGCAGTCGGCCGCGCGGCCAGCCGGGCACCTGTCCCGTTTGACCTACTCGACCACCAGAACCACCGTCACGGTGGCGCGCGTCTCGACCGTACCGGGTTCCACCGGGGTGGGCACTCCCGAAGCCGCGACCATGGCCATTTCGCGCATCATTGGCCGGGGCTCGACCGGCGGGACGGCCTCCTCTACCGTGAGCACCCGCACCACTTTCAAGCCCAGCGCAGCGGCCATGGCCTGGGCCTTCGCACGGGCCTCGAGCGCCGCCTGCCTCAGCGCCTGGACGCGCAGGGGCTTCTCGTCCTTCAGCATGAACCGCAGCGACTGCACGGCATTGGCGCCGAACTGCGTGGCGGTGTCGATGATCCGGGGCAGCACCTGGAGGTCGTCTACGGTGGCCTCGACGGTATTGCTGGCGGTGTAGCCGGTGATGGTGGGGGTTCCGCCTTCCCGGGGGTAGCGCATCTCGGGCCGGACCGAGTAGCCCACCGTGCGGATGGCCGCATCGGTTCCCATTACCTTGCGCAGCGCCGCCAGCACGGCGTCGAGTTGCCGTGCATTATCCGCGGCGGCGGCCTGGGCGGTGGCCGCCTGGGTGACCACTCCGATCTGGACCTGCGCCCGGTCCGGACGCGCGGAAACGGTCGCCTCGGCGGTGGCTCGCACCATAGGGCCGGGCTGCACGGGCTGCGCGGCGGCGGGCGCCGATACCAGGACTGCGGCCACTACCGCGGCGGCGAATTTCAGGTTCATGGCTCCTCCTCTCCTCATCATCGCGCGGCTTTCTTTTCCATAGACGCAACGCCGGCCTCTCTCCGTGCATCCAAACAGCCGGTGGGGCACGTATCGTTACGCGCAGAGAGTTGTGAGTTCCAGTCCCGTTTCTCCGGATACCCAGAGGGGGGCGCCCCGGGATGTGCCGAACGTCACGCAGCCCTCTCCGGGAGTTGCGGCCTCAACTCCGAAACTCTTAAGATAACGGTGTAAGTTACTCCGAATTCAGAGGAGCTGAGAATGATCTATTCGCGATCAGCGGAATATGCCATCCGGGCTTTTGTGCACTTGGCGCAGGTCCCGGAAGGCAAGTATGCGATGGTCAAAAATATCGCCGAACAGGAGGGGATCCCGGCGCATTTCCTGGCCAAAATTTTGCAGCAGCTTGCCCGAAAAGGCCTGCTGCGCTCCAGTAAGGGGCCGACCGGGGGGTTCGCCTTGCGGATGGACCCGCACGATATCTCGCTGTTTACCATCGTCGAGGCGCTGGACGGTATGGCCGATTACCAGCACTGCGCCAGCGGGTTGTCGGAGTGCTCCGACGACATGCCTTGCTCGATGCACGATAGCTGGGTGGCGCTCCGGTCGCGTATCATGGATTATCTGGAGCGGAATACGATCGCCGACCTGGTGAAGGCGCTGGAGCAGAAGCGCAAGACCCTTGCGGCAGGCAAGCAGCGGAAGACCAGGAAGGCCGCCGCCGCCAGAAGATCCTGAAAACCTCCCCGCCGAGGGGTATGAAAGGAAATGCCGAAATGGGCCACTCCGTGCTGGTTCCCATGGTGGTCGAGCAGACTTCCCGTGGGGAACGTGCTTACGATATCTACTCCCGTCTGCTGAAAGAAAACATCATTTTTCTGGGAACGCCGATCGACGATACGGTGGCGAACCTGGTGATCGCGCAGTTGCTGTTTTTGGAGGCCGAGGACCCGGAAAAGGACATTTCCATTTACATTAATTCGCCGGGCGGTTCGATCACCGCGGGGCTGGCCATTCTGGACACCATGCAGTTCATCCGGCCGGACCTGGTGACCATCTGCGTGGGGCAGGCCGCCTCGATGGCCGCGGTCCTGCTGGCCATGGGTACCAAGGGCAAGCGCTTCAGCCTGCCGAACTCGCGCATCATGATTCACCAGCCGTCCATGCAGGGGCTGGCGGGCCAGGCGGCGGATATCGATATCTACGCCAAGGAGATCCTGCGGATGCGCGAGACGCTGAATACGCTGCTCGCCGACGCCACCGGGCAACCGCTCGACCGCGTGGCGCGGGACGTGGACCGCGACTACATCATGAGCCCCGAGCAGGCCGTGGAGTACGGGATGATCGACCGCGTGATCGCCAGCCGCGATCTGGCGACCAGCGGCGGCAAGTCCTGAGTTTCAGCCTGCCAGAGAGCGCAGGTGCTTCCATACCAGGGCTACCGGAAGGCCGACGACGTTGCTGTATTCGCCGTCGATGCGGCTGACATAGCGGGAGGCTATGCCCTGGATGGCATAGGCGCCGGCCTTATCGCGTGGCTCCCCCCCGGCCACGTAGTCGTCGATCTCCGCCGGGGAGAGATCGGCGAACCAGACCGCTGTGACGGCATGATCGCGCACGGTGCGGGTGGAGGATCTCAGGCAGATGCCGGTGAGGACTTCGTGGCGGCGGCCGGAGAGCGCCCGGAGCATGCGGGCGGCTTCGGCGTCATCGGCGGGTTTGCCGAGCAGGCGGCCATCCGCCACCACCACGGTATCGGCTCCCAGTACGATCTCTCCGGGGGCGGCCTCCACCGCCAGGGCCTTGGCCTCGGCCAGCCGCTCCACGTAGTCTCCGGCGCACTCCCCGGGGAGCGGTGTCTCGTCGATCCCCGCGGCGGGCCGCACGATATGCGGAATGGCGGCCTGGCGGAGCAGTTCGCAGCGGCGCGGAGAGGCGGAGGCGAGTACCAGCATGATTCCAGGTTACACGGGGCCGGAGCCCGGGCCGCAAGGGTATCATGGGATCAGGCCGGGTGATGGGGCGCCCGGAGCAAGGAAGGCTTTCCGCGATGGCTGTCGATTCCGATCCACAGATGAGTGTCAATAGCTGGC
>JAWLGN010000439.1:0-3139 GCA_041685075.1 Bryobacteraceae bacterium
CCCGGGCCGCCCGGGCCGCCCGGCATGCCGTTCTCGGAGTAGTAGCCGAACTGGTCGTACATCTGGCGCTTCTTGGCGTCGCTGAGGACCTCGTAGGCCTCCTGGACGTTCTTGAAGCGCTCCTCGGCCGCCTTATCGCCCGGGTTGAGGTCCGGGTGATACTTGCGCGCGAGTTTCCGGTAGGCCTTCCGAATCTCCTCGGCGCCGGCTCCGCGGGGAACTCCGAGAGTTTCGTAATACTCGTGTTTCATGGCATCGCCGCCCGCAGGCGGGCTCCGTACAGGGGGGCGCCGGAGCCACTCCGCCGCCCCCGCCGGCTAGCTACTTGTTTTTGTCGTCGACATCGACGAACTCGGCATCCACTACATCGTCACCGCCGGGCTTCTTCTCCTCGGGCTTGGCGCCGCCTTCGGCCTCGCCCGTGCCGGCCCCGGGTCCGGGCTGCGCCGAGGCACGGTACATGGCCTCGGCCAGCTTGTGGCTGGCGGCGGTGAGCTTGTCGACGGCCGCGTTGAGCGGCTCCAGTTCGTTCTGCTGCATCGCTTTGCGGGTCTCTTCCAGGGCGGCCTCGATGTTCTTGGCCTCCGCTTCCCCGACCTTGTCGCGATGGTCCTTCAGGGTCTTCTCGACGTTGTAGACCATGGCATCGGCGCGGTTGCGGGCCTCCACCATGTCGCGCATGCGGCGGTCGTCGGCGGAGTGCGCCTCGGCGTCCCGGGCCATCTTCTCCACTTCGTCCTTGGAGAGGCCGGAGGAGGAGGTGATGGTGATCTTCTGCTCGTTCTGCGTGGCCCGGTCCTTCGCGGTGACGTTGAGAATGCCGTTGGCGTCGATGTCGAAGGTGACCTCGATCTGCGGCAGGCCGCGCGGAGCCGGAGGAATGTTGCCAAGCTGGAAAACGCCCAGCAGCCGGTTGTGCGCCGCCATGGGCCGTTCGCCCTGGTATACCTTGATCTCCACCGAGGGCTGGTTGTCGGCGGCGGTCGAGAATACCTCGCTCTTGCGCGTGGGAATGGTGGTGTTGCGCTCGATGAGCTTCGTGAAGACGCCGCCCAGGGTCTCGATACCCAGCGAGAGCGGGGTCACGTCGAGCAGCAGCACGTCCTTCACCTCGCCGCCCAGCACGCCGCCCTGCACGGCCGCCCCGATGGCAACCACTTCGTCCGGGTTCACGCCGCGGTGCGGCTCCCGGTTAAACAAATCGCGCACCACCTGCTGGATGCGCGGCATGCGGGTCTGCCCCCCCACCAGCACGACTTCGTCGATCTGCTGCGGGGTCAGGCCGGCGTCGGCCAGGGCCTGCTTGCAGGGACCGGCGGAGCGCTGCACGAGATCCTCCACCATCTGCTCGAAGCGTGCCCGGGTGAGCTTCATCTGCAGGTGCTTGGGGCCGCTGGCGTCGGCGGTGATGAAGGGCAGGTTGATCTCGGTTTCGAGCAGGGTGGAAAGCTCGATCTTGGCCTTCTCGGCCGCTTCCTTGAGGCGCTGCAACGCCATCTGGTCCTTCGAGAGATCGATCCCCTGCTCCTTGCGGAACTCGTCGATGATCCACTCCATCACCCGCTGGTCGATGTTGTCGCCGCCCAGGTGGGTGTCGCCGTTGGTGGATTTCACCTCCACCACGCCTTCTCCCACCTCCAGGATGGAGATGTCGAAGGTGCCGCCGCCGAAGTCGTAAACCGCGATGGTCTCGTTCTTCTTCTTATCCAGCCCGTAGGCCAGCGCCGCCGCGGTAGGCTCGTTGATGATCCGCTTCACGTCCAGGCCGGCGATGCGGCCGGCGTCCTTGGTAGCCTGGCGCTGGGAGTCGTTGAAGTAGGCCGGAACCGTGATCACCGCCTCCGTGATCTTCTCGCCCACGTAGGCCTCGGCCGCTTCCTTCAGCTTCACCAGGATCATGGCCGAAATCTCAGGGGGAGAGTAACGCTTCCCCATGATCTCCACCCGCGCGTCTCCGCCTTCGCCGCGGACGACCTTGTAGGGGACCATGCGCATCTCTTCGTTGACTTCCTCGTAGCGCCTCCCCATGAATCGCTTGATCGAGAAGATGGTATTCTCGGAGTTTGTGATGGCCTGGCGTTTAGCGACCTGTCCCACCAGCCGTTCGCCGCTCTTGGTGAAGGCCACCACCGAGGGCGTGGTGCGGCTGCCTTCCTGGTTGGCGATCACCGTGGGCTGTCCGGCTTCCATGACCGAGACCACGGAGTTCGTGGTACCCAGGTCGATACCGATGATTTTGCCCATAAGATTTTGAACTTCCTCCTCCGTAACTATGCCGTAGTACCGTGCAGCGCTTCTAAAGGGTTGACCATGCGTCGAGCCGCACTAATTAGTACGACCTCATTATCAAACTTTAGTGTACTATTGTCAAGGCTTGCTGTTCTGGCGCTCGCCGCTGCCCTCGCTGCCCCCGCCCAGCAGCCCGAAACCATTCTGGTGGCCGCCGCAGCCGGTTTGGCCCGCACGCGGGAAGAGATGAGCGCGTCTTTCGCCAAAACCACCGGCTACGCCGCCCGGTTCACCTATGCCGGCAGCGGCATCCTGGCGAACCAGATCGCCCAGGGCGCCCCGTTCGACGTGTTTCTCTCGGCAAATGAAGAACATATCCGCAACCTGGTGGAAAGCGGCAAGCTCCGGCGGGAGTCCGTCCGGCAGTATGCCCAGGGCCGCCTGGCGTTGTGGTCGCGAAGCGGACGGATCCGCACCCTGAAGGACCTGGCGGCGACCGGCATCCGGCACATCTCCATCGCCAATCCGGCGCATGCTCCCTACGGCCTTGCCGCTCAGGAAGCCTTGAAAATGGAGGGCTTATGGGAAACCCTGAAGCGCCGGGTGGTGTACGGGGAAAACGTCCGGCAGGCTCTGCAGTTTGCCGAAACCGGTAACGCCGAGGCCACCATCACCGCTTGGGCGCTGGTTTTCGACCGGGGCGGGGTATTGCTGCCGCGGGATGCGCACCCGCCCATTCGCCAGGTAGGGGCGATCGTTTCGGCCACCCGCCACCCGGAGGCGGCGGAGGCGTTCATGCGCTTCCTGACCGGCCCCGAGGGACGCCGGCTGCTCGGCCGCTACGGCTTCGAGCGCTGAGCCGCGAACTCAATCGTAGCGCTCGTAGTGGATGCGGCGGCGCTCCAGTCCC
>JAWLGN010000440.1:0-3132 GCA_041685075.1 Bryobacteraceae bacterium
CTTCCGGCACGAGCCGAACCGCGTGGCCCTGGACTGGTTTGTGCAGGAGGTGCTGCCCAAGATTCTGTCGCTCGAGCCGCGGGCGAAGCTGCGGGTCATCGGCTCGGATCCGCCGCCGCCCCACGCCTACGCCACCTTCGAGGGCGCGCTGGAACTCGAGGGCTTCGTGGAGGACATCCGGGAGCCGCTGGCGCGCTGCGCGGTCTTCGTCTGCCCGATCCTGAGCGGCTCCGGCGTGAGGGTGAAGCTGCTGGAGGCGTTTGCGGCGGGCATCCCGGTGGTATCGACGCGCGTAGGGGCGGAGGGCCTGGCCCGGGAGGACGGGCAATGCTGCCGGCTGGCCGACGATGCGGCGGGCCTCGCGGCGCGCGTGCTGGAGTTGTTCGCCAACCCGGACGCGGCGGCGAAGATGGCCGCGCGGGCGCGCGCTGAAGTGGCGGCCCGATGGGACATGGCCGCCATCACCGCCCGGCTGGTGGACGGATACCGCGAAATGGTGGCGCAGAAGCGCGCGGGCAGCGCCGTTACGGCTGCGCCGGAGCCGGCGGAGGCTGGGGAGCCGGTGCAGCGGGGGCGCTCTTCGGCATCTTGAGGATGTCCCGCTTCATGCGCTGGGCCACGCGCGCGGCGGCGCGGTCGAGTTCGGCGGGATCGGAACCCGCGGGGCGTTCGTACGTCGACCAGATGACCCGCTGGGCATCCACGTCCACCAGAAACAGGTTGCCCTTGCCGCGGCCGAAGGTGGACATCATGCCGACGGGCGCCGAACGCGCGACGATGGGGAGTTCGTCCGGTTCCTTCTCCTCGCTGGGAGGCGGCGTCTTTTCGCCGTATAGCTGCTTCATCTGGGCCTCAAAACCCGCTCCGATGCGGTCGGTAAGGACGGTCTCGGCGAGCTTGGGGTCGGTCACCACGTCGAACAGGCCGGTGGCCCGCAGATGGTTGGCCAAAAACTGGTCGAAGCCGAAGCCCATGGGCAGCAGGTACACGGTGCGGGCGGGACCGGCGGGCTCCCGCGGGGCCGCCGCCACGGCCGCCACACACGATAATAGGAGGACGAGAATCCGGTTCATGATTATAGAGACGATGATAACAGGCAAAAAGGCGGCCGCTTTCCGTGTATAAGGGCCACCGGATTACCGTCATCATCCCCTGTCTCAACGAGGAGCAGGGGATCGAACGCGTGCTGCGCGCCATGCCGGAGTTCGTCGATGAAATCATCGTGGTGGACAACGCCTCGACGGACCGCACGTCGGAGGTGGCCCGGTCGCTGGGCGCGATGGTGATCCGGGAGGAGGTGCGCGGCTATGGCCGCAGCTACAAGCGCGGCTTTGCCTGCGCCACCGGCGACATCATCGTCACGCTGGACGGCGATCACAGCTACCCCGTGGACGCGCTCTCCTACCTGCTGGAGGCGTTTCTGCACCTGGAGGTCGATTTCCTGAACACCTCCCGCTTCCCGGTGCGCGACCCGCGGGCCATGAGCTTCAAACACAAGTTCGGCAATTGGGTACTCTCGCTGGCTACCTCGGTACTGTTTTTCCGTTGGGTGAGGGACTCACAGTCCGGAATGTGGGTGCTGCGGCGCAACATTCTGAAGGAGATGAAGCTGATCTCGGATGGAATGGCGTTTTCGGAGGAGATTAAAATCGAAGCCATTCGCAACCCGCGCATCCGCTTCGGCGAGATCTCCATTCAGTATTCCTCCCGGCTGGGGGAGGTCAAGCTGAACCCGTGGAAGGACGGTTTCCATAACCTGTGGTTCCTGCTGCGCAAGCGGTTCTCGCGATGAGCGCGCGTGCGCGGCCCATGTCGCGCGAATTGAGGCGAACTGACACATGCGCCGGGTCGGAACGGACATGCGCACGGTTGGCATTGTAATCGTTACGCACCACTCCGCGCGGGAAGTGGTAGCGTGCCTGGATGCCGCGCTGCGCACCGGCGCGGAGATCGTGGTGGTGGACAACGCCGGCTGCGCAGAGACCGCGCGGGAGGTGGTGCGGCGCGGGGTGCGGTTGATCCAGAATGCGGTCAACCGCGGCTTTGCCGGCGCGGTGAACCAGGGCATCCGGGCGCTGGCTACTCCGTTCATTCTATTGCTCAATCCGGACGCGGTGATCCAGAAGGGCCTGCCGGCGCTGGCGGAGGCTTGCGCGCGTCCCGGCGTGGCGGCGGCGGGCGGCATGCTGGTGGATGCGCGCGGGCGCCCGCAAACCGGCTTCATGGTGAGGCAGTTTCCCACAGCCGCGGCGCTCGCTTTCGAGGCCCTCCTGATCAACCGGCTGTGGCCCGCCAACCCCGTGAATTGGCAATATCGTTGCATGGGAATGGATGGTTCCGCGGCCCAGGAAGTCGAACAGCCGGCCGGCGCATTCCTCATGTTGCGGCGCGATGTTTGGGAGGCGCTGGGCGGCTTCGACGAGCGGTTCTATCCGCTGTGGTTCGAGGACGTGGACTTCTGCCGGCGCGCTGCGGCGCGCGGTTATCGGATTTGGTTTATCCCGGAAGCTGTAGCGATTCATACCGGCGGACACTCTATAGCCGGTATAGGAGTGGAGAAACGCGCGCTATATTGGTATCGTAATCTTCTTGGATATGCCGCCGGGCATTATCGTCCCTTGGGACGAATTACGGTGCGCCTGGCGGTTCTGGCGGGCTCCCTGATACGGATGGTGGTGGAAACGGTTCTCAACCGGAGCCTTAAACCCATAGCAGTTTACGGCAGGGTGGCGGCACTGGCCGCGGGTAGCCTGCTGCGTGGATCCAGACCCTGGTGTGGAACGGATTGATCAAGATGTTCGCCGGTAATTCAGGTTCCCGTTCATGTCGCAAAACGACTTCGTCTCGGTCACGATAGTTACTTATAATAGCGGTCTTTTTATCCAGAAGTGCCTGGAATCGGTACTTGCCCAGACCTATCCGCGTTTTGAAGTTATTATCATCGATAACGCGTCGACCGATGGTACCCCGCGAATTCTAGAGCAGTTTGCATCGCGCTGCCGCGTAGTCTATAACCCGGCGAATGTGGGCTTTGCGGCGGCGCAGAACCAGGCCATTGCGCTGGCCCGCGGTGATTGGGTGCTCACCACCAACCCGGACGTGCTCTTGCTGCCGGGGTTCATCGAGGCGCTG
>JAWLGN010000096.1:0-17263 GCA_041685075.1 Bryobacteraceae bacterium
TGGTGGCCAGGGACGGAATCGAACCGCCGACGCCAGCCTTTTCAGGGCTGCGCTCTACCAGCTGAGCTACCTGGCCGCGAAAACGTATTCTAGCAGATGGGGATGGATTGCCGCCAGTATTACTGCCGCGAAACGCCTAGCAGCGCATTCACCACTACCGCGGCCATCCCCAGCGGAATCATGACTTTCCAGCCGATGTCCATGAGCTGGTCGTAGCGGAAACGGGGGAAGGTGCCGCGAATCCATACCAGCAGATAAACGATCAGCGACATCTTCAGCAGGAACCAGAACAGGCCGATCAGCTTCGCATTCGCCGCCGGAATCAGGAACACCGCGGCGACCAGGAGCATCGCCAGCCCGAGCACCACCAGCAACTTGCGGTTCGTGGGGTTCTTGTCCATGCCGCGCGCTACCAGCAGCAGGCAACCCAGGCCCGTGCCGCCGAAGGCTACCAGAGGCCCGGCATAATCGACCACCGCCATGAACGGCACGTTGGGGAACGGCCGCAGCCAGCCGCCCCAGAAAAGCGTCACCGCCACGGCCGACATCACCAGAATGTTGGCGTACTCGGCCAGGAAGTAAAGCGCGAAACGGAAGCCGCTGTACTCGGTGTGGAAGCCGGCCACCAGTTCGGATTCCGCTTCCGGCAGGTCGAACGGCAGGCGGTTGGTCTCCGCAATGGAGGCGATCAGGAACAGCACGAACACCACCACCATGAAACCATAGTTGTCGAAGACCAGCCAGATGCCGCGCTCCAGTTGCGTGCGGACGATGCCCTGCATGCTCAGGGTGCCAGCGGCCATCAGGGCGGAAACCAGCGCCAGCCCCACCGCCACCTCGTAGCTCACCAACTGCGCCGCGCTGCGCAGCGCGCCCAGCAGCGGATAGTGGCTGTTCGACGCCCAGCCGCCCAGAATGATGCCCAGGATCCCCACCGCCGACATGGAGGCGATCACCAGAATCCCCACGTTCACGTCCGCCACGTAGATCCACGACGAGAAGGGCAGCACCGCAAAGGCGGTCATGGCGGTGAAGGTGGAAACGCACGGCGCCAGCCAGAAGATGGCGCGGTCGGCGCCGGCAGGAATCACGTCCTCCTTCAAGATGAGCTTCAGCGCGTCGGCGATCGGCTGCAGAATGCCGTGCGGACCCACCCGCATGGGCCCCAGGCGCACCTGGATGTCGGCCAGTACCTTGCGCTCGATCAGCGACATGTAGCCCGCCGCCAGCGGGATAATCGCCAGGCACACGAGGGTCACCACGATGGGCACAAACAGCCAGTGTTGAACGACGGATTCCATGTCCCTATCTCATTAACGAAGTCTGCGCCAGCCGCAGGAACGGCTCCGGATAGATGCCGATCACCAGGGTCAGCAGGCCGCTCGCGCCCAGCGCCAGGCGCAGCCCGAAGCTGGATGCCAGCGGGGTCTTCTCCACCGCCTCCCGAACGAACATGCTGCGCACGATCTTGAAGTAGTAGTACAAGGCCACGCCGGCGAACAACACCGCCAACACCGCCAGCGCGTAGTGCCCCGTTTCCATCAGGGCGAGAAAGATGTAGTACTTCCCGATGAATCCCGCGGTGGGCGGAATGCCGGCCAGCGAGAGCAGAAAGAGCAGCATCAGCCCGGCGTAGACCGGGCTGCGGTGCGCCAGCCCCGCGAAATCGTCCAGGTCCTCCCCGATGATCTCTTTCCGCCGCAGCGCGATCACCACCATGAAGGCGCCCATGTTCATGAAGGTGTAGACCAGGACGTAGACCGCCACGCCCTTGATGCCGGTATCATTGCCGGCGATGAGGCCCAGCAGCATGTAGCCGGCGTGCGAAATAGAGCTGTAGGCCAGCAGGCGCTTCACATTGGTCTGGTTGATGGCCGCGAAATTCCCCACCGTCAGGGTGGCGATCGCCACCACAATCAGCAGTGGCTCCCACACTTCGCGCGCGGCCGCCAGCGGCCCCGGGTAAACCCAGAAGATGCGCATCAGGAAGGCCAGCGACGCCGCCTTCGAGGCCACCGAAAGGTAGGCCGTCACGCTCGTGGGGGCACCCTCATAGGCGTCCGGCGCCCACATGTGGAAGGGCACGGCGGAAATCTTGAAGAGCAGCCCTACCGACGTTGTTGCCACCGCGAGAAATACCATCGGATCCCAGGCCTGGCGCGCCGCCACCGCGGCAGCCACGTCGGTCAGCTTCGTCGAGGCCGCCATCCCATAGAGCACCGAGAAACCGTAGACCAGGAAGCCGCTCGAAAACGCGCCCAGCAACAGGTACTTCATGGCGGCTTCGTTGGAGCGCTTCTCCCCGCGCAGAAATCCCACCATGATGTAGAAGCATAGGGCCATCAGCTCCAGCCCCACGAACAGCGTCACCAGGTCCGTACCGGCGGCCAGGAAGAACATGCCGCACTGCGCGAACAGCACCAGGGCGTAGTACTCGCCGTGGTGCTCTCCTTCGACCTCCAGGTACTTGTACGACACCAGCACCATGATGAGGGCCGCCAATAGGAACATCCAGTTGAAGAAGAGGGCGAAGCCGTCGATGGTGACGACGCCGTTGAAGGCGCTCAACTCCGCAAAGCCGGTGGAGCTGAGATAGGCCTGCTGCTGCCAGAGGCCGTAGCCGGTGAAGGCCAGTCCGGCCAGCGCGATCACCAGCAGGAACCGGCGCTGGTGCGGCACCAGAAAATCGAACAGCAGGGTGGCGCACCCGAACAGCGCCAGCATGATCGCCGGGATCAGGACGAAGTGGTCGGTACTGGTGTAGAACTCACTCATGGTTGCTCACCGAAGCGGCCGCGGGGAGAAGCGGCGATCGGGCGACCGCCGGCGCCTTCCCCTGGTAGTAGTCCGGGCGGACGCGCTCCACAATCTGCTGCACGGGTTTTTCCAGAATGTCGAAGTAGGGTTTGGGATAGACCCCGATCCAGAAGGCCCAGGCGATGAGCGGCACGAAGACGGCCAACTCCCGAAGGCTCAGGTCCGGCAGCCCCAGGTTCTTGGCGTTGGTCACCTGCCCCAGCATGGTGCGCTGGTAGAGCCACAGCAGGTAGGCCGCGCCGAAAATAATCCCCAGCACCGCGAAGGCCGCCCACACGCGGTTGGCCTCGAAGGCTCCCTGCAGGATCGTGAACTCTCCGATGAATCCGTTCAGCAGCGGCAGCCCCGCGGAACTCAGCATGGCGATGGCGAAGACCGTGGCGAAGACCGGCATCACGTGCGCCAAACCGCCGTACTCGGAGATCTCGCGCGTGTGCCGCCGCTCGTAAATCACCCCGATCACCAGGAAGAGCATGCCGGTGGAGATCCCGTGGTTCACCTGCTGGAGCACGCTGCCCGCCAGCCCGTTGGGGTTCAGCGCGAAGATGCCCAGCGTGCAGAAGCCCAGGTGGCTCACCGAGGAGTAGGCCACCAGTTTTTTCCAGTCCTTCTGCATCAGGCTCACCAGCGCGCCGTAGAGGATGCCGATCAACGAGAGCACGATCAGCACCCGCACGATGGTCTGGTGAATGGAAGCCTCCGGCAGCAGCGGCAGCGAGAAGCGGATGAAGCCGTAGGTGCCCATCTTCAGCAGCACGCTCGCCAGCACCACCGATCCCGCCGTGGGCGCCTCCACGTGCGCGTCCGGCAGCCAGGTGTGGAAGGGGAACATCGGCACCTTGATGGCAAAACCCAGGAAGAAGGCCCAGAAGACCCACTGCTGGATGCCCAGCGGCAGCGAGAGCTTCATCAGCTCGGAAATCTCGAAGGTGAAGAAGCCGAACTGCTGGTAGTGCTGGAAGTAGAGGGTCAGGATGCCCAGCAGCATCAGGACCGAGCCGGCCAGGGTATAAAGGAAAAACTTGATGGCGGCGTACAGCTTCCGCGGCCCGCCCCACACCCCGATGATGAAGTACATGGGCACCAGCACCACTTCCCACGCCACGTAGAACAGGAAGAAATCCAGCGCCATGAAGACGCCCAGCATGCCCGTCTGGAGCAGCAGGAACATGGCGTAGTATTGCTTCACCCGTTCCGTGATGGCGTTCCAGGAAGAGAGGATGGCCAGGAAGCCCACCACCGTGGTGAGCATAATCAGCAGCAGGCTGATGCCGTCGATCCCGAGAAAGTATTTCACTCCCAGGGCGGGGATCCAGTCGGCGCGCTCGACGAACTGAAAGCCTCCGGCCGTACGGTCGAACCGCGTCACCAAGGGCAGCGACACCAGAAAGCCGATGAAGGCGGCAACGTTCGCCCAGACCTTGATGGCCGTAACCGCCCGCGAAGGAATCAACAGCAGGACGGCCAGCCCCACGAGCGGGGTGAACA
This sequence comes from Bryobacteraceae bacterium, assembly GCA_041685075.1. Classification (GTDB taxonomy): domain Bacteria; phylum Acidobacteriota; class Terriglobia; order Bryobacterales; family Bryobacteraceae; genus JAMCRM01. Next base: position 4,306 of record JAWLGN010000096.1, read on the forward strand.
GGACGATGCTGAGTAAGTGCTGGTCCATAATGTTACCGCGCCATGTAATATCCGAAAAACACCAGAATCCCGGCCACCATGAAGAGCGCATACGTCTGGACGCGCCCGGTCTGGAGCAGGCACATGGGGTAGGAGAGCAGTTTCACGGTGAAGGCAGTGAAGCGCACGGCGCCGTCGATGATCCAGGTATCCCACCAGATGGAGAGGCGCGAGCTGAAGCGCGTGAGCCAGCCGGCGCCGTTCACCCCGCCGTCCACTATCCGCTGGTCGAAGGAGGCCATGGCGCTCCCGCCGCCTTTCGACAGACCGTTCACAAACAGGAAATCGTAGATCTCATCCACGTACCACTTGCGCGAGAGCACCGTGTGGAACGGCTTGAAGCGGGCCTCGAGCGCATCCGGAATCGACGGGTTGACGTGGTAGAACCAGCGCGCCAGCGCGATGCCTGCCACCGCCAGTCCCACGGAAAGACCCATCAGGAGCCACTCGATCGAGGCGTCGTGGTGCGCGTGCTCTCCGCTCTCATGCGCGGCGGCGAATACCGGCGCCAGCCAGTTCTCGAAGCCGTGGAAGATGCCTGTCAGGTTCCAGACCTTCGGGGTGCCGAGCCAGCCCACCAGCACGCTGCCTGCGGCCAGCGCCACCAGCGGCACCGTCATGGTGCGGGGCGATTCGTGGATGTGGGCTTCCGCCTCCGGCGCCACCCGCGAACGGCCGTAGAAGGTCATATTCATGAGCCGCCACATGTAGAAGGCGGTCATGGCGGCGGTGGCGATTCCCACGCCCCACAGCAGCGTCGAGCCGCCCGGAGCGCTCCACGTCTGCCACAAAATCTCGTCCTTGGAGAAGAAGCCCGCAAATCCGGGGATGCCGGCGATGGCCACCGACCCTACCCACATGGTCCAGTGGGTCACGGGGATTTTGTCCTTCAGCCCGCCCATGCGGCGCATGTCCTGCTCCCCGCTCATGGCATGGATCACGGAGCCCGAACCGAGGAAGAGCAGGGCCTTGAAAAACGCGTGGGTGAAGAGGTGGAAGACGGCCACCCAGTAAGCCCCCACCCCCAGGGCCAGAAACATGTAGCCGAGCTGGCTGACGGTGGAATAGGCCAGCACGCGCTTGATATCGTACTGCACCAGCGCGATGCTGGCGGCCAGAATGGCGGTGAAAGCCCCCACCGTGGCCACGATCATCCCGGCATTCGGCGTCAACTGGAACAACGGGGCCGAGCGCGCCACCATGTACACGCCCGCGGTCACCATGGTGGCCGCGTGAATCAGGGCCGAAACCGGGGTGGGACCTTCCATGGCGTCCGGCAGCCAGGTGTACAGCGGGAACTGCGCGGATTTGCCCGTGGCGCCTATGAAGAACAGGATGGCGATGGCGGTCAGGATGCCGAAACCCTGCTCGGCGTGAAACTGCCCGGCGCCGATCGCCGCGTTGATGTCCAGGAACCGCCCGGTGCCGAAGACCGCGAAGGTGAGGAGCATTCCCAGGATGAAGGCCGAGTCGCCCACGCGATTGACGATGAACGCCTTCTTCCCCGCATCCGCCGCGGACTTCTTGTGGAAGTAGAAGCCGATCAGCAGGTAGCTGCACAACCCTACGCCTTCCCAGCCGACGAACAGCAGCGGGTAGTTGTTCGCCAGCACCAGGGTCAGCATGAAGAACACGAAAAGGTTCAGATACCCGAAGAAACGGTAGTAGCCGTTATCGTGGGCCATGTACCCGATCGAGTACACATGAATGAGGAAGCCGACGCCGGTGACCACCAAAATCATGACGGCCGAAAGCGGGTCGAGCAGAAAGCCCCAGTCGGCGGTGAAGCGGGCCATCTCGCCGGAGGCGGTCTGGAAGGGCAGTCCGGCGAGCCAGGTGAACTTCACCACCTGGTGCACGCGGTCGGGAAGCTGAGAAAGTTGCCAGGCGGCGCCGATGGAGAAGATCAGGGAGAGCAGCACCGTGCCGGGGCAGAGCAGGCTCACGATGAACTTGCCTGCGCCGCCGTGGTGATGGCCGCCGTGCGGGTGCCCGCCGTGTTCCGCGGCCAGATCCGGCGCCAGCATCACTTCCGAGGGCGGCTGCGGATCGAGCTTCCTGCCCAGAAACAGCATCGCCGCCGCCCCGGCCAGCGGGAACAGCGGAATCAGCCAGATGAGGTCGAGAAAATTCATGGTCAGGTTGCCGTCACCATTTCAATAGATCGATTTCATCCGCCAGCACCGTCGCGCGGTTGCGGAACAGCGCAAGCAGAATGCCCAGCCCCACCGCCGCCTCCGCCACCGCCACCGCAATCACGAAGATCGCGAATACCTGGCCGTTGATGTTCCCCAGGGAATTGGAGAAGGCGATCAGGTTGATGTTCACGGCGTTCAAGATCAGTTCGATTGACATCAGCACGACGACGATGTTCCGCCGGATGAGCACCCCCAGGGTACCGATGAGCAGCAGCGCCGCGCTCAACAGAAGATAGTGGAGCGGAGTAATCGGGTGCACGGATTATAACCTCCTCTTCGCCATCACCACCGAGCCGACCACGGCCACCAGCAGCAGCACCGAAGCCAGTTCAAAGGGCAACAGGTACTCGGAAAACAGCACGTCGGCCAGCCGCTCGGTGTTCCCGGTAGCCGCCGCCGGGTCCGGTGCGGCGGGCGTCGCGGCGGCGATCTGGAACGACCCCGCCCCCCGCCAGACGACGTATCCGATCTGGAGAGCCACCCCCGCTACGCAGGCCAGCGCCAGCGCCCACTGCCCGTGGAACTGCCGTTCCCGCGCCGCCTCATCCAGGTTCACCAGCATGATCACGAACAGGAACAGCAGCATGATGCCGCCGACGTAGAGGATGATCTGCACCACGAACAGGAACTCGGCCCGCTGGAGCAAATACAGCCCGGCCACCCCCAACAGAGAAACGATCAGGCTGATGGCGCTGTGCACGGCATTGCGGCGGGTAATGGTGAGGATGCCGCCGCTCAGCACCATCACCGCGAAGGTATAGAACAGAAGGGTGTCGGTCAGCATTTGTATTTCGTCGGAACCGGGCCCTCCTCGAGCATCTGGCGGTCCCAAATCTGTCCTTCCCGGCTGTAGGAGGCCAGCTCAAAATCCTGGGTCAGTTCCAGGGCGTCCACCGGGCAGGCGTCCTCGCACAGCCCGCAAAACATACACCGCGAGACATCGTAGGTGAAGGTGGTCAACTCCTTCCGGCGGGTGGTTTCATTTCGCTCGCTGGAGACCACGATGAGCGCCTCCGGACAGGCCAGCGCACACAGGTTGCAGGCGATACAGAGCGTTTCGCCGGTCTCGGGGTTGGTGTTCAGCCGCGGCGCGCCACGGTAGCGCTCGCCGATTTTGGGCCGCTCGGCGGGATATTGTTCGGTGCAGATATGCCGCGGATGCTGGTTGCGCAAGGTCACCCAGAGACCCTGCACCAGGTCCACCAGAAAAACCTTGCGGATCAGTTTGACCATGGCCCCCTCCTCACCTGTCGATCTCACCCAGCACGATATCGAGCGTGCCGATGACCGCCACAATATCCGCTACCAGCCCGCCGCGCGCCATGCGGTCGAGCGCCTGGAGGTTGATGAACGACGGCGGGCGCACGCGCACGCGGTAGGGCTGCGTGGAGCCGTCGCTCACCACGTAATAACCCAGTTCCCCCTTGGGCGCCTCGATGGAGACGTAGGCCTCCCCCACCGGCGGCTTAATCACCTTCGGCACCTTGGCCATGATAGGCCCTTCGGGGATGTCTTCCACGGCCTGCCGGATGATCCGCACCGACTGGCGCATCTCTTCCAGCCGCACGATGTACCGGTCGTAGGTATCGCCGTTGCGGGCCGTGGGGATCTTGAAGTCGTACTTGTCGTAGCCGGAGTAGGGCAGGGCCTTGCGGATGTCCCACTCCACCCCGGCGGCGCGCAGTACCGGTCCGGTGACCCCGTACTCCTTGCACTCATCGGCGGTCAGGACCCCCACGTTCACCAGACGGCCTTTCCAGATGCGGTTCTCCGAGAGCAGTTCCTCGTACTCGTCCACCTTGGGGAGGAACATGTCGCAGAAGGCCTTGATGTCGGTTTCGAACCGGTCGTAGAGGTCGTATTGCAGGCCGCCGATGCGGAAGGCGTGCGTGGTGAGGCGCGCGCCGCAGTAACGCTCGAAGATGTCCAGGGCCGCCTCGCGCTCGCGCATTACGTAGAACAGCGGCGTGAGGGCCCCGATGTCCAGTGCGTGGGTGCCCAGCCAGACCAGGTGGCTGGCGATGCGGTTCAGCTCCGTCAGGATTACCCTTACTACCTGCGCGCGCGGAGGCGCTTCCACGTTCAGCAGCTTCTCCACCGCCAGGCAGTAGCCCAGGCCGTTGGACACCGCGGCCAGGTAATCCATGCGGTCCACGTAAGGCGCAAACTGTGTCCACGTGCGATTTTCGGCGATCTTCTCCACGCCCCGGTGCAGGTAGCCGATGACGCAGTCCGTGCCCATGATCTTCTCGCCGTCCAGCCGCAGGATGACCCGCAGCACCCCGTGGGTGGAGGGATGCTGGGGCCCCATGTTGAGCACGAGTTCAGTTGAATCGAGAAATGTGGATTCCGCCATGGGTTACTGGCCGCTTTCGATACCGAGATTCTCCCGCACCCATTGGGTGTCCTGCTGCAGGATGGAGTAGTCCTTGCGCAGCGGATGGCCCTGCCATTCCTCCGGCAACAGGATACGGCGCATATCCGGATGGCCTTCGAACTCGATACCGAACATGTCGAAGACCTCGCGCTCCAGCCAGTTGGCGGTCAGGTGCACGGGGACGGCGCTCGCGGGCCGCTCCCCCTCGGCAATTTCGGTTTTAATCCGTATCCGATGGTTGCGGGCGAAGCTGTAGAGCACGTAAACCAGGTCGAACCGCCGCTCGCGTTTGGGCCAGTCGACCGCGGTGATGTCCACCAGGTAGTCGAAATCGGCTTCCAGCTTCAGGAATTCAAGGATATCAGGGACGGCCTCGGGCTGTGCGGTCAGGAACTCCTGCCCCAGGTAAGTGTAGAACCCCGTGATGCGGTCGCCGAAACGTTCCTGCAACAGGGCGGTAAGCTCATCCTCCCAAGGCGTGGTAGCCATGACCGCGGGGGCCTTGGGCGGCGGCTTGGGAGGTGCCGGTTTGGCCGGAGGCGCGGCTGGTTTTTGCTGGCTCGCGGAGTCCCCAGACAAAGGCGCCGAGCCCTCGGGATTCTGCTCTTCACCCATGGAAGCTCCTGTGATGTCCTACACTTACCATCCTTGCCCAAGGGTGTCAATTTCGACAACAAACGGTGGAATAAGGGGTTTAACCCGCCGGCCGGCCTTAAGCGAAGGCGGCCCGCAGCACGTCGTAGCTCTTCCTCACGGCGCTGGCTGCGTCTTCGTTCCCCTCCATTTCGAGCGACACCCAACCTCGGAATCCGGCATCCCGCAGGATGCCGGCAATGCGCTTGTAGTCCAGGTCCAGCGTATACCAGACGCCGCCGCCGTAGTAGGTCTTGGCCTGCACGATGGAGGCGTATGGGGCGAGCTTGGCGATGCCCTCGTAAGGGTCGCACGGATAGTTACCCGTATCGGCGTTGATGCCCAGCCACGGGGAGTTCACTTCCTTCCAGATGCGCAGCAGGGTTTCGACGCTGGTCGTCAGGCCCCAGTGGTTCTCGAGCGCCAGCAGCACGCCTGCTTTCTCGGCGGCGGGCAGGCACTGCCGGATGGAGTCCACCACCCACGCGATGGCGTCCTCGTCCTTGTACCCGGGAAGCGGCGGCTCGATGCCCTTCACTTTCATGAGTTCATCGAACGACCGGATGGTGCCCCAGCGGCCGGAGTTGAGCCGTATAGCCGGGATGCCGAATTGCGCCGCCAGCCCAATGGTCCGGATGGTGTGTTCGATGTGTTTCCTGCGCTCGGCGGGGTCCGGCGAGACGAAGTTCTGGTGGATGGAAAGCAGCGGCAGCGAAAGGCCGTTGCGGAACGCCGCCTGCTTGAGGCGATTGATATAGGCGGGCGATTCGTCTTCCATCTGGCGATGCAGGATCTCCACGCCTTCGAAGCCGATGGCCGCGGCTTCTTCGATCACCTTCTCTATAGGGAACTTGGGCGGCTTGAAATGCCAGTAGGAATAGGTGGATACGGCCAGGCGGATGCGCCGCCCGGGTCGAGCGGCAGCGGGAAGCGTGGCGCCGGGTAGTAACGACGTGGCTGCCGGGAGCGCGGTGGAAGCGGCAAGAAGGTCGCGCCGGGTCATGGCATCAACAATACCACGCGCAGCCGGTGCGTAGAACACCTGTTCCGGCCGGCGCACGGCCCCATAATGGGGTAGTGTACGACGTGGTGATCGTGGGCGGGGGGCCGGCCGGGCTGAGCGCCGCGCTCATCCTGGGGCGCTGCCGCCGGCGCGTGCTGCTTTGCGATTCCGGCGAGTACCGCAACGAGGCGGCGCTCCAGATGCACGGTTTCCTCTCGCGCGACCCTGTAGAGCCGGCCGCCCTGCGGCGCATCGGCCGCGAGCAACTGGAGCGCTACGGGGTGGAGGTGCGGGAGGTGGCGGTGATCGCCGCCAGCCGCAGCGAAAACTGCTTCGAAGTGGCGCTCCAGACCGGGGAACGAGCGGCCTGCCGCAAGCTCCTGGTAGCCACCGGCGTGGTGGACCACCTGCCCGAGATCGAGGGCGCCCGCCGGTTCTACGGCCGCGGCATCTTCCATTGTCCTTATTGCGACGGCTGGGAGCACCGCGACGGGCCCCTGGCCGCCTACGGGAACGGTTCGGGCGGCGCCGGCCTGGCCCTCGGGCTGCTCACGTGGAGCCGGGACGTAGTGCTCTGTACCAACGGCCCGGCGGCGCTGAAGCGGCGCGACACCGAACGGCTGGAGCGCCACGGCATCCCCGTTCGCCAGGATACGATCGCCCGCTTCGAAGGCGCCGGGCACCTCGAGCGCATCGTCTTCGCCGGCGGCGGCATCCTGCCGCGCCGCGCCGTTTTCTTCAAAACCGGGCAGCACCAGCGCTCCGAACTGCTGGCCTCGCTGGGGGTGGTGTTCACCCGGAAGGGCACCGTGCCGGTCAATATCCTGGGTGGATGCAATATTCCCGGCCTGTACGTGGCCGGCGATGCTTCCCGCGACGTGCAACTCGCCATCGTCGCCGCATCCGAGGGCGCCAAGGCCGGTGTGGCCATCAATACCGCTCTCCAGCGGGAGGAGAGCACGTAACCATACAGGACTGTCCGGCACAGTGCAGGCGCACACGAGCGACATTCTTACGTCCCAGTGTTCCGAACATCGCCAACCTGGCACGCCTGGATTGGGCCCTGGTCCGTTATTTCAGTCATTTAGAGGTATTCGTGTATTGGAAGCGGGATTGCATAGAGCGGTTGTGAAGTGCGCCGTTGGCCGGTCCCCCCGGGGGACAAGGCTAGACTATGGTGTTCGGGTCTCAATCTGCATCGATTGGAAACGCGACCGGGGGGCTTCCCCTGAACGGGCTGGCCATTCTGAACGCCTTTCCGACGGCTGTTGCCCTGCTCGACGGCGACGGCGTGGTGCGCTACGCCAATCCCGAATGCCGCCATGTCTTCCCGGACGGGCTGGCCGCCGGCGACCCCTATACCCAGGCCTATGTGCGCGGCGGGACTGGCTGCACGGATGCCCTGGCGCATTTCGAAGCGGGCCTCCGGGAGGTCCTGGCGGGGCATGCCGAGCTGTTCACCGCCGAACTTGGCCGTCCCCGGGGTGGCCGGGTGCAGGTCACGGTATCCTCTGCGCAGCCGGCCGGCCTGGAAGGCGCGCTGGTGATCCATACCCTGCTCCCCGGAACTTCAGCCGAATCCGAGGACCGGCGCCGCCAGGCGGAGCGCATGGAAGCCATGGGGCGCCTGGTGGGCGGCGTGGCCCACGACTTCGCCAATCTCCTGACGCTCATATCCGGCTACAGCGAAATCATGCTGAACCGCATGCCCGCCGGCCAGCCGCTGCCTCAGGAGCTGGAAGAGATCCGCAAGGCCGCCAACCGTGGCGCACGCCTCACCGCGCAGTTGCTCGGCTTCACCCGCGGCCAGGCGGTCGAGCCCAGGCTGCTCGATCTCAACGCCCTGATCGGTGACATGGAGAAGATGTTGCGGCCGATCATCGGGGAGTACATCGATCTGGAGACCAGTCTCGCCGCGGAACTCAACCCCATCAAGGCGGACCCCGGCCAGATGGAGCAGGTGATTATGAACCTGGTGCTGAACGCGCGCGACGCCATGCCGCGCGGCGGCACCATCCGGATCGAGACCGCCAACACCGAACTCAACCAGGCCGATGCCGCTCTTCACGAAGTCGCCCCCGGCAGCTACGTGGTCCTCAGTTTCACCGACACCGGGCAGGGTATGGATGACCACGTCTTGAGCCACCTGTTCGAGCCGTTCTTCACTACCAAGGAGAAAGGCAAGGGCACAGGGCTGGGGCTGAGCACCGTTTATAGCATTGTGAAGCAGAGCGGCGGCGACGTCTGGGCGCGCAGCGTGCCCGGCGAGGGGACCACCTTCACCATCTGCCTGCCGCGCGCGCAACCCGAAGACGAAGCCGCCGATGCCGCCGCGGCGCACCCCACTCTCGAAGGCAGCGAGACCATTCTGCTGGTGGAGGACGAGGAGGCCGTACGGCGCCTTCTGTACTTCGTCCTCACCCGCCAGGGCTACACGGTGCTCGACGCGGCCGATGGCCGGGCGGCGCTCGACATCCTGGCCCATCACAGCGGCCCCATCCACCTGCTCCTGACCGACATGATCATGCCCCACATGAGCGGCCGGGAGGTGGCCGAGCGCTGCCGCACCCTGCGGCCCGAGACGCGCGTGATCTACATGTCCGGATACACCGACGACGTGCTGCTGCGCACCGGCGCCCTGGGGCCCGGGATGTCTTTCCTGCAGAAACCGCTGCGGCCGGAGGTCCTCTTGGCGAAAGTTCGGGAGGTGCTGGACCGGCCCGGGCGCGCCCCGCGCGAGGTTTCCTAAGCAACCCTTCAGCCGGCGGCCACCTCTTCGAAGAACCGCCAGCTTTTCTCCGCGCAGACCTCCCAGCGGTACTCGCGCGCGCGTTCGCGCCCCCGTCGAGCCAGTTCGGCGCGCCGCCCGGGAGAGGTGAGCAGGCGCTCGAGCGCCGCGGCAATCTCCGCGGGGCTGCGCGGATCTACCAGCAGCGCAGCATCGCCCGCCACTTCCGGCAGCGAGGAGAGGTTCGAGGTCACGGCCGCCACTCCCGCGGCCATGGCCTGGGCCAGCGGCAGCCCGAAGCCCTCGTACAAGGACGGGTAGACAAAGACCGAAGCGCCGGCCGTGAGGCCCGGCAGCTCGGCCTCCGGCACGTAGCCCAGGTAGCGCACGCCGGGCGGCGCCGCGCGCAGCCGGGCGGCGATGTCGGCATGGCCCCAGCCCTGCGGGCCTGCCAGCAGCAGGTCGAAGGCTTCCCGAAGATCGGCCGGCAGCAGCGCCCAGCCGTCCAGCAGCGCGGCGATGTTCTTCCGCGGCTCCAGGGTGCCCACGAACAGGGCATACGGCCTGGCTGCCGGGCGCGGCGCGGCGTCGAAAAACGCCGGGGCCACGCCGCAGTGGATCACCCGGATGCGCGCCGGGTCGAGATCGAGCAGCCGCACGGCGTCGTCGCGCGTGTGCGCGGAGATGGCGATGCAGCCGGCCGCCTGCCGCAGCACCCGGGCGGTGAACTGGCGTTCCGCGCGCACGTTGGCGGCGGTATGCATCTCGGGCATCAGCCGGCAGGTCATGTCGTAGAGGGTGGCGGTGATGCGGCAACCGCGCGGCGCGCGCCGCAACTGCTGGGAAGAGTGATGGAAAATATCGGTGCGGGCCCCCAGCCAGTCGAGCACCGGCCGCCCAACATAGTTGGCCGCGTGCAGCAGCCCGATACCCGCCGCGGTGCGCGCCGGAGATGCCGTCGAGCGCTCATGCCGGCACTCCCCGAACCCGTTGAGCAGCGGGAACAGCCGCACGCTCCGGCCGGGCCCCGCCGCCTCCATCAGGTGCCGCGCCCAGTAGTAAACGTAGGTCTTGATGCCCGCGCTGCGCAGCAGCAGCGGCGTGGCGTCGATGGTTACCCGCATACCCCCGGCAATCCGATGCTTCCGTTCCGCCGTTCAACCCCCGTATGTCGCCAATCGTTGTGAGGAACTTCCCAAGTCCCGGCCGGCCGTGCTCCAATGGGGGCTTCTTCAACTATGCCAGATGCGGGCAGGGAAATCAGGCGCGGATGGAACCGGATCCACAGGCGGATGCGCGAGCTCCGGATGATCGCTCGCGGCCTGCTCTCGACCGATCATCCCATTCTGGCTCACGTGGTCCCCATGCGGCGCTGCAACCTTTCCTGCGCCTACTGTAACGAGTACGATAACCACTCCCGCCCGGTACCCATCGAGGTCATGCGCCGGCGCATCGACCACCTGAAGGCACTGGGCATCTCGGTGGTCACCATCAGCGGCGGTGAGCCGCTGCTGTACCCCGACCTCGACGACCTCATCGCCCACGTGCGGCGCCGCGGCATCATCAGCGGCTTGATCACCAACGGCTACCTGCTGACCCGCGAGCGCATCCTACGCCTCAACCGCGCCGGCGTCGAGCACCTGCAGATCTCTATCGACAACCTCCAGCCCGACGAGGTCTCCAAGAAAAGCCTCAAGGTGCTCGACCGCAAGCTGCGGTTGCTGGCGGACTATGCCGAGTTCCACGTGAATATCAACTCCGTGGTGGGCGGCGGTGTCCGCCGGCCCACCGACGCGGTGGCCATCGGCCGGCGCGCGCTGGAACTGGGCTTCACCTCCACGGTGGGGATCATCCACGACGGCTCCGGGCAACTGCGCCCGCTCTCCGGCGAGGAGCGCCGCGTCTACCAGGCGATGCGGGCCATGGAGAAGGGCAGCTACGCGCGCTTCAACTGGTTCCAGGACAACATCGCCCGCGGCGTCGAAAATCAGTGGCGCTGCCGTGCCGGGGCGCGTTATCTCTACATCTGCGAGGACGGCCTGGTGCACTACTGCTCCCAGCAGCGGGGCTTCCCGGGCAAGCCGCTCGAGGCGTACACGGTCGAGGACATCCGCCGCGAGTTTGTCACCGCCAAGTCCTGCGCGCCGCGCTGCACGGTAGCCTGCGCCCACCAGGTCTCCTACATGGATTTCTGGCGCGCGCCCCAGACGGCGGTCTGCCGGCCGGAACCCAGCCGCGAACAGCCGGCCTCCAGCCTGGTCGAAATCCGGTGAGGCTGCAAGTATAAGGCTTGCAATGAAATGAGCGAATTGATACCATCACGATCTTCCGGGCCGAGAACCGCCGCGCAGAACCGCGGTCTGCCGCTTCCGCCGGACCAGGTGTAGTGAAGGGCGTTTATGCGCAAGGTTCCCCTGATTGAATCACTCCGCATCATCGGGCGCGGGTCGCTGAACTGGATCGCCCGGCGGCCTATCGTCGTCTCGTTCGAGGTGACCGACTCCTGCACCTGCTGGTGCAAGCACTGCGACCACGGCGGTCCGCGCGATACTTCCAAGAACCTGAAGCCCCCCGATTACCGGCGCTACATGGAGGCGCTGCGGCCCTGCGTAGTGCAGGTCTCCGGCGGCGAGCCGCTGATGCGCAAGGACCTGGTCGAGATCGTCCGCAGCATCCACGGTGGAAGCCGCCTGCCCTACACCATCCTGGTCTCGAATTGGTCCCTCATGACCGAGGAGAAATACCTGGCGCTGCGGGAGGCCGGCATCTACCAGTTTTCCGTCAGCCTGGACTTTCCCGACGAGCGGCACGACCAGTTTCGCCGCCACCCGGGCCTGTACAAGCGGCTCAGCCAGTTGATGCCGCGCCTGGCCGCCCTGGGGCACGACGACATCGTGCTGAACTGCTGCATCACGAGTGAGAACCTGGGGGAGATCAACGCCCTTGCGGACAAGGCGCGGGAGTGGGGCGTTAACCTGTGTTACAGCGCCTACTCGGCGCGGCGCACCGGCTGCCGCGACCTGTTCCTGACCTCGCCCGAACAGGTCGCGCGGCTCCACCGCGAACTCGACCGCGTGGAAGCGCGCCGCGACAGCACCAACTGGATCGTCAACTCCCCCAGTACCCTGGCCGCCACGCGCCGGTATTTCGAAAACGGCGGCGCGCCCGGCTGCAAGGCGGGGCTGCGCTTCCTGGTGGTGACCGCCGACGGCGCGCTCCAGCCCTGCTCCATGCAGTTCAAGCGCTATGGGCTGGAAGAGCAGGACCGCATGGTGCGAGAGTTCACCTGCACCAACGACTGCGACCAGTGCTACGTTTCCATTCGCTCCTATCTGGATAAGAGCTTCCCCGTGCTGTTGAAAGAGAACGTCTCGGAGTTCTTCTCCTTCAAGACCGCAGCGCAATAAGGGGTGGGGCGGGGTTGAAGCCCCGCCTTATGCCACCGCGCCGGATTGCATGTTCGCCACGATGGCGCGCGCAAACTCGCTGGTTTTCACCTTCACCGCGCCTTCCATCTGGCGGTGCAGGTCGTAGGTGACGGTCTTCTGCGCGATGGTGGCCCCAATGGCTCGCTCGATGACCGCCGCCACGGGCTTCCAGCCCATGTACTCGAACATCATGGCGCCGCTCAGAATCACGCTCAGCGGGTTGATGACGTCCTGATCGGCGTACTTGGGGGCCGTGCCGTGGGTGGCTTCGAAGACCCCGTATTGGTCCCCGATGTTGGCTCCGGGCGCCATCCCCAGGCCGCCCACCTGCGCCGCACAGGCATCCGAGAGGTAGTCGCCGTTGAGGTTCGGGGTGGCCACCACGTCGTACTCGTCCGGGCGCAGCAGCACCTGCTGGAACATGGAATCGGCGATGCGGTCCTTCACCAGCACCTTGCCGTCGGGCAGGGGGTTGGATCCCAGTTCGGCTTCCGTGATGCAGACGTCGGCGAACTCCTCCTTCACCAGCTCATAACCCCAGTCGCGGAAGGC
>JAWLGN010000441.1:0-3106 GCA_041685075.1 Bryobacteraceae bacterium
GAGGGAAGGCGGGACGAGGCCATTCGGGAGTTCGAAAGACTGGCCGCCCAGGACCCCTCCGACCGGGCCACTCGTACCCGCCTGGTGGTTGCCTATTCGGCCACCGGCAGGCTGGCGGATGCGGAAAAGCTCCTGGCCGCCGCGCTCAAAAAGAACTCCAGAGACCAGGACGCGCTGCTGCAGCAGGCCGAACTTCACCTGCGCGCCGGGAAACACGCGGAAGCCGAACAAGATCTGAACCGGGTGCTGAAGCTGAGCCCGGATTCGGCCCCCGCGCACTATATTCTCGCGAGACTGCACCAGGCTCGCGGCGAAACCTTGAGCTACCGGCAGCAACTTTCCAAGGTGCTGTCGCTCAACCCGTACTTGCTGCCCGTGCGTTTGGAACTGGCGCAGTTGCTGGCGGTCCCCAACACCGCCAATGCTTCCCTCAACGTTCTGGACGAGGCGCCGGAATCCCAAAGGAACGAGCTGCCGATTTTGATTCAGCGCAACTGGACGCTTTGGGTTTTAGGCGACATGGCCGAACTGCGGAAGGGGATCGACCAGGGGCTGGCCCGCCAGAGGTCGCCGGAATTGTTGATTCAGGATGCCATGTGGAAACTGCGCAGCGGCAATCCCGCCGCCGGGCGCGCTGCCCTCGAAGAGGCCTTGAGGATCGATCCTTCCGACCTGCGGGCCCTGGCTATCCTGAAGGATTCTTACCTGGCTGAGAAGAAGAATGCGGTGGCCGTGCAGAAGGTGAAGGAATACGCCGCAAAGCAGCCAAAGTCGGCGCCAGTGCAGCATTTTCTGGGCACTCTGCTGATGGCCAGCGGCTCGCCGGAGCAGGCCAAAGCCGCTTTTACCGCGGCGAAGGCGGCCGACCCGCAATTCGTTCCGGCGGACCTCTCCCTGGTGCAGATGGCCGTCCTCGATGGCAAATGGGATGAAGCCGCCAACATGCTTCAGCGAGTGGTCGAATCCGGCGATCGGAACGCGTTGGCGCATCTCTGGCTGGGCAATGTGGAGTTCATGAAGAAAAACCGCGCGGGCGCCCTCGAGCAATATCGGAAAGTCGTGGAGGCTGAACCGGACAACCCGGAAGCTTTGAACAACATGGCTTACCTGCTGGCGCAGGATCCCACCCGGCTGGACGAAGCCCTGAAACATGCCGAGCGTGCGCGGGAACGAGCCCCCGAAAACCCCGAAATCGCCGATACGCTGGGGTGGATCTACTACCGCAAGGGCCTCTACTCCCTGGCGGTCCAACACCTCGAATTAGCGGCCAAGAGCCGGAACCCGGTCTGCCAATATCACCTGGCCATGGCTTACATCAAGGTCGGAGATTCAAAGCGCGGGCAGGCCGTTCTCGAAGCCGCTCGCAAAGTCAACCCGAAGCTTCCGGAGGCGGCTGAGGCGGAAGCATTGCTCCGGCAGGCGAATTAAGCCCTGTTACGGCGAAGGGCAAGCCCTTGTCCAACATTCCGAAAACTTGGGTCGCGGCCGGGGCGCAGAGCAGAGGAGGCCATGTAACTCCTTGGATTACCAATCAGTTTTCAGCGCGGACCTGTGGCGGGTGAATTGCTCCAGCCTGCTACGCCCCACTGGAGTGGGGCAGGAGACAAGAAAAGATGGACCATCTGAAACGAATAACTCTTGGGTTGATTGTCGGGCTGATGGCGTTTGTGCCGGCATATGCCGTCCCGACACTCTCCTTCTCAGTAGACGGGGCGGTCCCCGTCACCTGCGCCGACGAAGACGCATGCGACATTACGATCGGGGCTGACGGTGCAGTTTCAATTTCCGCCGGTCTCGACGTCGTCGCCGGCAATACCGTCTTCACGGCGCCGGGCACCGGGACCTACAGCCTAAACGTGACCACCGGCGTCACCAAACCGTTCTCCGGCTTCGATCTTCCCTCGACCCGCATGGATCTCAACTCGATCAATGTTCAGGGTCTCGTTGCGGGGACACACACCCTGACCATCATGTTCAGCGAGACCGATTTCACCTCGCTGATTGGCGGCTTGGTAGGGGGCTTTGGAGGCACCATCAGCGGCGCCGGCTCGAATGTGGTGGCCAGCGCGTACTTTGATGAAGGCAACACCCTGTTCGGCCTGACGACGTTGAGCGCGACTTCAGGCCCTCTCGCCGCACCCGCTTTCTCATCCTCGTTCGGCGGTGCCGGACCGCTGACGCAGCCGTACTCGGTGACGCAGGTTTTGGAGATCACCACGGATGGGGACGGGGCGGCGTTCAGCGGCGACTTCGAGCTCAACATGGTTCCGGAGCCGGCCAGCGTAGCGCTGCTCGGCGGCGCACTGCTGCTGACGTTCGGAGCGTTGAGGCGTAAGTTCAGCCAGAGCTGATGTATCCCGACCTCACATAAAATTCGCTTGGATGGGAGAGCTCTCAGGCGGCTCTCCCTTATTTTTTGTGTGGCGCGAATCGCGGCTGCGGCATCGGCCTTACCTCCGCAACGGTTGACCGCTGCCCTGGCTCGGTCTGTTGCCGTGGTTGGCCGGCTCCACACCGTCAGCCCTCCCGCCTTACGGCTTTGTCCGGATTCGCCTGAGGCTTCGATCCATTTCGCCCTAACTAGAGCGAAATTTCTGCGCATCCGCGAATGGAGAGAATCGACGCCAGGAATCTGATAACCAGCATTACCTTTATCAAAACAAATCACTTAGTCTCGTCCGAGCGACGGGTTTCCGGATTTAATTTGCTTAACGTCTCATTTTTCGCTTGCCTGAGTAGTACTGGACGTACTAGACTTTGTTTTTCAGACTGTACGAAAACGAACATGAGACGGACTTCACCCCGAACTGCGCTCCGGGGCTTCACTGCGCTTCCCCTTTTCTTCATCGTTTTGTGCGGCGCCGCTTCCGCGCAAACGGGATCTCTGAGCCTGTCGTCCGGTTCAACCGCGTTGGGAGGGACCGCCGATCTCGCCCTCTCGATCGCCTCGTCCCCCGGCAGCCAACCCGCGGCCCTGCAATGGACACTAACTTATTCGCCTGCCGAGGTTGCCGCAGTGAGTGCGACGGCGGGTCCGGCGGCAGCCGCGGCCGGGAAGTCGATCGCCTGCGCCAATAAAGACGGCTCGTACACCTGCGTGTTGTTC
>JAWLGN010000442.1:0-3092 GCA_041685075.1 Bryobacteraceae bacterium
GATGGTCTGCTTTGCGCCCACTTGGCGCGCCAATGTCGAGCGGGCCGGGCGCGCCGGGATGGCGCTCGGGCCGTTGAATGCCGCGGCGGTCGCGTTCCTGCGGGAGATCTGCGCCGGATACCGCGATTTCGAGGCGGGCGGTCTGCTCGGCTGTCGTGGCGATGCCTATCGGCCCGAAGAGGCGCTCACCCGCGCCGAGGCTGCCCGCTTCCACGCCGCGCAGGCTGCGGCGCTGGCGGCCGCGGCCCCGGACTTCCTCTTCGCGGCGACCCTGCCGGCCGCCGGCGAGGCGCTCGGGATGGCCGAAGCGATGGCGTGCACCGGGCTGCCCTACCTGCTGAGCTTCATCGTTGGGAGCGATGGCGCGCTGCTCGACGGTACGCCGCTCGAGGAAGCCATCGCCCGCATCGACCGCGAGGTGACGCCCGCGCCGCGGGGCTACTTCGTCAATTGCGCCCACCCCTCGGCGATGGCGCGCGCCATGGAGCGCACCGCCGTCGCGGCGCGGGCGCGAGTGCTGGGCTATCAGGGCAACACTTCGGCCCGAGCGCCCGCTGAACGGGAAGGCCTCCCGGAACTCGATACCGAGGACCCCGAGACCTTCGCCGCCGCGGTGCTGCAACTCGCCCGCCGCTTCGGGCTGCGCGTGCTGGGCGGCTGCTGCGGCACCGACGGCCGCCATCTACGCGCCATCGCCCGCGGCCTTCACATCACCGCGGCTGGCTCGGCCTCGGGTGTGAAGGTCAACCCGCCGCTCCCCGCGTCGTAGCCGATCAGCACGTTCTGCCCGTCGCGCACCGCGCCTTTTAGCAGCAGGCGGCCCAGCGGCGTCTCGATCTGCTTCTGAATCGCCCGCTTGAGCGGGCGCGCGCCGTAACGCGGGTCGTAGCCCGCGCGCACCAGGTGGGTGCGGGCTTCCTCGGTCAACCGCACGGTGATGCGGCGCTCCGCCAGGCGCGCGCGCAGCCGGTCGAGCTGGATCTCCGCGATCTGTTTCAGCTCCTCCTCGCTGAGCGCGTGGAAGACGATGATCTCGTCCACCCGGTTGAGAAACTCGGGCCGGAAGTGGCGCTGCATCTCCTCGAGCACCGCCTCCTTCATGCGCTCGTAGCCGGCGCCTTCGGCGGCGCCGCGGTACTCCAGAATCCGCGCCCCCCCGATGTTCGACGTCATGATCACGATGGTGTTGCGGAAGTCCACCGTGCGCCCCTGCCCGTCGGTCAGCCGGCCGTCGTCCAGGATCTGCAGCATGGTGTTGAAGACGTCGTGGTGCGCCTTCTCGATCTCGTCGAACAGCACCACCGAGTACGGCCGCCGCCGCACGGCTTCGGTAAGCTGGCCGCCCTCTTCATAGCCCACGTAACCGGGAGGCGCGCCCACCAGCCGCGCCACCGTGTGGCGCTCCTGGTACTCGGACATATCGATCCGCACCATGGCGTGCTCGTCGTCGAACAGCGACTCGGCCAGCGCCCGCGCCAGCTCCGTCTTCCCCACGCCCGTGGGACCCAAAAAGATGAAGCTGCCGATGGGCCGGTTGGGGTCTTTCAACCCCGAGCGCGCCCGGATCACCGCCTCCGACACCGCCGTCACCGCCTCATCCTGCCCCACCACGCGCTTGTGCAACTCCTCGTCCAGGTGCAGGAGCTTCTGCATCTCCCCTTCCATCAGCCGCGTCACCGGAATGCCCGTCCAGCGGCTCACCACCTGGGCGATGTCCTCCTCGTCCACTTCTTCCTTGATCAGCGGCCCCTGCGCCTGCTTCCGGCTGAACATCTCGGACTCGGACGCGAGCTTGCGCTCCAGCTCCGCCAGGGTGCCGTACTTCAGCTCCGCGGCGCGGTTGAGGTCGTACTCCCGCTCGGCCTTGGCAATCTCCACCTTGGTCTGCTCGATCTGCTCGCGCAGGTGGCGCAGCCGGCTGACCGCCTGTTTCTCGGCCTGCCAGCGCGCTTTCAACGCATCGGCTTCGGCGCGCAGGTTGGCCAGGTCCCTCTCGATCTTCTCCAGCCGCTCGCCGGATGCCGGATCGGTCTCCTTCCGGAGCGCCTCGCGCTCGATCTCGAGCTGCATCACGCGCCGCAGAATCTCGTCCAGCTCCGAGGGCAGGGAATCGATCTCGGTCCGCAAGCGCGCGGCCGCCTCGTCCACCAGGTCGATGGCCTTGTCCGGCAGGAAGCGGTCGCTGATGTACCGGTTCGAAAGCACCGCCGCCGCCACCAGGGCGGAGTCCTTGATCCGCACCCCGTGGTGCACTTCGTAGCGCTCCTTCAGCCCGCGCAGGATCGAGATGGTGTCCTCCACCGAGGGCTCATCCACCATCACCGGCTGGAAGCGCCGCTCGAGCGCGGCGTCTTTCTCGACGTGCTTGCGATACTCGTCCAGCGTCGTGGCGCCGATGCAGTGCAGCTCGCCGCGCGCCAGCATGGGCTTCAGCAGGTTGCCCGCGTCCATGGCGCCCTCGGCCTTGCCCGCGCCCACCACCGTGTGCAGCTCGTCGATGAACAGGATGATCTCGCCCGCCGCGTCCTGCACTTCCTTGAGCACGGCCTTCAGGCGCTCCTCGAACTCTCCCCGGTACTTGGCGCCGGCGATCAGCGCGCCCATGTCGAGCGCCACCACGCGGCGGTTTTTCAAGCCCTCCGGCACGTCGCCCCGCACGATGCGCTGCGCCAGGCCCTCCGCAATGGCGGTCTTTCCCACGCCCGGCTCCCCGATCAGCACCGGGTTGTTCTTGGTGCGCCGGCTCAACACCTGAATCACCCGGCGGATCTCCTCGTCGCGCCCGATCACCGGGTCGAGCTTTCCCTGGGCGGCCAGCCGGGTGAGATCGCGCCCGTAGCGTTCCAGTGCTTCATAGGTGGCCTCGGGGTTGGGAGAGGTCACCCGCTGGCTGCCCCGCACCTCCCGGAGCGCCTGCATCAGCCGCTCGCGCGTGAGCCCCAGCTCTTTCAGCAGCCTCCCTGCCGGCCCGCTCTCCTCCACCGCCGCCAGCAAAATGTGCTCCACCGAAATGTACTCGTCCTTCAGTTTCCGGGCTTCTTCTTCGGCGTCGGCGAGCAGGCGGTTCAGCCGGCTGGTGATATAGACCGTAT
>JAWLGN010000097.1:0-17067 GCA_041685075.1 Bryobacteraceae bacterium
GGCATCGAGACTTTCGCCACGTCCAACGACGCCGGCATCTACACGATTGCCCAACTCAGAGAGGGCGAGTACACCGTACGTGCCCAGGGTCCCGGGTTCAAGGAGTTCGTCGTCACCGGTTTTGCCCTCGTGGCGCGCGACCTCCGGCGTCTGGATATCACCTTGGAAGTGGGTTCGGTGGAGACCAGGGTGGAGGTGATGGGTGGCGCGACCCTCATTGAAACCGAAACTGCGCGCATCTCCGACACCCGCGACGTGGCGCAGTTGCGCGATATGCCATTGAATTCCCGCGCCATCTGGGCGCAGTTGTCGCTGGTGCCGAATGTGTTGCAGGCCTCTGCCGGCTCGACGATCCGCTTCTCGGGAAGCCGGGCCAACCAGTCCTACTGGACCATCGACGGCACGTCCATGAGCGACGGCAACACGGAGACGCAGATTGGTCCCCTGGCCAACTACGTGGAATCGTTCCAGGAAGTCCGCATCGACGCCTCCAACAACACGGCCGAGTTCGGCACCGTGGGCCAGGTGACGATCGTCACGAAGTCCGGCACCAACACTTTCCACGGCAGCGGGTTTGACTACTACGTCACGCCGTGGTTCCGGGCTCGCAATCCCTTCGCCCTTGCCCGCGCAACCGGGATCTCGCACTTGCCCGGGGGAAGCGCCGGAGGCCCGGTGTTTATCCCCGGAGTGTACGACGGCCGGAACAAGACCTTCGTCTTCGGCTCGTTCGAGAGTTTTTTGGGCAGTCAGACGACGCGCAGCTTCAGTCCGACGGTACCGCTGGCCGCGTGGCGGTCGGGCGATTTCTCCGGCTTGACGACGCCGGTGCTCGATCCGCTGAGCGACCAGCCGTTCGCCGGCAACCGGATCCCAGCGGACCGGCTGAATGCCACCTCCCTGGCGTTACAGGAACGCTTCTATCCCCTCCCTAACTTCGGCAATACTTCGGTGCTTGAGAACCAGAACCACCGGCAGGATCTCAGCCTGCCCGCTTTCAAGCAGAACTATTACATGATCCGCGGCGACCACCGGTTTTCGGATCGCGATACGCTGATGGGGCGATACACCCTCCAGGACTTCAAGACCGACGACTTCATGAGCGCGCTCCCGACCTTCCCGATGGGGTACGCCACCAGGAAGAACCATGCCGCCACGGTCGCTTACACCCACATGTTCTCGCCGGTCATGATCAACGAATTCCGCTGGGGGCTGGCCACGAACAACCTGCCGATCACGCCGCCCATCATGGGCAAGCCGCTGGTTCAGGAACTGGGGTTGCAAGGGCTTGCTCCCGACCTGCCCGATATTCCCGGCGTGCTCCAGGTCTCCTTCTCGGGGCTCGGACTGACGGCCATCGCGCAGAACAACTGGCGCAATCCGGGCGCTACCAACTACGTTCACAACATCCAGAACCACGTGAGCGTGTTCCGCGGCACCCACAATCTGAAGTTCGGCGTCAACATCGCGCGGATTGAAGGCGACAATCTCGGAGCCGACGCGAACCTGTTCGGCAACCTGACGTTCTCGAACCGCTACACCGGCCACCCGTATGCGGATTTCCTGCTGGGCATTCCATCCACGGCGCGGCGCTCCTTCCCGCCGCTGCGGCTCGACCGCAAGCGCTGGCAGTACGACTTCTTCTTCACCGACGACTTCAAGGTGACTCCGCAGCTCACCATCAACTACGGGATTCGCTGGGAGCTTCACCCCGGCTGGCAGGAAGAGAACGGCAGGCTGGCGACCTTCGACATCGCCTCCGGCAGCATTGTCGTGCAGGACGGTTCAGCGGACAAGGTCAGTCCCCGGTTCCCCAAGAACTACGTTCCGGTTGTGGAAGCCGGAAGCGTGGGTCTGCCCGGCTCCACCATCGTCCGGACCGACCGGAACAACTTCGCGCCTCGCCTGGGGTTTGCCTACCGTCCCTGGGGCAACAACACGGTGATACGGGCCGGCTTCGGCATCTTCTTCGACCAGACCCCGCGCGAACTGACCCTCTCCAACGTTCCTTTTCTGGTGAACGAGGAGCCCTTCAACAACCCCGACCCGAACCCGGTGGTGATTCTGCCGACGGTCTTCCCCGCTGAAGGGGGCGCCGGACCGGCCTCTATTTCGCTCCCGGCCGCGGTGAACCCAACGCTGCAGATGCCTTACAGCATGCAGTACAGCCTCACGCTCGAGCATTCGCGGTGGGACACCGGATTCCGCATGTCCTATATCGGGACCAATACGCGGCAGGGCGAATACTCCTACAACTACAACGCTCCCGTCCCGGACAGCCGGCTCTTCGTCGACAAGGCTCGTCCCTTCATGCAATACCCCGCGATCAATTACTTTACCAACGGCGCCGGCCACCAGTTCCACAGCCTCACGCTCGAGGTGGAGCGCCGCATGGCGCAGGGCCTGCAATTCCAGAGTTCGTGGGTGTGGGCTCGCGATATCGGCGACTTAGAGCGCGGCCAAAGCCTGGAGAACCCATTCGACCGGCGGCGCGAGCGCAGCGTCTGGCCCGATATTCCGACGCACCGGTACACGATGAACTGGATCTATGAACTCCCCTGGGGCCGGGGCAGGCCGTTCCTTCGCGACATCAACAGGGCTGTGGATGCCGTCATCGGGGGGTGGAGTATCAGTGGTATCTACAGCTATTACTCGGGCCAGTTCCTGACTCCCCTCTGGAGCGGACCGGACCCTACGGGGACCGCCTTCACGTCCAGTGCCACACGCCCCATCGTGACCATCCGGCCGGATCATCTTCGGGACGCTAACCTGCCCGAGGGCCAGCGCAGCCTGACCCGCTGGTTTGACGCCTCCGCGTTTGCCGCTCCTCCGGTAGGCCGCTTCGGGACTTCCGCCAAGGGCGTCATCAAGGGGCCGCACGTGAACGTCTGGCATGTCGGGCTGTTCAAAGCGTTCAACATCACCGAGAGAGTCCGCTTCCGTTGGGAGTTGACCGGCACGAACTTCTTCAACCATCCCAACTACAACAATCCCGCCACCAACATTTCCCAGTTGGGATCGGTGGGCGTCATCTCCGGTGTCGGCGGGGTCAACGGGGCCTCGACGGGCGACCAGCCGGGCGCCCGGAATTTCCGGATGGGCGTGCGGTTGGACTGGTAAGGACCAGCTACGCCACGAGTTTCTTCACCACCTCGCCTCCGACGTCGGTGAGGCGGAAGTCGCGGCCCTGAAAACGATAGGTGAGCTTGGTGTGGTCGATGCCCATCAGGTGCAGGATGGTGGCGTGGAGATCGTGCACCGAAACCGGCTCCTCCGCGATGTTGTAGCCGATGTCGTCCGTCTTCCCCACGGTGACGCCCGGCTGGATGCCGCCGCCCGCCAGCCACATGGTGAAGGCGCGCGGGTGATGGTCGCGGCCCAGAAACTTCGAGCCGCTGCGGTTTTCGTTCATGGGAGTGCGGCCGAACTCTCCGCCCCACATCACGATGGTGCTTTTGAGCAGGCCGCGCTGCTTCAGGTCCTTCACCAACGCGGCGGCGGCACGGTCTGTTTCGCGGCACAGCGAGGCGAGCTTGTTGACGATGTCCTCGTTGTTGCTCGCGCCGTGAGTGTCCCACCCGCGGTGATATAACTGCACGAAGCGCACCCCGCGCTCCACCAGCCGGCGCGCCAGCAGGCAGTTGTTGGCGAAGGACGGCTTGCCCGGCTCGGTGCCGTACATCTCGTGTATGGCCTGCGGTTCGCTGGTAATATCGGTCAACTCGGGCACGCTCGACTGCATCCGGTAGGCCATCTCGTAGGAGGCGATGCGGGTGGCGATTTCGGGATCGCCAACGTCTTCCAGGTGCGCGCGGTTCAGGTCGTTCAGCAGGTCGAGCGAGCGGCGGCGGGTTTCCGGCGCCACGCCCTTGGGATTGGAGAGGAACAGCACCGGGTCGCCCTGCGAGCGGAACTCCACCCCCTGGTAGACGGTGGGGAGGAAGCCGCTGCCCCAGCAGGACTTGCCGCCGTCCGGCTGGCTGGTTCCCGAGAGCAGCACGACGAATCCCGGCAGATCTTTGTTCTCGGTGCCCAGCCCGTAGGTGAGCCACGCCCCGGCGCTCGGCCGCCCGATCACCTGGTGGCCGGTGTTCATGTAGATCTGCCCCGGCGCATGGTTGAACTGCGTCGTATGCAGAGATCTCACAAACGAAACGTCGTCGGCGATGCTGGCCAGGTGCGGCAGCAGCACCGAAATCTCGGCGCCGCTCTGGCCGTGCCGGGCAAACTCGTGCGGCGAGCCGAGCAGCGTGGGGGTGCCCTTGATAAAGGCGAAGCGCTCGCCCTGGATCACGTCCTGCGGAACCGGCTGGCCGTCGTACTGAACGAGCTTGGGCTTGAAATCGAAGAGGTCGAGCTGCGAGGGCGCTCCCGCCATGAAGAGATAGATGATGCGCTTGGCCTTGGGCGCAAAGTGCGGCGGCTTCTCCTGCGCGAACAGTTTCGGGTCGAACAGCGAGGAAAGAGCCACGGAGCCGATGCCGCAGGCCGTTCGCCCGAAGAAGTGGCGGCGGGTGATCTTCTTGAGGTGCTCTGGATTCATCGTCACTCCTTGGTCAGGGTCTCGTCCAGGTTCAGCAGAACGTTGGAGATCATGGTCCAGGCGGCGGTTTCGGCGCCGCCGAGTTCCTTCGCGTCGCCGGGGTGCGCAGCGAACCAGGCGCGCTCTTTTTCGAGCCCTCCGAGAATGCGGTCGAGTTCGCCGGGCTTGGGCGGCCGCGAAACCGTGAGCCGGAAACCTTGGATAGCGCGGGAACGGTCGTCCGGCCCGCCTTCGGCAAGGATGCGGCGGGCCAGAGCTTGCGCGGCTTCGAAAAAGGCGGGGTCGTTCAGCGTCGTGAGCGCCTGCAGGGGCGTGTTGGTGCGGACGCGCCGCACGGTACAGAACTCGCGGCTGGGCGCGTCGAAGGTCAGCATCGAAGGATAGGGAGCCGTGCGGCGGACGAAGGTGTAGAGCCCGCGGCGATAGCGGTCCTCGCCGGTGCTTTCGACCCACTTATCGTCGCTGAACGGCATATCCCAAATGCCCTCGGGCTGATACGGGAAGACGCTGGGACCGCCGATCTTGGGGCTCAGCAGGCCGCTGGCCGCCAGCGCAAGGTCGCGGATCATTTCCGCCTCCACCCGGAAGCGCGGGCCGCGCGCCAGCAGGCGGTTGTACGGGTCGCGCTCCACAAGCGCCGGGGTTGCCGCCGAGGACTGCCGGTAGGTGGCGGACGTGACGATCAGCCGGTGCATCTCCTTCAAGCTCCACTTGCGGGCGATGAACTCGGTGGCCAGCCAGTCGAGCAGTTCGGGGTGGGAGGGCGGGTGGCCCTGGGAACCGAAATCCCCGGAGGTCTCCACAATGCCCGTGCCGAAGTACTGCTCCCAGATGCGGTTGATCGTGACGCGTGCGGTGAGGGGGTTTTCCGGGCTCACCAGCCAGCGCGCCAGCCCCAGGCGGTTGGGCATGTCGGTTTCGGCCAGCGGACCGAGCACCGCCGGGGTGCCCGCGTGTACCGTCTCGCCCTTGCTGGTGAAGACGCCGCGGATCCGGATGGTGGCCGATGGCCGCTCAAACGACGCGGCTTCCCGGATGATCAGGGTGCTCGTAATACCGAGGCCGTCCATCTCTTTGCGCGCCTCCCGCAGCCGCTCGCGCGCCGGCTCGAGGGATGGAGCGATCCGGCGATAGAACTCCGCGAGGCTGCGGCGCTGGTCTTCCGTGCGGGAGGCCTCCGGTACCTCGAGCAGGGGACGCAGCTTGGGCGAGATGCCCGCGACTCTGGCCGGTTCGGCGGCGTTGGTCACCGAAAGCCGGAAGTGCCCCAGCCCCTGGCCGCCGAATTCGGATCGCTGAACGATACGGATGCGCAGCACGTCGCCGGAAGCGCCGAACGGTTCAGCGGGGAAGACGATTCTCCGCGCCATGCGCTGTTCGTCGCGCGAGGCATCCACCGTCCACAGTTGCTTGAACTTACGTTCGTTGATGCGGCCGTCGTCGGCCTTGGGTTCGAGGAGGAGCACCGGTTCGGCCCGGCCGTTACCGACGACCTCGGCATGAAACTCGGAGAGAAAGAAGTTGCCGTAGGGATCGCGGCCCGGGCCGCCGCGGGGCAGACTTTCATGAGGCAGCGCTTCGAGCAGCACGCCGGTGATACCGCCGGCGGCGAGCGGCGCGTCGATGATTTATTAGTCCGCGTTCGGGTTGGCGCCGCTCGCCATGATGGAGCCGTCCGGCTGTTCCCGCAGCGTCGTGCCGCTGCTGGAGCGGAGCGTGGCGGCATCGAGCGGCGTCCAGTCCGCAGCCGCGGCGCGGATGCCCTCCTCCCAACGCGCCTGCTCAGCCGCGAGTTCGCTGGTGCCGGTCCCGAGCAACGCTTCGAGCTTCTCAATCTCCGCCTGCAATTCCTTGCGCCGGGACTCCTGCTCCGGAGTGGGAAGCTCCAGAACCGGCTCGATGTACTTCACCGAGGTATCGCCATAGCGGCGCTCGATACGTTCGGTATTACTGAAGAAGGCCATCAGCCGGTAGTAATCCTTCTGGGTGAAAGGATCGAACTTATGGTCGTGGCACTGGGCGCAGGCGATGGTGCTGCCGAGCCAGGTGGTGGCCGTGGTGTTGACGCGGTCCACCAGGTTCTCCCAGTGGGCCTCGTCCTTATCGACGCCGCCCTCTTCGTTGAACATGGTGTTGCGATGGAAGCCTGTGGCGATGAGTTGTGAGGGACCCGCCTCGGGGAGCATGTCTCCGGCGATCTGCTCGATGGTAAAGCGGTCGAAGGGCATGTCGCGGTTGAACGCGTCGATCACCCAGTCGCGGTACTTCCAGATCGAGCGGCGGCGGTCCTTTTCGTAACCGTTGGTGTCGGCATAACGGGCGAGGTCCAGCCAGAGCCGGGCCCAGCGCTCGCCGTAGTGCGGCGACGCCAGCAGGCGGTCGACCAGCCGCTCCCAGGCGCCGGGCGCGGTGTCCTGAAGGAAGGCTTCCACTTCGGCGGGCGTGGGCGGCAGGCCGATAAGGTCCAGGCTCACGCGGCGGATGAGCGTCTCCCGCGGCGCGTCGGGCGATGGCGCCAGGCCCTCCTTTTCCAGCCGCGCCAGGACGAAGGCGTCGATCGGGTTTTTCACCCACTCGGCGTTTTTCGGCTGCGGGACCGGCGGCCGCTCCGGCTTGATGTAGGCCCAGTGCTTCAGGGGCTTGGCCGGAGTTTCGGCGGGTTCGTCCGGCCAGGGCGCGCCGGCGTCGATCCACCGCGCCAGCAGTTCGATCTGGGCTCGACTGAGCGGTTCACCGGTGAGCGGCATCCGCGGCCCGGAGGCCGTGCCGGAAACCCGTTGGATCAGGCGGCTCTCGCGGCTGCGGCCGGGTTGAATGGCGCGCAGTGCATCCTTACGGCTATCCAGGTGGAACTGCCCGCTGCCCTGAGCCGAGGAGTGGCAGGGCATGCAGGAGGAGCGAAAGATCGGCTGGATGTCGCGGCGGAAGTCCACGGGCGCCGGTTGCGCCACGGCCCTGAATGCAACCAGGAGCAGACAGGCCGAACCCAGCCCCAGGGTACGCAGCATCACTTTCCCTCCGGCCGCGTTGCGCGGCACGCATGGCCGCGTGGCCGCGGCATGCATTCAAGTATATACGCCAGGATGCGGGCGGGGAATACGGCGAAAGCCGGCCGCTTGAAGGTTAACAACCGCCTGCAACCGGCGCCACGCGCCGGTGCACTGGCACCGCACGTGCGGGAGTGAATGTTCCAGAGGAGAGTTCACCATGATGAGAGGTGCAGTTGGCAGTTTCGCCGCAGGGGCGCTGGTGATGTACTTCGCCGACCCCGAGCGGGGGCGGCGCAGGCGCGCAGGCGCTCGTGGCCGGTTCGCAGCCGGCTTGCGCGATGCCGGAAGGGTACTGGATAAGGCAGGACGGGATCTATGGAACCGCTCCCACGGCGTGGCCGCGGAAGTCTCTTCCATGTGGAAGCCGGAGGAAACCGATGCGCCCGTGCTCACAGAGCGGGTCAGAAGCGTGATTGGACGCGCGGTGAGCCATCCTCATGCCATCAGCGTGCGCGCCGATGAAGGGGGGAGAATACACCTGGAAGGCCCGGTGCTTCGGGATGAGTTGGATGACCTGTTTAAAGCGATTCGCTCGGTCCGCGGTGTCAAACAGGTTGCCAGCCGGCTCGAGATTCACAACGAAGCGGATATTTCCAGCCTGCAAGGCGGGGCGCCCAGGCGAGCTCTTTCCGAAGTCGCCCAGCAAAACTGGACGCCCGCTTTGCGCGTTGCTGCCGCGGCACTCGCATCCGGCGCTTTCTATACAGGCATTCGAAGTAGCGGGCTCGAGCGGTGGGCCCTCACGGCCGGCGGCGCGCTACTGCTGGCCCGGGCGATCACGAACAAGCCCTTACGCCAGATGATAGGGGCTGGCGGCGGACCCGGCGCTGTCGAATTCGAAAAGACGATCCACATCGATGCTCCGCTCGAGGAAGTCTATGGCTACTGGGCGAACTTCGAGAACTTCCCGAAGTTCATGACCCATTTGAAAGAAGTGCGCCACCTCAAGGGGAACCGGTCGCGGTGGGTGGCCGCGGGCCCGGCCGGCATCTCGATTCCCTGGGAGGCCGAAATTACCGAACAGCGAACCAATGAGCTGCTGGCCTGGAACAGCGTACCGGGTTCCCTCGTTGACACGGCGGGGACGGTGCGATTCGACAGCGAACCGGACGGCAGAACGCGTGTTCAGATCCGGATGTCGTACTGCCCGCCGGCGGGAGTCTTCGGCCACGCCGTCGCCTGGCTGTTCGGCGCGGATCCGAAGAGCGAGATGGACCGCGACCTGGTGCGGCTGAAATCGCTGCTTGAAGTCGGCAAAACACGGGCGCACGGTATGGAGGTCACGCGCGACGAACTTGCCGTGGCCCCGCCGGAGCAACAACAGCAAGCCTGGTAGCCGACTCCTGAGACGAGAGTAGAAGGAATTCAGGGAGGAGTGCATGACCTGTCAAGACGTGATGACCGAGAATCCCGAATGCTGCGTGCCCGACGACACCGCAGCCACTGTAGCCGGAATCATGAAGACCGAGGACGTGGGTTCGGTCCCGGTATGCGAAAGCAGCCGGAGCCGAAGACTGGTGGGAATCGTCACGGATCGCGATCTCGCGTTGCACGTGGTGGCCGAGGAACGCGATCCCTCGAGCACGCTCGTGCGGGATGTCATGACCCGAGATCCGATTACCTGCCGCCCGGAAGACGACCTGCAGCAGGCCATAGAAGGCATGCAGCGGCGTCAGGTCCGGCGCATTCCCATCGTGGACCGGGAGGGTATGTTAGTCGGAATTATCGCTCAAGCCGATATCGCCACGCGCTTCGGCGAACCGGAGAAGACGGCCGAGACGCTGGAAGAAATCTCCCGGCCATCCACCGCGCGAGCGGCATAGCAACAAAGCCGGCGGCCCGCCGCGCTTCAAGCGGCGGGCCGGCTGATGACCTGCAGTACTTCCGCGGCCTGCTTCCGATCGTGAACCCGCAAGGCGATGTCGGCCTGCGATACGACGCCCACGAGCCGTCCCGTGCGGTCCACTACGGGCACGCGCCGGATCTGGTTCCGCTCCATGGTCTGGAGCACGTGATCGTAGGGATCGTCGGGCGAGCAGACGATGGCCGGCCGCGACATCACCGATTCCACGCTCGTGCGGGCCGGATCGAGAGCATCGGCCACCACCGTCAGGGCCAGGTCGCGATCGGTGACAACACCTGCCAGCCTTTGGTCTTCCCGGTTGGTAATGACCGGAATCATGCCGGTATCGTGTTTCTTCATCAACCGGGCGGCCTGGGCCGTGCTGTCGATGGGGAGGCAGGCCGCCGGGTTCTTGGTCATGATGTCCCGGCATTTCTCGGGAACCGCGCTCGGGGCCATGGCGCCGGATTCTCCGTGGTTTTCGTATCCGGCTGCGCCGCGCCTGCCCTGTCCCCAGCCGGCCTGCTCGACCACCGGTGCTTCGCCCGGGGGATGCGGACCCGACATGGGATGCACGCCGGATCCGCCCACCTCGTCCTTTCTGCCTGTCCCTCCGCCCGGCAGACCGCTCTCGCGCTTGTCGGGTCGACTCTTCTGGGCCATGTGGATTCGTGCCTCCGGAGGGGACGCTGCACATGCCATTCCACTCCAAGGGAAGGCGCGGCGAGGCGCTCCGGCCGGCGGCCAGTCTTACTGGACGGCCATGAGCGGCGCCAGGCGACTGGCCGTCTCGCGGGCGCGTAGCTTCCGCAGGGCCTTCATCTCGATCTGGCGGATGCGCTCCCGGGTCAGTCCGAACGCCTCGCCGATCTCTTCGAGCGTGTGGTCGCGGTCGTAGCCGATGCCAAACCGCATCCGGATGACTTTTTCCTCCGCGGGGGTCAGGAGCCGCAACACGCTGGCGGTCTGCTCGTGCACGTCGCGCGCCATCAGCGGATCGACGATGGAGCCGGCGGAGCGTCCTTCAATCAGGTCTCCGAGCACGGACTCGCCATCCTTTCCCACTGGAAGATCGAGCGACACAGGATCGCGCGACAGCGTGCGGAGCTGCTCGATTTTTTCGGCGCTGGTTGCCATCCGCTCGGCGACTTCGTCGTTCTTCGGAGGACGCCCGAGTTCCTTTTCCAGTTCGCGCGCGTGCCGGAGGAACTTCGACAGGCTCTCGTTCATGTGAACCGGAATACGGATGGTGCGGGACTGGTCCGCAATGGCGCGCGTAATCGACTGCCGGATCCACCAGGTGGCGTAGGTGGAGAACTTGTAACCCAGGTGGTAGTCGAACTTGTCGGCGGCGCGCATCAGCCCGATGTTGCCTTCCTGAATCAAGTCCAGGAGGTGCAGCCCCCGGTTGACGTACCTCTTGGCCACCGAGACCACCAGGCGCAGGTTGGCCTCGACCAGCGCCCGCTTGGCCGTCTGTGTTTCGGCTTCACCCCGCCTGACGGTTTCGAGCGTGCGGCGTAACTGGACGGCGTTGTTCCCGGGTTCCCGTGCGGCGTTCTCCAGCACGGTGCGGAATTCCTGCCAACGTTCGGAAGTGAACGGAATCGCACGCATCTGTTGGGAACAACGAATCTTCAACCGCGCCACCTTGCCGCACAGCCGCGCCCGCGTTTTCGCAACGCGCTTCGGTGTAGCTGCGAGTCTGGCTTCGAGGTTCCTGAGATCCCGGTACAAAGCTTCGAAGCCGTCGAACTGGCGCCTGACCTCGCCCGCGACTCGCCTGGCCGCCCTATCGTTTTCGGCTCGGATCTCGACGACCTCTTCCAGGCGGATTTCATCCCGGCAGAGCCGCTGGTATATGTCGAGTACCCGGTCCCAGGCGGCCGGCGAGCGGGAGATGCCTTTGCAAACCCGCAGCTTGCCCCACTCCATCCGCCTGGCCAGGCCGACCTCTTCCTGCCGCTTCAGCAGGCGTACCGATCCCATCTCGCGCAGGTAAACGCGCACGGGATCATCGATCGAGGCCGGCTCTTTTTCCTCATGCTCCAGGAGCTCCAATTCGGGAAGCCGGCCAGCTTCTTCCGGAGTGATTCCCGGGGAGGAATCCTCCATCAGGTATTCATGCAATTGTTCCATGCTAATTCTTGAGCCTTCCAGGCAAAACTTCTGGCCTCTGCTCTGTCGTCCTGCTCCGTATTGGGTCCGAGGCAACGACGTCCGGCTCCGCACTGGCTTTGGATGGCCTTACCCGAGGCAACGGCGTCCGGCTCTGCATTGGCTTTGGGTTGGCCTCGCCCGAGGCAGCGACGTCCGGTTCTGCATTGGCTTTGGGTTGGCCTCGCCCGAGGCCACGACTGGAAGGGCTTCTCTATAGATTAGATGCAGCGGGGGCCGGTTCGGTTGCCCGGCGGTGGAGACGGCACGCGACGTTTGCGGCTGCCGGAAGACCCTCCTCAGGGCAGTTCGAAGACGACGAAAACAGGGTAGTGGTCCGAAGGGTAGCGCCCCTCCTCGTTGTAAGCGACGGTTTCCGCGTACAGTACGTTCCAGGGTGCGCGGTACAGGATCCAGTCGATCCGCCGCCTGCCGGTTCCGCCGCGAAAACCGCTGGTGGTTCCCTCGGGGCCGACCCGTTGGGCAGCCGTCACCCAGGCGTCGGTCAAACCGGCGGCCAGGATCTTGTAAGGCTCGCTTTCCTGGGCGGCAGCGTTGAAATCCCCCGTCAGCACGAGCGGCACGTCTTTCGGCAGCCGGCCGATGCGGTCGGCGATGAGGCGCGCGGAGTTGACCCGTGCTTCGCTTCCCTGGGCCGTGTGCTGAAAGTGCGTGTTGTAGTGATAGAAACGCTTGCCGCTGTCGCGCAACTCGAACAACCCCCAGGTCACCATGCGGGGCAGGGTAGCGCCCCACGCCTGGCTGCCGGCGACTTCGGGAGTCTCCGAAAGCCAGAAGTTTCCGGCCTCGATCAGCCGCAGCTTGCTCCGCTTGTAGAAGATGCCCATGTGCTCGTCTTCACGGTTGCCGCGGCGGCTGTTGCCGAACCACTCGTACTCCGGCAGGTTCCGGGCGATGTAGTCGCCCTGAATGTAGAAGAGTTCCTGGGTGCCCAGCACGTCGGGATTTTTCAGCCGGATGGTCCTCACCAGGGTGTCCTGGCGGACCTCCCACCGGTTGTTCCCGTCGCCCTTGGCAGGATAGCGGACGTTGAAGCTCATCACCCGCAGCGTCTCGGCCCAGCCGGCGGGCGCCAGCAGAACCAGAACCGCCAGACGGCAGAGCAACCGTCTCGTGTAGCTACGCATCATGTCCGCCCAGCCTACCATAGGAACTTCAAGCCGAACTGTATCTGGCGCGGGCTGTTGGACTGCGACGAAATCCGGCCGAAGCTGCTGGAGGTCACGCCGGTGGTGGGGCCGCCGAACCGCGGCGTGTTGAACGCGTTCAGAAACTCGCTCCGGAACTGCGCCCGAAGCCGTTCGGTGGGCCGGAACTCCTTGAACAGGGAGAGATCGAAGTTCCGCGTCCCGGGGCCCAGCACGTCTGCGAGCGTCCGGACGTTCCCGAAGGTAAACGGCGGCGGCTGGCTGAACACGCTGGTGTCGAAGTATTGCTCCAGGCGTTCGACCACCGGACCGGTAAGCTTTGCGCTGCGGCCGTTGTTCAGGGCCCAGGTGTTGGTGCCGAAGATGCCCGCGGTATTGCTGGCCGTGATGGTCAGGTAGCTCCCGCTGATCAGGTTGACCATCCCGTTCGCCTGCCAGCCGCCAATAAACCAGTTGACCGCGGAGGGCACGTCTCCTCCGAAGGCCCGTCCGCGGCCGAAGGGCAACTCGTAAAGGAAGCTCATGATGAGGCGGTGGGGATTGCCGGAAACCGAGCGGGTTTCGCGCAGATCGTACCAGTTCTGCGGCCCCCCGCCGTCGCCGATCAGCTTCGACCACGTGTAGACCCCGTCAAACTGGAAGCCGCGCGTCATGCGCTTGGTCGCGGTTACCTGCAGCGAATGGTAGGTGGAGGAGAATCCCGTGGTGAACAGGGGCTGGATGTCGGTGAACTGCGGGTACGGACGCAACAACTGAGCGCGGCTCACTTGGGAAGCCACGTGAATGCCGCGCCCCACCGCCTCCTGGAAGGGATTGTCAACCGACTGGTTCAGCTGCGAGCCGAGCGACATGTGGGTGGGGTGGAGCTGGTTCATGTTGTTGGTCCCCTCGCCGCCGCGCGTGAGTTGCAGGCCGCGGTTCCCGACGTAGGCCACTTCCAGCAGCAGGTCCGAGGGCAACTGGCGCTGGACGGTGAAATTCCATTGCTGGCTCCAGGGGGTCTTGGTCCCGTCCCACAGCACCGCCTGGATGTTGGCGCCGGTCTGGGTCAGCAGCCCTTCCGCTGCGCCCGGAGGCGGTTGGAAGCCTTCCGGCCACGGGTTGCGCAGCAGATTGAACGGGGTGATGCCGTCCAGGCTGCCGATGAGCGGGTTTTCGGTGCGGAAACCGAACGGCCCCACGGTGCCCTGCGCCGCCATCAGGGAGGAGCCGAACATGTGCCCGTAGGCCATGCGGATCACGGTCTGCGGGTTCAACTGCCAGGCCAGGCCCAGGCGGGGGGCCAGGTTGTTCCAGTCATAGGCCTGCTGGTGCCGGGTGCGCCCGTCCACCCCCACGAATACCAGCCCTCCCTTCAGGTCGGGGTGCCCGGGAACCGCCAACGGGGAGGGGGCCTCCGGATCGAAGTAGTTCATGCGGTTGTAGCGCTCGGTCCGCGGCGTATCGAGTTCGTAGCGCAGCCCCAGGTTCAGTGTCAGGGAGCGGGTGATGCGCCAGTCGTCCTGAACATAGCCGGCGTAGTAGAAGCTCTGCGAAGCCACGTTTTTCCACGCCTGGATCAGGTTGCCGCTGCCCGGCGTTCCCAACAGCAGCGAGGCTGCGCCGTTTCCTGCCGTCGAACTGGCGGTGTTGGGATTGGGCCCCTGGGTGAAGCCGGCAGTGAAGCTGAAACTGCCGGCGGCGCGCGCTTCCCAGACGTTGACGCGGATCAGCCGGCCTTCGAAGCCGAATTTGAAGGAGTGCGCTCCGCTCACCTTGGCGAGGCTGGCCGTTGCCGAGTAGGTCATGAACGGGTTCCAGCGATGGTCGCCGCCGCCCAGGCCGCGGTATCCGGATACGCTGAAGCCTGGAAACATCTGCCGGTCGACCGCTGAATCGATGCTTGCGGGCAACCCCAACGACGACGGCAGGAACCCGAGCCCCTGGTTGCTGTGTAGGTACCCGGCGCGGGCGAAGCCCAGCCGCCCGGTGAAGATGGCGGTCGGCGAGAGCGTGTTGCTGTACTCGAAGACCGCGTTCCGCGCGCGGTTCTCCTGGATGATCCGCCCCTCCGCGATGGTGATCTCGTCGGGAAAGTATTGCGCCGCGGTGTCCACTACCAAGCGATGGGAGTAGCGCCCGAAGACCTTCTGCCGCGCCGAAATGAGGTGGTCGACGCGCACATCCCAGTTGTCGGTATTCAGCGGGCTGACCGCGGTCTTGAAGAAGTTGTCCCGCCCGGTGACCGGATGGCCGGCCACGTTGGCCTGGGGGTAATATTTCAAAACGTTCAGCGCCACCGGGTCGAATCGCGATGCCGGAATCACGTTCCCGGGAAACTGGTCGCGGACAAACCCGGAGCCGTTAGGATTGGGATGCGTGCTGAAGGGATCGTAGATGCGGATCAGTTGCCCGTTGGAAGCCCGGGATGCGGAGAAGTCGCCGCCGCGCTCGAGTTCCGTGGGTACCGAGGTGGTCGTGGAGGAATAGCTGCGCTGCCGCAGTCCTTCATAGGCCACCAGGAAGAAGGTCTGGTTGCGCCTGATGGGTCCGCTAATGGTCCCGCCGAACTGGCTGCGTTTGAAGCTGCCCAGGGGCACCCCGTTGCGGTTGGCGAAAAAGTCGTTGGCGTCGAGCACCGAGTTCCGTAGAAATTCGAAGGCGCTGCCGTGGATATCGTTGGTGCCCGACTTGTACACCATGTTCACCACGCCGCCGGCGGCGCGGCCGAATTCGGCCGGCATGTTCGACGACAGCACCTTGTATTCCTCGATGGCATCCACCGATGGGAACACCGAGACCCCCACCACGCCGTTGACCGTCGGCTGCGTGGAGGTGACGCCGTCGATGAGAATGTCGCGGTTGCCGCTGCCGTTGATCTCGAAGGACACGTTGTTGTAGTTATTCCCAACGCTCCCCGAGGTGCCGGCCGTGAGGAACAGCAGGGAGTACACGTTCCGGGTGTTCAGGGGCAGGTCGTTGATGCGCCGGTTCTCCACGACCTTGCCGATGGTGGAGGTCGTGCTTTCAAGTTGCGAGGCCGCGGCGGTCACCGAAATCGACTCGGTAATGGCGCCCAACTCGAGGCCTACGTCGAGGCGCGCCTGCTGCTGAACCTGCAGCACGATGCCGCTGCGCACCAGTTTCTTGAACCCAGCCGCTTCCACCTCCACTACGTACGGGCCCGGAGGCAGCGACAGAATGGTGTAGTTGCCTTGTTCATTCGTGGCCGCTTCGGCGCGGGCGTTGGTTCCGGTGTGGGTCGCGACCACCTGGGCTCCCTGGATGACCGCCCCGGTGCCGTCGCGGACGGTTCCCACGATACTCGCGGTGAACGTCTGGGCCAATGCCGCAGATCCGCACCACACCACCGGCACGAGAAAATATAGAAACAGATGTAATCTGCCCCTCATGACACCCCACCTCCCTTCACGCCGCTGCCGCAGCGCGGATCTGCGGCAGTTGGATAGAAATCTCCCCCCAGGCGCGTGAACAGAATTTCCAGAAAGCACGCTACACCGGCTTTCACGCCAAAGCAAGCCTGCTTTCTGTAAATTCTGGGCGGGGGCGGGCGCGTCGCGGGGCCGGCTGCGCCCGCTACTTGAAGCGGTCTTCCTTCAGCGATTTCACGATGGTTCGCTTCAGCTCGAGCGCGTCGAGAGGCCCCGTCACCCTGTAGAGGTACTCGCCGTCGGGGCCGATGAGCACGGTGTACGGCAGCGCTGCGTTCCAGTCCTTGTCGAAGGCCTCCATCAGCTTGTACTTATCCGTCCCGGCGAACAGAAGATTGCGGTTCGAAGCCTGGTTCTTCTGGAGAAATGCGAGTACTTCCTTTTTCTCGTCCGGGTAGTTGGCTGACACCGTGATCATTTCAAACGCGCGATGGCGATACATCCGGTTGATGGTCACCAGTTCCGGAAACTCCGTAATGCACGGCCCGCACCAGGTGGCCCAGAAGTTGACCAGGCGCAACTTGCCCGAATCGTTCTTCCGCAGCGCTTGGAGCGTCTCGGCGTCGGCCGGCTCCACGGTGACCGGCTCCTTTGCCAGCTTGGCCATGAACTGCCGCACGCTATCGGCCTTGCCCGCCCACTTGATGGAGCAGCCGAAGGCCCTGGTTTTGTCCACCGGCACCGGCTTGCCCGCCAGGAGCGCGTCGAGCGCGTTCCGCAGGTCGTGAACCTTCACGTATGCTTCGCGCTCGCTGTCGTCGATTCGCCCCACGTAGCGCAGTTTGCGCCCGGCATCGAAGACGAAGGCGTGCGGCGTGGCCATGGGGCCGTAAGCGCGGGAGATTCCCGTCCTGTCGCCCTCGTAGAGGTAAGG
>JAWLGN010000098.1:0-17056 GCA_041685075.1 Bryobacteraceae bacterium
CAGGGCTATAGTGGCCAATGGTTTCAACGTTTGGCAACCTTTTCATTTTGAGGTCACCCCGGGGCTCCCCTGCATGTTGCGGCTTATTTCCGGCGGAAACCAGTCCGGTAACCCCGGGCAGATGCTGCCCGCCGCGCTGGTAGCTCGGGTTGAGGACTGTGCCGGAAACCCGATGGCCGGGGTTCCGGTAACCTGGAGCGTCAGTCCCACGGGGGCAGGCACCCTGAGTGCCGCGTCGACGACCTCCGATAGCAACGGCCGGGTGTCCGCGCGTCTGACGCTGGGACAGGGGGGCGTCCCCGCGGAAGTCAAGGTGGCGGTTGCGGAAGGTACGGAGACGGCCAACGGCGCGGAGATCAGCGCAACCTTCAATGCCACCGTGAACCTCATCATCTCGGAATTGGAGATCTTCGGGGACGAACAACAGGCCCCGGTGAATACGCAGTTCGCCAACCCGCTCACGGTGCAGGTCAACAGAGAAGTCAATGGCCAGATGATACCGGTGCCGAATGTCGCGGTGAATTTCATAGTCCTGCAGGGCGGTTCCGTCGACCCGCCTTCGCCGAGTACAGACGCGCAGGGGCGGGCTTCTACTACCGTGACCGCCGGCCCCGATCCGGGATCGCTGGAGATCGTTGTATCGGTCCCGGGCACGGACAAAATGGCCCGAGTCACCCTCACGGTGCTTCCGCCGGGTCCGTCCAACATCACCTTCGAAAACGGCGCGGGGTTCCAGCAGAACTGGCTTTCGCCGTGCGGCGTGGCCACCATTCGCGGCACCGGCCTGGCGCCCGGGATTCAGGGTGCGGTAGTGCCCGACAGGTTCGGCGTGCGGCCGTTGCCGTACCGGTTGGCCGACGTGCGCGTCCGGTTCGGCGAGACGCTCGCCCCCATTTTCAGCGTGGTGAACCTGGACGGGCAGGAGTCGGTTTCGGTGCAGGTGCCTTGCGAACTCACTCCGGGGGTTGTTCCAGTGACCATCGAGGTGGGTGAGACTTCGGCGCAGGTCGAGGCCGAAATACGCAACGTGGCGCCGGGAATCTTCGAGTGGTTCGAGCCGGAAGGCGCCCTCATTGCGGTGCTGGTCAGGCCCGACGGCAGCTATGTTACCCAGGAGAACCCTGCGCGGCTGGGCGAAGTCATCCGCATGTACGTTACGGGCATCGGCCTCGCGGAGCCGGCGGTGGCTACTAACTCGCGGGGCGTTCCGGACACGGAGTCCCTGGCCGTGGAGCACGCGGTTGCCGGTGTGAACAATGCGGGTGTGGCGGTTATTTCCGCGAAGTACGTAGACATCGGCGTCTACGAAGTCGCCTTCGAAGTGCCGGCCGGGGCTCCCGCAGGTAACCTGCCGCTGCAGATTGCGGTGTACCAGGGCGAGGACAACGAGCTGGTCTTCGGCAATACCTCCGTCATCCCGGTGCAGTAAACCTTCAGGGCGGGGGCCGGCCTGTGCCCGTCCCCGCCTATTCTCGCCGCAGCCGCACTTCTACCTGGCCCTCGCGCACGCGCGCTTCCAGGCAGGGCTGGTCGTGTGTGGAGGGCCCGTCGATCACCTGTCCGGTGGCCAGTGCAAAGCGGGAACCGTGCCAGGGGCAGCGCACGGTGTCGCCGATGATCTCTCCTTCGGCTAAAGGCCCGCCCATGTGCGCGCAGACTTCCCCGATGGCGAAGATCTCCTCGCCGCGGCGCAGCAGCAGCACTTTCACGCCGCCGGCATCCACGCGGCGCGGCTGGCCTTCCGGCAATTCGCTCAGCGGCATGACCGGGACGAAGTCCTCCGGGAACTGCTCGCTGGCGGTGTGGTCCACGCCGATTTGCTTCTTGTAGACCAAATTGCCGCCCAGGTACGCGCCGCCCAACAGGAAGCCGTAGCCGGCCAGGGCGTAGATACGCCCTTCGCGGCGCCGCCGGCTGCGGCGCATCAGCCAGGAGGTGGTGAAGAGCGCGGTGGCGGCGATGTTGAACAGTGCATGGCCCAAGCCGACACGGCGGGCGGCGCCGTCGGTGGCCTGCCAGTCGGTCAGGCCGCTGAGCGCGGTGGGCAGAGCGGCCAGCAGCCCCATCCCTACGGCCCCGTCGGCCGCTTTGGAAATACCCCTGCGGCGGATACTGCCGTCGTCGAAGGCGTCCAGCACCAGGGCGGCGGTCCAGGCGCCGATGGGCAAATCGGTCAGGACGGGATGGAGCGGGTGGCCCAGCCACGTCCCGTGCAGGAAATTCTTGACCGCCTGGCCCTTGCTTCCGGCGGAAGCGTAGGCCCGGGTTACCGCGCCCTGCAATTCGTCCTCGACCGGCTCCAGCCACTCCTGCCGCTCGATGGTTTCCACGCCGATTTCCGTTGGCATCGCTGACCCTCCAAGGCAATCCTACAATGCGTGGCCGGGCGGGCGGCCGGGGCGGGAGCGCGCCA
This sequence comes from Bryobacteraceae bacterium, assembly GCA_041685075.1. Classification (GTDB taxonomy): domain Bacteria; phylum Acidobacteriota; class Terriglobia; order Bryobacterales; family Bryobacteraceae; genus JAMCRM01. The sequence continues at coordinate 2,414 of JAWLGN010000098.1, forward strand.
GTGTGACGGAACGGACCTCGGGGCGGCTCAGGCTGTGCCGTGCGCCACACGGGAGATGGCGTTGACGAGCTTGCGCCAGGGGATGCGTTCCCACTCGCGGATGGCGATCCATTCGCCCTGGCGCCAACTGGAGTAGAACCAGCGCGCCAGCAGCGCCAGGTACTCCTGCCGTTCCCGGAGGGAGGCGCGGGGCGGCTCGGCTTCGGCCAACAGCTCGCGCAGTCGGCGGTCGAGCGAGACCGAGCGGCCTTCTTCCATCTCGAAGCCCAGCCGGCGGCGGCCCAGCCACCACCCGGCGCGTACAATCCATAGCTCGACGGCGGAGGGCTCGAGGGAAGGGGTCACGGCCACGCCGTGCAGTCGGTCGATATCGCACGCCAGCTCGTCGCTCCACTCGAGCACCTCCCGCACCTTCTCGTAGCGGCGGTGCTGGCGGGCGGCCTCTTCGAATTCGAGCGCTTCGCTCAGGCGGTCGCGCGAGCGGCCGATGGCATCGAGCAGCGAACGGCCTCCGGTGGAGAGGAACTCGGCCAGGCGGGCCACCTCGCCTTGGTACTCCTCCGGCCCCACCACCTGCTGGCAGGGCCGCAGGCACATTCCCATCTCCCCGTAGATGCAGCCGGGGTGGCTGGGCGAGGGTTCCAGGTCCTCCTGGCAGCGGCGCACCTGGAACAGGTCGAGCGCCTGGGCCTGGAAGCGCTCGGCGGTGGAACGCGCGCGGAAGGGGCCGTAGAAGAGCGCCGGGGGCCGCGAGAGGTGCGTCGTGACGGTGGTGCGGGGAAAAGGGTTCTGGAGGATGATCTTGACGTACGGCGGCATGCGCAGCCGGAGGCGCTCGAGGTACCGGGAGGGGAAGTGCCGCCGTGCCAGCTCGTAGAGCAGAACGGTGGATTCGAAGGCCGAGCCGGCCGGTTCGTACTCGATGCGTTGGACCGCGTGGCGCAGGTTCAGCAGGCGCGAGGGCTGCGGGCGGGGCGCCAGCAGGCGGCGCAGGCGGCGGCGCAGCAGGGCCGTGCGCGCGAGATACGGCTCGCCCTCGCGCGGCCACAGCAGGAAGACCGCGGGGACGTTGGGGACCTGGGCGAGGGCGGCGTCGAGCGCGTCCAGGTTCCCGCCGATTTCGATCGCGATCATGCCGCCGCCCGGCGGATCATTCCTCCGCCGATTTGGTTTCGATGAGCTTGCGCACCGCGGCGACGAACTCGCCCACGGGCTGCGAACCGCGGTCTCCGTGCTTGCGATTGCGCACCGAGACCTGCCCGTTCTGCGCTTCCCGGTCACCCACGACGAGCATGTACGGGATCTTCTGGAGCTGGGCCTCCCGGATCTTCAGGTTGACCTTTTCATTGCGGGCGTCGAGTTCGGCCCGTATGCCGGCGGCACTCAGTTCGGCGTGCACCTGGCGGGCGTACTCGACGTGGCGCTCGGAGATGGGCAGCACGATGGCCTGCACCGGCGCGAGCCATACGGGGAAGGCGCCGGCGTAGTGCTCCACCAGGATGCCGAAGAAGCGCTCCACGCTGCCGAAGAGCGCGCGGTGCACCATGAGGGGCTGGTGCGGCTTGCCGTCTTCGGCGATGTACTCGAGCTCGAAGCGGCGCGGCAGGGTGAAGTCGAACTGCACGGTGGAGAGCTGCCAGGGGCGGCCGATGGCGTCCACCAGCTTCACGTCGATCTTGGGGCCGTAGAAGGCGGCCTCGTCGCGCATCACCTTGGCTTCCATGCCGAGGCGCGCGGTGGCGTTGTGCAGCGCCTTTTCGGCCATCTCCCATTGCTCGGGAGTGCCGTCGTACTTGCCGCTCGCGCCGCCGTCCCAGGTGGAGAGTTCCGCTTCGTAGCGTTCGAAGCCGAAGGTGGTGAGGGTGTCGATGGCGAACTGCAGGCAGGCCACCACTTCGTCCTCGATCTGTTCGGGAGCGCAGAAGATGTGGGCGTCGTCCTGGGTGAAGCCGCGCACGCGCAGCAGCCCGGCCAGCACGCCGGAGCGCTCGTAGCGGTAGACGGTGCCGAGTTCGGCCAGGCGCACCGGCAGGTCGCGGTAGCTGCGCTGGCGGTCCTTGTAGATGAGGATGTGGAAGGGGCAGTTCATGGGCTTGAGCTGGTACTCGGCGTTATCCAGCTCGATGCGCTTGAACATGTTCTGGGCGTAGAAGTTGTAGTGGCCGGAGGTCTTCCAGAGGTCGGCGTGGGCCACGTGCGGGGTGTAGACCAGGGCGTAGCCGCGCTGGAGGCACTGGTCGCGCATCCAGTCCTCGAGCTGCTTGCGGACGATGGCGCCCTTGGGGTGGAAGAAGATCAGGCCGGGGCCGGCGAGTTCCTGGACGCTGAAGAGGTCGAGTTCGCGGCCCAGCTTGCGGTGGTCGCGCTTGCGGGCCTCTTCGAGCTGCTTGAGGTACTCGTCGAGTTCCTTCCTGGTGAAGAAGGCGGTGCCGTAGATGCGCTGGAGCTGCGGGTTCTTCTCGTCGCCCTTCCAGTAGGCGCCGGCGATGGAGAGCAGCTTGAAAGCCTTGATCTTGCCGGTGGAGGGCACGTGCGGTCCGCGGCAGAAGTCGATGAAGTGCGGCCCCAGGGTGTATTCGCTGAAGACCTCTCCGGCGCGCTCGGAGATCAGCTCGCGTTTCATCCAGTCGCCGGCGTACTTGCGCAGGCCCTCTTCCTTGGGGGTGAGGCGGCGCTCGTAGGGGAGATCTTTCTTCTGCAACTCCCACATCCGGGCCTCGATCTTCTCGAGATCCTCGGGGGTGAAGGGAGTGGGGCGTTCAAAATCGTAGTAGAAGCCGGAGTCGATGGGCGGACCCATGCCGAGCTTGGTTTCGGGGAAGAGTTCGAGGACGGCGGCAGCCAGCAGGTGGGCCGTCGAATGCCGGTAGACCTCGAGGGCCTCCGGGTCGCGGGGGGTCAGAATCTGAACGGTGGCGTTCTGCTCGATGGGGCGGGTGAGGTCGTATAGCTCCCCATTTACTTTGGCGGCTACGGCGGCCTCGGCCAGCCGGGGACTGATGCGGCTGGCGACGTCGATGGGGCGAACCCCTGCTTCCACCGGCTGCCGGCTCCCGTCGGGCAGGGTGATCTCGATGGTACTCATGCGGAATCTTCAGGTTAGCACGCCTGGAGGCGGCCGGAAACGGGGCGTCCGGGCCGCGATGGGTAAACTCCGGGCGGCTGGAAACGGGGCGTCGGGGCGGCGATGGGGAAACCCCGGGCGGCCGAAAACGAGGCGTCAGGGCGGCGATGGGAAACCGCCATGCGGCCGGAAACGGGGCGTCCGGGCGGCGATGGGGAAACCCGGGGCGGCCGGAAACGGGGGCGTCCGGGCGGCCAACGAGGGAACTCCACTTTGCCGAGGTGTTTATGGCAGTATAAAATATTCTTTGCTGTTGTGGAATACCACATGAGGATCTTTTATACTTGTACAAATCTCTACCTCCGCGTTTACACCGCGTACCAGGTAAGGAACTGAGAAAATAATAAGGCGATGAGTCTAAGCCAACTGGCAAGGTCTATCTGTGAGTCGCCCACCCTGAAGCTGAACGAGACGGCAGCACTACTCAGGGAGAAGGGCGAGCCCGTAATCCATCTCGGTGGCGGCGAACCGAAAAGCAAGACGCCGATTGACGCCATTGTGAACTGCACCGCCCTGCTAAACACCGGCGATGTGAAGTACACTCCACCGGACGGTATCCCGGCGCTGAAGAAGGCGATCATTCGGTATACGGAAGAGCACTACGGACGCGTTGTCGGTCCGGAGTCGGTGATTGCCTCCAGCGGCGCCAAGCAGGCCATCATGGTGGCGCTGTACTCGATCCTGGATCCCAAGGACGAGGTGATCTTCCCGGTGCCCTACTGGGTGAGCTATCCCGAGATGGTGAAACTGGCGGGCGGCGTACCGGTGCCGGTGCAGGCGATGGACGGCAGTTTCCAGCCCACCCTGGATGAGATGGCCGCGGCCGTGGGGTCCTACACCAAGGCCATCATGCTGAACAGCCCGAACAACCCGTCGGGCGTGGTCTACAGCGAGGAGTTCGTCGCGGGCGTGGTGGAGTTGTGCGAGAAGAAGGGCCTCTACCTGATCATGGACGATACGTACAATCGCCTGATCTTCGATGGCCGCGCGCCGGTGAACTGCTACAACTACGCCAAGCAGTTGGATGAGAGTTCGAAGCTCATCCTGGTGAACTGCGTATCGAAGATGTACGCCATGACGGGCTTCCGGATCGGCTGGGCGGTAGCCAACAAGGCGCTCATCCGGGTGATGACCAACATCCAGTCGCAGCAGACCTCCGGGCCGGCGGCTCCGTCGCAGTGGGCGGCGGTGGGGGCGCTCAATGGCGTGCAGTCCTCCATCGAGAGCCTGCGGTTGACGCTGGAGAACAACCGCAACGTGATGATCAACCGGCTGCGCGCGTTCAGCGGGGTGAAGGTGGTGAACCCGGGCGGCACGTTCTACTGCTTCCCGGACTTCAGCGCCTACATGAAAGACTCCCAGAAGCTGGCCAACTTCCTGCTGCAGAAAGTAAGGGTGGTGACGGTGCCGGGCAAGGAGTTCGGCATGGAAGGCCACCTGCGCCTGAGTTACTGCGGCACCGTGAGGGACGTGACCGAGGGGCTGGAGCGGATCAAGTGGGCGCTCGACCCCGAGGCTCCCAACGAACTCTATCTCGGCGACCGCAAGCTGGTGAGGGACTGGCTATGAACCCGTACCTCGACATTCCATCTCCGGCCACCCCGGAGGCCTCTCAGACGGCCAGCATCTACGGCCTCGAAAACCACGGGCTGACCAACCTGCACCGGGCCTACTGGAACCTGCCCACGCCGGCGCTGTACGAGGAAGCGGTGTTCCGGTCCGAGGGGCGCATCTCGCATCGCGGCCCGCTGGTGGTCGCCACAGGGCGGCACACGGCGCGCTCGGCGGCGGACAAGTTCATCGTCCGGGAGCAGACCACCGAGGACAAGGTCTGGTGGGGGGAGTACAACCGGCCGTTCAATCCCGAGGCGTTCAGCGGGCTGCTGACGCGGCTGCAAGGCTTTCTGCAGGGCCGCGACGTCTTCGTGCAGGATTGCTTTGCCGGAGCCGACCCGGAGTACAGGCTGCCCATCCGGGTGATCACCGAGCTGTCCTGGCACAGCCTCTTTGCGCGCAACCTGTTTGCCCGGCCCCGGGGGCAGGACGCCCTGCGGCGGCACGTTCCCGAGTTCACGGTGATTGCGGCGCCCTCGTTCCGCGCCTCCCCGATCGTGGACGGCACCCGGAGCGACACCTTCATCGTGGCCAACTTCGCCGAGCGCATCGCCATCATCGGCGGCTCGGCCTACGGCGGTGAAATCAAGAAGACTGTTTTCACCGTGATGAATTACCTGCTGCCGCTGCAGGGCGTGCTGCCCATGCACTGCTCCGCTAACGTGGGGCCGAACGGCGATACAGCGCTGTTCTTCGGGTTATCCGGCACGGGGAAGACCACGCTCTCGGCCGATCCCAGGCGGCAGTTGATCGGCGACGACGAGCACGGCTGGAGCGACAACGGCATCTTCAACTTTGAGGGCGGCTGTTACGCCAAGGTGATCCGGCTGTCGGAGGAAGCCGAGCCGCAGATTCACGCCTGCACGCGGCGCTTCGGCACCATCCTGGAGAACGTGGTGATGGACCCGGTCTCCCGGCACCTGGATCTGAACGACGACCGCATCACGGAGAACACCCGCGGCGCCTATCCCATCGACTACATCGACAACTACCTGCCGGGCATGATGGCGGGGCACCCGAAAAACGTGATCCTGCTGACCTGCGACGCCAGCGGCGTGATGCCGCCCATCGCGCGGCTCACGCCGGACCAGGCCATCTACCACTTCATCTCCGGCTACACCAGCAAGATCGCGGGCACCGAGGTGGGGCTGGGCATCGAACCCGAGATCACCTTCAGCACCTGCTTCGGCGGGCCCTTCATGGTGCACCGGCCCTACACCTACGCGGAGATGCTGAAAGCGCGCATGCTGAAGCACGGCGCCACCTGCTGGCTGGTGAACACGGGCTGGACCGGCGGGGCGTTCGGGGTAGGGAAGCGCATCAGCATCCGGCACACCCGCGCGCTGCTGGACGCGGCGCTCAACGGGCAACTGGCCGATGTGCCCTTCCGCACCGACCCGATCTTCGGCTTCGAAGTGCCCACGCGGTGCGAGGGCGTGCCGGAGAAGCTTCTCGATCCGGCCAACACCTGGCCCAGCCGCGAAGAGTACTTCGCGCGCTACGAGGCGCTGGCGGCGCGGTTTATCGAAAATTTCAAGCTGATGCAGAACGGTTGCCCGCCCAATATTGTAGAGGCGGGGCCCAAGCGGTCCGCTGCGGGCCGCGCATGATCCCCCGGGGCGCCGGCTGTTCCGGTCGGCGCCCGTTTTTCCCACGATCGGAGTTCCGATGAAAGCGCGCGTATTCGTTTCCCTCAAAAGCACTGTGCTCGATCCGCAGGGCCAGACCGTGCGAGCGGCGCTGGCCGGCCTGGGTTACTCCGCTATTTCGGATGTACGCCAGGGCAAGTTTTTCGACATCACGCTGGCCGATGGCACCGACCCGGAGGCGGCCCGCCGGGATATCGAGACCATCGCGCAGGACGTGCTCACCAACCCCGTCATCGAAGAGTACAGCGTGGAGTTTACGGACCGCTGACGCCCGGCGGCTGTAGCGGGCGGAACAGCCCTGCGGCGCCGGACAAGCTGCGCCCCAGGCCGGCTCCTATAATGAAATCATGTGCGGGATAGTGGGCTATATCGGGCGTGATGGAGCCGTCCCGATCATCTTGGAGGGGCTCAGGCGGCTGGAGTACCGCGGCTACGACTCCGCCGGGCTGGCGGTTTACGACGGCAACGGCCAGCTCGCGGTGCGGCGCGCGCGGGGCAAGCTGCGCAACCTGGAGGAGGCGGTCCGGCTGAACCCGGTGGACGGCAGCTTCGGCATCGGCCATACCCGCTGGGCCACCCACGGCCGGCCCACCGAGGAGAACGCCCACCCGCACCGCGACTGCAAAGGCGATTTCGTGGTGGTGCATAACGGAATCGTCGAGAACTACCTGGCCCTCAAGCGCGAACTGGCCGCCGAGGGGCACGCCTTCAAGACCGAGACCGATACGGAAGTGATCGCCCACCTGGTGGAGAAGCACTTCCAGGGCGACCTGGAGCAGGCCGTACGCGCCGCGGTGGTGAAACTGAGCGGCGTCTTCGCGCTGGCGGTCATCTCCCGCACCGACCCGGGAAAGATCGTGGCGGCGCGTTCCGGCCCGCCGGTGATCATCGGATTGGGCGATAACGAGTACTTCCTGGCCTCGGATGCGCCCGCCATCCTGAACCACACGCGGGACATGTTCTTCCTGGCCGACCGCGACATCGCGGTGCTCACCCAGGAGGGCGTGCGCCTGAGCGATTTCGAAGGACGGCCCGTGAACCGTTCCGTCTCCCACATCCTCTGGGATCCCATCATGGCGGAGAAGGGCGGCTACAAGCATTTCATGCTCAAGGAGATCTACGAGCAGCCGCGGGCCGTGCGGGATACCACCCTGGGGCGCGTAGGGCAGGAGACCGGGCGCATTTTCCTCGAGGAGATGGACATCACCCCGGAGGAGTTCCGCGGCTTCCGGCAGATGCGGATCGTGGCCTGCGGCACGAGCTGGCACGCCGCCCTGGCCGGCAAGTTCATGATCGAGAAGCTGGCGCGGGTGCCCGTGGAGGTGGACTACGGCAGCGAGTTCCGCTACCGCGACCCCATCCTGGACGGCGGCACCCTGACGGTGGTGATCTCGCAATCGGGCGAAACGGCCGACACCCTGGCGGCGCAGCGGGAAGCCAAGTTGAAGGGGTCCAAGACGCTGGCCGTCTGCAACGTGGTGGGATCGATGGTCACCCGGGAGGCCGCCGGCACCATCTACACCCACGCGGGGCCGGAGATCGGGGTGGCCTCCACCAAGGCCTTCACCGCGCAACTGACGGCGCTGTTCATCCTTGCGGTCTACCTGGGGCAGCAGCGGGGAGTGCTGGACGACGAGCAGTCGCGCTGCCTGGTGCACGAGCTGCTGCGGGTGCCGCACAAGCTGGAGACCGTGCTCTCGGGCGACGCCCAGTACGAGGAGCTGGCGCGGCGGCTGTTCCGCTCGAAGGACTTCCTCTTCCTGGGGCGCGGCATCCACTTCCCCATTGCGCTCGAAGGGGCGCTGAAGCTGAAGGAGATCTCCTACATTCACGCCGAGGGCTACCCGGCAGGGGAGATGAAGCACGGCCCCAATGCCCTCATCGACGAGGAACTGCCGGTGGTGGTGCTGGCCACGCGCGAGCCCGGGAGCGAAGAGAGCCGGGTGCTCTACGAGAAGACGCTTTCCAGCATCCAGGAGGTGAAGGCGCGGGAGGGCATCGTGGTGGCGCTGGTGACCGAGGGCGACACCGAGATTCCCCAGGTGGCCGATCACGTCATCGAGTTACCGGCGGCAAGCGACCTGGTGGCCCCCATCCTGGAAGTAGTGCCGCTGCAACTGCTGGCCTACCATATCGCCCTGCGGCGCGGCTGCGACGTCGATCAGCCCCGTAACTTGGCGAAAAGCGTTACCGTGGAGTAGGTGCGGCAGTTCACACACACGGTTCAAGTACACACGCGGGGCAAGGGCCTCTACGAGATCACCCGGCAGGTGGCGTCCTGGCTGGCGGAGCGGGAACTCGGGACGGGGCTGCTGACCCTGTTCGTGCAGCACACCTCGGCCTCGCTCACCATTCAGGAGAACGCCGACCCGGACGTGGTGCGGGACCTGGAGGAGTTCTTCACGCGCCTCGTGCCGGAGGACGCCCGCTGGTACCGCCACACGATCGAAGGGCCGGACGACATGCCGGCCCACATCCGCACGGCCCTCACGCAAACCAGCCTGAGCATCCCCATTCACCGGGGACGGCTGGCGCTGGGCACCTGGCAGGGCATCTACCTGTTCGAGCACCGCTCGCGTCCTCACCGGAGGACGGTGGTGCTGCACGCCTTCGGGGAGCCCTGCGGCGCAGCGGCTTAGTTAATCAGCCGCCGCGGGCGCATGAACGCCGGGGTATCCAGGTCGTCGGGGTCGTAAGCCGGTTCGGGCTCGGGTTCGGCGGCGGCTTCGGGTTCCGGCTCGGCTTCCAAGACCAGTTGTTCGGAATCGTGCGCGGGCAGTGGGGTCTCGGCCAGGATGTCCACGGGGCGGCGCTCGGTGGCCTTCACCACGGGCGCGTCCTCGGGCTGGAAACCCGTGGCGATGACCGTGATTTTGACGGCGTCGGCCAGGGTCGAATCATAGGTCACCCCGAAGTTGATCTGCACCTCGTCGCAGGCGGCCGCTTCCCGGATGATGTTGCAGGCCTCGTCCACTTCGTGCAGGCCCAACTGGTCCGAGCCGGTGATGTTGATGAGGATGCCGCGGCTGCCTGTAATGCGGGAGTCTTCGAGCAGCGGACAGTTGATGGCGGCTTTGGCGGCTTCCACGGCGGCGTTCTCCCCGCGCGCGGTGGCGGTGCCCAGCATGGCGTAGCCCATCCCCAGCATGGTGGCCCGCACGTCCGAGAAATCGCGGTTGATAAGGCCGGGGGTGACCATGATGTCGCTGATGCCCTGGACGGCCTGCCGCAGGAGGTCGTCGGCAAGCTTGAAGGCTTCGAAGAGGCTGGTGCCGCGGGGCACCAGTTGGAGCAGCCGGTCGTTGGGAATGGCGATGACGGTATCGACCGTGGAGGCCAGCTTGGCCAGGCCCTGCTGGGCAAGCTGCATGCGCCTGGGTCCCTCGAAGCGGAAGGGCTTGGTGACCACCGCCACCGTCAGGGCATCCAGTTCCTTGGCCAGGGAGGCCACCACGGGCGCGGCGCCGGTACCGGTACCGCCGCCCAGGCCGGCGGTGACGAACACCATGTCGGCGCCCTGCAGCAGTTGGATGATGGCTTCGGTGTTTTCGAGCGCCGCCTGGCGGCCGATGTCCGGATTGGCGCCGGCGCCCAGGCCGTTGGTGATTTTCGCGCCGATCTGGAGGCGGTTAGGGGCCTTCGAGGCAGCCAGCGCCTGCGCGTCCGTGTTGAGGGCGTAGAACTCGACCCCTTCGAGTCCCTGGTCCACCATGCGCGCTACCGCGTTGCAGCCGCCGCCGCCGACGCCGACCACCTTGATGCGCGCGCCCTTCGAAGTTTCGTCCTCGATTACGTATTTCAGCTCGTCCAATTCGCCATCGATCAGGCCCATCTCCAACCTCCTTTTGCCGTTTGCAAAAGCTGTTCACCCCAAGTTCACCGGGACGGTTCAGTCCCGCCGGGAGGCCGGACGGAAGTGCCGCCGCAGCCTACCGGCTCAGAATCCTGCCCAACAGTCCGGTGGTCTGGCGCTCGACTTCCGTCTGCAACTTGAGCCGCCCCGAGTACATGGCCAGGCCGGCCACGGTGGTCCAATCCGTACCGTCGATCTCTTCGGGCCAGTCCGCGATCCCTACCGGCAGGCCCTTGCGTGCCTGGCACTTGAGCGCCTCTTCGGCCACATCGCAGAGGCCCGGCAGGTTGGTGCCTCCGCCGGTCAGCACCAAGCCGCCCATGAGGGCGCGCTCCATGCCCACACGCGCCACTTCGCGTTCGACGAAGCTGAACAGCTCCTGCGCGCGCGCTTCCAGAATTTCGTTCAACAACCGGCGGGGAACTTCGCGCGGCTCGCGGTTCTCCTTGGCGGGCAACTCGACCAGTGAATTGGTGGCCGTGTTGGCGGAGACCGCCGAACCGAACTGGCGCTTGATGCACTCCGCATCTTCGAAGTTGACGCACACCCCCACGGCCAGGTCGCGCGTAAAGTGGTCTGCGCAGAGCGGCAGCGTGGTGGCCAGTTGCAATGCTTCGCCGTAGTAGACCACCACGTCCGTGGAATGCGCACCCACGTCCACCAGGGCCACGCCTTCGCGGCGCTCCTCCGGCAGCACGGCGGCGTAGCAGGCGGCCACCGGCTCGAAGACCGTCTCCTCCACGGAGAGGTGAGCCAGGTTGACCACCCCCACTACGGTATTGTGTTCCTGGGTGGACGCGGTGATGAGATGCACGTTCGCCTCCAGCCTGGAGGCCATCATGCCGCGCGGGTCGCGGTGTCCCGGGTGGTCGTCCACCACGAAGTCCTGCGGGAAGAGTTGCAGCACCATGCGATCATCCATGAGCTGCACATAAGTGGCGCGGTTGACGGCGCGATTGACGTCGCGCTGCTCGATCTCGCGCGGGCGGCCCAATTCGATAACGCCGCGGGCGTTGGCGCCGCGCGCGGTGGGGCCCCCCAACCCTACCACGGCGGACTCTACGGAAACCTGCGCGCTTTTCTCAGCCTCCCGCAGGGCGGCCAGGACCGAATCCGCCGCCGCCTTCTGGTCCACGATTCTGCCCTTCACCCAGCCGTACGACTCCGCGTGGCCGTATCCCAGGAAGCGGATGCGGCCGCTCTCGAGCACGCACACCACGCAGCGGGTGTGCGCGCCCCCGAGATCCAATCCTACGGCGTAAAGGCGTTTATCCGGCATATGTTCAGGGGTGCGGCCTGCGGAGCCCCACCCTCTCAGTTCCTCGCGGTAATTCTGTCGTCCAGCCGCAAATCGAATGTCACGGTCGTCTCCGAGCGCTTGCGGATTTCCGGGTAGTGCATCAGAAACGACTGGTAACGGTGGCGATAGTTGCCGCCGCCCATCAACAACTCCACCGGGCGTCCATCCACCTGCGTCACCACCCGGAGATTCTCCACGTCAGTAGCGTTGATTTCCGAAATTTCCTTCACATCCGTGCCGAGTTCGTCGAGCAGCGCGAGCATGGCCCGGACACGCATGCGGCGCCCGGCTTCATTCTGGTTCTCGGTGATGCCGCTTAACACCGGAAAACTGAAGCGGGACTGCGCCGGCGGTTCCAGTAACTGTCCGTTGGAATCGATCAGCAACACGCGCGTTTCGCCGGTGGCCAGCGGAAGGTTCACGAAGGCCACGGGGCGGCGCTCGGTGAGCCGTACCACCAGGCGGTTGGGCCAGATGCGGGAAATGCTGGCCTCCTGAATCCAATCGATAGCCAGCAGGCGGCGGCGGCGCTCGGCAAGCGAAATGTCGAAGATGCTGCGGCCGAAATCGGCTTCGAAGACCCGCAGGACGCGCGCCTGGGAGGCGTATTGCAGTCCTACCACCGTGAGGGCCGTGGGGTCGTCGGGCCGCAGGGTAAATTGCGGGCTGGTGAGGGCGAAGGAGCGCACCTGGTAGGCGGCCGCGGCGGTGGAGACAAATAGCGCCGCGCCGGCCGCGGCCATCAGCCACGGCCGCCAGTACCTGCCCGTCTTGGCCCGTTCGCGTGCCATATTATCCGTTGCGCAGGCGCTCCAGCACGGCATCGCCCGCCTGCCAGACGTTTCCGGCCCCCAGGGTGAGGACCAGGTCGCCTTCCCGGGCCGCCTCGAGGAGCGCCTCGACGCCGCGCTCCTGGGTGCCCACGTATTCCACCGAGCGGTGCCCGAACTGCCGCACGCGCTCGACCAGCGCCTCGGCGGTGATGCCCTCGATGGGTTTCTCCGAGGCGGCGTAGATTTCCAGAACGAAGACGTTGTCGGCCTGGTGAAAGGCGCGGCCGAACTCGTCCATCAGATGATACGTGCGGGTAAAACGGTGCGGCTGGAAGAGCACGTGAATGCGAGAAAAGCCGCACAGCCGCGCCGCCGCCAGGGTGGCCCGGACCTCCGTGGGGTGGTGGCCGTAATCGTCGATCACGGTGATGCCGCGCTCGCGCCCGCGCACCTGGAAGCGGCGGTCCACTCCACTATAAGAGGCCAGCGCTTCCCGGCAGGCGTCCGGAGCGACGTTCAACTCCAGCGCTACCGCCACCGCCGCCATGGCGTTCAACACGTTGTGCTCGCCCGGTACGCCCAGGTGGAAGCGGCCCAGGTCCTGGCCGTGAAAGCGCAGCCGGAAGTCGCTCGCGAAGTGCCCGCAGCCTACCTCGGAGGCCTGAAGATCGGCCTGTGCGCTGGTTCCGTAGGTGATGGTGCGGCGGCGCACCTCGGGCAGAATGCCCTGCACGTTCTCATCGTCCAGGCACAGGATGGCGGCGCCGTAGAAGGGCACCTTGTTGACGAACTCGATGAAGGCGCCGCGGATGTCCTCGAGCGAGCTGTAGCAGTCCAGGTGCTCGCGGTCGATGTTGGTCACGACGGCCAGGATGGGGGCCAGCTTGAGAAAGGAGCGGTCGCTCTCGTCGGACTCCACCACCAGAAAATCGCTGTGGCCCACGCGGGCGTTGGAGCCGCCCATGGTGCCCACCCGGCCGCCCACCACAACCGTGGGGTCGAGACCGGCGTGGTTCAAAATGGTGGCGGCCATGGAGGTGGTGGTGGTCTTGCCGTGGCTGCCCGCGATGGCGATGCCGTACTTCAGGCGCATCAGCTCGGCCAGCAGTTCGCCCCGGGGAATCACGGGGATCTGCAGCCGGCGGGCTTCCTGCACCTCCGGGTTGGACTCGTCGACGGCGGAACTCACCACCAGGGCATGCGCACCGGCGACGTTGGCGGCGTCGTGGCCTTCGTGAACGTCTGCGCCCAGTTCGGCGAGGTGGCTGGTGATGGGGGAGAGCCTCAGATCCGAACCCGAGATCGTGTAACCGAGGTTGAGGAGCACCTCGGCGATGCCGCTCATACCAATGCCGCCGATACCTGTGAAATGGAGGTGCCGGGCCTTAAAGAACATTTCCTCTCCGTATTGTTTCGGCTTTACGTGCGGGTGTCAATAAGAAAGCGTGCCTCCGATGGTTTCCATGATGTCGGCCGTGCGCGCGGCGGCGCCGGGCTTGGCGAGGGTGCGGGCGGCGGCTCCCATGCGCTCGAGCGCGCCGGGTTCGAGCGCCAGTTCCCGAACGCTCTGGAAGAGGCGCTCGCCGTTCATCTCGCGATCTTCGATGAGGCGCGCGGCGCCGGCGCGCGCGACGGCTTCGGCGTTGCGCAACTGGTGCTGGTCGGCGGCGAAGGGGAAGGGCACCAGGATGGAAGGCTTGCCGGCGGCGGCCAGTTCCGCCACGGCGCCGGCGCCGGAGCGCGATACCACGAGATCCGCCTGGGCGAAGGCGGCGGGCATGTCGTCGATGAAGGCGGTGACCTCGCCGGCGAGACCGGTAGCGGCGAATGCTTCGGCCAGCGAAGCGGCGGCCGCGCGCCCTGCCTGGTGCAGCAGCCGCACCGGGAAGCCCGCATCGCGGAACAGCGGCCAGCTCTGCCGCGCGGCCTCGTTCAGGGTGCGGGATCCCTGGCTGCCGCCGGTGATCAGGACCGTCAGGACCTCGCCCCGCGGTTTGGGCGGAATGTTGAAGAACTCCTCCCGCACCGGCAGTCCGGTGACCTCGGCGCGGCCCGGGGGAAAGTAGCGCGCAGTTTCGGGGAAGCTCACCAGGGCGCGCGCCACCAGCCGCGCGATGCGCCGGTTGGTGAAGCCGGGGATTGCGTTGGGTTCCATCACCACCACGGGGATGCGCCGGGCCAGCGCTCCCAGCACCGCGGGACCGGCGGCGTAGCCCCCCATGCTGAAAACCGCGCGGGCGCCCGCCAGCAGTCGCATGGCCCGGAGCGTGCTCGCCGGCAGTTGCCACAGCGTCTTCAGCCGCCGCGCCAGGCCCACCGCTTTCAGCCCC
>JAWLGN010000099.1:0-16976 GCA_041685075.1 Bryobacteraceae bacterium
GCGTCTTCATGTCGTCATCCTCTCTCGGGATTTCCTTCTACGGAACAATGTACACGTTTTTTTCGCGCCTGCGACGCTGAACCGCCTGCGTTTACCGTTTTGCTGCTCCTTGGACGCGCAGTCTGCTACCCTGGAAAATCCTGAGAGGACCCTTGGCTAAAGCAAAAATCACCGCGCTAGGCTGTTATGTGCCGCCGCGCGTTCTGACAAACGCAGACCTGGAACGGCTGGTGGAGACGAGCAACGAGTGGATCTTGGAGCGGACCGGCATTCGGGAGCGGCACATCGCCGATCCCGCGACCGCCACCAGCGACATGGCCATCGAAGCGGCGCGCTGCGCCCTGGCGCAGCGGGGCATCGCGGCCTCCGAACTGGAAGCCATTCTGGTGTGCACCGTGACGCCCGACATGATGTTCCCCTCCACCGCCTGCCTCGTGCAGCACGGGTTGGGGGCCAAAGGCGCCTGGGGCTTCGACCTCATCGCCGCCTGTTCGAGCTTCGTCTACGGCCTCACCACCGGTGCGCACCTGGTGGCCGCCGGCACGCACAAGAAGGTGCTGGTCGTAGGGGCCGATACCATGAGCCGCATCATCGACTACACCGACCGCGCCACCTGCGTGCTGTTCGGCGACGGCGCCGGCGCCATGCTGCTGGAACCCGCCGAAGACGGCGAGGAGGCCGGCTTCATCGACTTCCTCGGCGAGGTGGACGGCTCCGGCGGCCAGTATCTCTACATGCCCGCCGGCGGCAGCCGCCTCCCCGCCTCCGCGGAAACCGTCGCCAAGCGTATGCACTACGTCCACCAGGACGGGCAGCAGGTCTTCAAATACGCCGTGCGCAAGATGTACGAAGTCTGCCGCGACCTGCTGGCACGCAACGGCTTCACCGGCGCCGACGTTTCGCTGCTGGTTCCCCACCAGGCCAACCGCCGCATCATCACCGCTGCCGCCGGCCGCCTCGGCATTCCCAGCGAACGCGTGCTCATCAATATCGAACGCTACGGCAATACCACCGCCGCCACCATCCCGCTGGCTACCCGCGAAGCTATCGAAGAGCGCCGCCTGAAGAAGGGCGACCTGGTGGTCTTCGTCGCGGTGGGCGCGGGTTACACCGCCGGCGCCTCCCTTTGGCGCTGGGGTTACTAAGAACCGGGGGGCGGGCCCGCCCCGCCCCTCACTGGTATTTCGGGTTGTACTTCCCCTGCTCCGCGAAGCCGCCCAACTGCGGGCGCATGGCGGAGAAGCGCGGGTAGCTCTCCCAGATATCGCCCCGGCCCGTCATGCGCGGATCGCGCTGCGCCTTCAGGGTCTTTTCCAGTTGCGCCCACAGCTTCTCCTTCTCCGCCGCGTGGGCACGCGAAGCGGCCAGGTTCTCCCGGCAGCCGGGGTCGTTGACGATATCGTAGAGTTCCTCGGCCGGGCGCTTGCCGAAGCAGATCTGGAACTCGCGCGCGTGCTTCTCGCGGTGCTCCATCATGTAGGTCTTGGTGGGGCAGTTGTCGATATCGGCGTACAGTTCCGGGTCGCCCGCCGGCCAGCGCTCCGGCTTGAAGTTGCGGATGTAGAGATAGCGCGCGGTCCGGATGGCGCGCGCCGGGTAACCCAGGTTGTCGAACCGCGAGTGAGAGTGGCGTTCGCGGCCCGAGAGCGCGCTGGTGCGTGCGGCGTCCACGCGGCCCGCGCGGCCCGAGGTCAACACGTCCAGGAAGCTGCGGCCCGTCATCACTCCGGGAACCTCCACCCCCGCCGCCGACAGGAACGTGGGGGCCAGGTCCGTGTAGCTGATCAAATCCTCCACCCGGCGTCCGCCTTTTACGCGCGCCGGCCAGCACGCCGCCAGCGGCGTGTGGATGCCGTACTCCCGCATGGTGGCCTTAGCGCCCGGAAACGCCATGCCGTTATCGGAGGCCACCACCACCAGGGTGTTCTCCAGTTCGCCCGACTTCTCCAGCAGTTCGAGGATGCGGCCCAGGTGCCGGTCGAAGTGCTCGATTTCGACGTAGTAGTCCAGGATGTCGCTGCGCACCTCGGGAACGTCGGGCAGGAACGCCGGCACCTTCACGTCCTCCAGGCGCTTGCCCGCGCGCAGTCCCGCGCCCTCCTCAAACGCTCTGTGCGGCTCGGTGGCGCCGAACCAGAAACAAAACGGCTGGCCCTTGCGCCTGGCGCCCAGAAACTCTTCGAAGTTGGCGGCGTAGTCGTTGGCGTTGACGCCCTTCGGCACGTTGCGCGCCCGCTTCGACTGGTACTCCGGACCGGCGGGATTGTGCGGCCAGCCCGAGCCTTTGAAATTGGCCGGTCCGGCGCCCTTGCCCGTGAGCCCCACGCGGTAGCCCGCCGCGGCCAGCATCTCCGGGTAGATCTGGAACTTGCGCGGGAAGTGGCTGGCGTGCGTGCCGGCCTCTTCCAGTTGCCAGGGCACGCGCCCGGTCAGAATGGCGGCGCGCGAGGGCGCGCATCCCGGCGAAGCCGATACCGCGTTGCTGAAGTAAACGCCCGCCCGGGCCACGCGGTCGAACGCGGGCGTCTTCACCACGCTGTCGCCGGCCATCCCTGTATGCGCCCAGCTCTGGTCGTCGGAGATGGCAAACAGGATATTGGGCCGCTGTGCGGCCGCCCGCAGGCGGCTGCCGAGAATCGCGGGCGCGCCGGCCACCGCCCCGATGAAGTTACGTCGTGTGGTCCTCACTATCCCAACAGGTATAACACTCCTGGCGGCATGACCGCTTACGAACCCTGAACGAATCCCCGGAGCGGTGTGTGGCTTCCCATGCTCCCTGTTGTGCTTGAATAGGGGGGTGCTGCGTCTGAAATCCCTTCTGTCTCTATTGCTTCTTGCGGCCGGCGCTGACGCCGCGTTGCGGCCGCATCCGCGGATCGAGATAGATCCCGCCGCGCTGAAGACCATGCGTGGACTGCGGGACAACAGTCATCCCGCGTGGACCCGCTTTTCCGACTGGACCAAGCGGCGGACGGCCAGGCGCGGCGATCAGAACGCGATACTCTCCTGCTCGTTAGCTTACCTTGTCGAGGGGACGCGGGAGCACTTCGATTGCGCCTGGGAAACCGTGCGCGCCAGCATCTACAAGAACGGACGCGACCGGAGCGAAGGCCTGGCGACACTGCTGGACTTGTACAACAACGACAGCCATACCGCGGCCTACACAGGCGGTGCGTTCCTGGGCACCATTGCGCGGTTCTACGATTGGTGCTACGCCGCCCTGACACCCGAACAGCGCAAGGATCTGATCGAGTGGATGAAGGCCGAAGCCGAGTATTCCCACGTGCGCAACCGGTCTGCCGGCGATTACATGCGGAACGACGGCGCGGTGGTCACACAGGGTCTTGCCGCCGTGGCCTTCGCCATCACCGGCGACGACCCCCATGCCGGACGCATGATGGAGTATTTCCGGGAGCGGTGGCGCCAGACGCTCCTCGGCCTGGAAATCCTCGGCAAGGGCGGCGCCACGGGAGAAGGAAACGGCTATGGGGCTTCCCCCACGGGCGTCAACTGGACCCTCGCGGCGAACGTCGCCTACACGGCAGGCGGGGAGGATCTGTTCGCATCTCACCCGTGGTTCCGGCAGCGGCTCCTGTACGATGCGTTCGCCGCATACCCGAGCACGTTTGGGGGACCCGGCGCAGTCGAGCCGGTTTCGCCGCATCCCGTCGTGGAGCAGTCGCACGTCGGCGGCGACGACGTGCGCGGGATGACGTCGCAGAAACGGAACCTGCGCCGCATCGGCTTGATCCTGACGCGTCGTTTCCGCGGCACCGAGGAGGCGGACACGTGGAACTGGGTCTACCGGCAGCCTGCGGTGGACAAGGCGGTCACCGACGCCGAGTCCATTTGGGAGGTGCTCTACTACTCGCCCCCGCCGAAGCTGGTTGAGCCGAAGCGCTTGTCTTTCTTCGACCCCAGCATGGGATTCGTCTACATCCGGTCGGACTGGGATTCTCCCGACGCGACGTGGATCGGCTTCTGGGCCGGTCCTCACATCGACACGCATCAGCACCTGGATCAAGGGGCTTTCACGATCTTCAAGCGCCGCGACCTCGCCCCGAAGACAGGCCATTATGACAATGGAGTCTTCTCGCCGCACCACATCTCCTGGTACATCCGGACGGTCAGTTCGAACGGCATCCTGATCGGAGATCCGAAGGAAATTTTCCGGAACTTCATCGCCGGCATGGGCTGCAACGAGAAAGGAGAGTGGACGCGCCAGATGGGGTCGGCCACCTGGCCGGCTTGTATCCCCAACGACGGCGGGCAGCGGACCATGAGCCCGCGGGGTCTGGCCGTTTCGAGCGCCGCCTATTTCGAGAAGAACCGCGACATCCTTGACGTCGCCAGGGTGGTGTCGTTCAACGACGACGGCACGGCCGTAGTTGTTGCGGCCGATCTCACGAATGCGTACAACAACCCGCGCTACACCACCCCCGGCAATTCGCCGAAGGTGACTCGCGTATGGCGGCGGCTGGTTTATCTGCGGCCGCTCGATCTCGTGTTGGTCGGCGACACGGTGGAGTCCACCAATCCGTCGTTCGAAAAGAAGGTGCTGCTGCACGCCATCGACCGCATCGAAGTCGGCGGAACGGTCGAGCGGATCGACGAGGGCGAGAGCGTGCATAGGGATGTGAATGAGGCGCGCATTGTGGTTGACGACGCCCAACCATCCGACAAGAACCAGAAGACCTTCGATCTTCGCAGCGGGTACGCCGAATTAAAGGTGAAAACGCTGTTCCCGGTCGACTTCCGCTACCGCAGGATCGGCGGCCGCGAGCCGGCCTCGTCCGCTCATCCGGACCTCTTTACTCCCGGCCTGGCCAAAGGCCACTATCACCGGCACATCAAGGATTTCTGGATCAAGGACTTCAGCGAGGGCGTGATCCCGAACCACCGTTCCTTGAATTGGGCGCCGGAGCGTCCCCTCGAGATGCGCACGCCCGAGCAGGCGGCCACCTTCGGCCCGGGATATGGCCGGTGGCGTCTCGAGGTCGAGCCGTCCAAGCCGGCGCGAACCGACCATTTCCTCAACGTGATGCGGCCCTCCCTCGTCCCGAATGCCGCCATGCCGGCAATCGAGCGTATCGAGACAGCGGACCAGTTCGGCGCCCTGATCCGCGCCGCCGGCCGGACTTACCGCGTGACGTTTGGGAAGGATGCCTTGCGCGCTCCCGTCGTTGAGCAGCGGTAAACGTACGGGGCGCAGGGCGCTATAGCCCGGTTCACTGCGGCGCGCCGTCTCCGGCGGTCATCGAGAGCGAGGCCGCCGGCCGGCGCACTGGTTCCGACGACGGCCGGGAGCTGAACCAGGCGGCCAGCACCTCGTCGCTCGCCCTCCTGCGGGCCATGATGGCGCGCCGCCGCCGTAGCGCCCGGGGCAGGCAGCGCGCCAGGCGCCAGAAAGCCGCCAGCGAACTCTGCTCCCACAGCAGGCAGCCGCCCACCACCAGCGCGTCCCGCGCCGCCATGGGCAGCCAGTAGCGCCGCAGCAGGCCCGGCGTCGTGTTCTTGATCCTCAGCAGGAACCGGTTCTTCACCGAGTGCATGTTCAGCACCGCCGGCACCGAGCGCCGGTTATCCGGCACTACCGTGCGCACGTGCCAGGCCACCGCCTCCGGCTCGTAGATGCAGCGCCAGCCCAGCAACTGCGCCCGCCAGGCCACATCGGCATCCTCCCGGTAGGCGAAGAAATCCGGGTCGAAGAACTCCCCGTCGATGGAGACGTCTTCGATCATCGCCCGGCGGTAGAGCGCCGCCGCGGCGGTGGCGCCGAAAACGTACTCCACTTTCCGGTAGCAGCCGTTGTCCGGCTGGCGCCAGCCGCGGTCGAAGTGCCGCATGTCGGGAGTGAAGTAGATGCCGGTGGAATCGATCCGGGGTCGATCGAGCGGCTCGAAGCCGGGGCCGATCGAGAGCAGCCGGCCGCACACCGTCCCCACCCGGTCGTCCATCTCCCCGGCTGCCACCAGCCTGGCGATGAACTCCCGCGAGAGCAGCGCGTCCGGATTGAGCGAGAGCACCCAGTCGCCTCCTCCCGCCGCGATGGCCTGGTTCTGCGCCGCCGCAAACCCCGTGTTGCGGCGGTTGCGGATCAGCCGGATGCGCCCCTGGTAACGCTCCAGTTCCTCCACCGTGCCGTCTGTGGAGGCGTTGTCCACCACCACCACCTCCAGCGCCACTCCCTCCTGGCGCAGCACGGCATCCAGGCACGCCCGGATGTAACGCCGGCTGTTGTACGTTACGATGACAACACATACATGCTGGTCGAGTTTCCGCATGGGCATCTGCTACAGGTTCCGCTACTCCTAAGACCCGGAAAAGCCGATTTGAACTACACTCGAACCAGGGAAAGTTGCGAAAGTTGTCGATTATTTTGGGTGGGGGTGTAGTGGAAACCCGGGCTGTCCGGGTCTTTGTATGTTGACGATCGAATCACTGGGCGGGGAACTGGCAGGAGCCGCCCGGCAGAAGCGTGCTGTTCTGCGGCTCCACGAGCAGGTGGGCCGCCTTTTCGAGGAGGCGCGCGAGGACGTCTACCGCTACCTTCTGACCCTCGGATTGTACCCTGCTCAAGCCCAGGAGACCGCCCAGGAGGTGTTTCTTCGTTTGTACGCGACGCTCAGGAAAGGCGAGGAGATCCGCAACGCCCGCGCGTGGGTCTTTCGGGTGGCGCACAACCTGGGGCTGAAAGTCCGGGAGCGCGAGGGGCCCGAACTGCCCTTCGACTCCGCTGTGGAAGCCCGGCTGCAAACGCTGGCGCCCGACCCCGAGCGCGGCCTGCTGGAGCGCGAACGCGCCCTCAGGCTGCACCGCGCCGTGGAGGCTCTCTCCGAGCAGCAGCGGCGTTGCCTGTACCTGCGGCTGGAAGGACTGCGGTACCCGGAGATCGGTTCCGCCCTGGGGATCAGCCCGTCCACGGTGGGGGAGTTTCTCCGGCGGGCCATCGCCCGGTTAAGGAAGGCCCACAGTGAGTAGGCTTGCCATGCGCCATCCCGACAGCGGCCAGTTGCTCCGCTACGCCGACGGCGAACTGCCGGCGCGCGAGGCGCGCCAGGTGCGGGCGCACCTGGAAGCCTGCTGGCAGTGCCGTACCGAACTCGAGCAGCTCCAGGAAACCGTCGGCGATTGCGTCCGCTACCGCGCCCTGATGGCCGAGCACCTGCCGCCGCCCCCCGCGCCGTGGATGAACATCTACCGGCGCTTCGAACAGATGGACGCCCAGCCGGCCCGCCCCCGCCTGTGGGAGCGGCTGCGGGCGGCCGCCGGCAGCACGGCCGTGGCCCGCTGGGCGCCCGCGGCGCTCGCCCTGGTGCTGGTTTTCGCCCTCATCGTGCACCAGTGGCGCAATGCCCCTTCGGTGCAGGCGGCCGTGCTGCTCCAGAAGGCGGTCGAAGCGGCGGAAGAGCGGCCCCCGGCGCCGTACCGCCTGCGTTTCCGTACGGAGGACCGGGAGGTCAGCCGCGCGGCCGCGGGAGCGCAGCCCGTGGCCGTCGATCCCGAGGCCGCGGAAACCCTGGCCCGGCTCCAGGCGCTCTTCCGGGCGGCGAATTATAATTGGGAAGATCCGCTCAGCGCCCGCTCTTTCCAGGCCTGGCGCGGCGGGTTGGAGAACAAGCGGGATGAAGTCTCCGACCTGGGCGACTGCTACCGGATTCAGACCACCGCCGAGACGGGCGAACTGATGCAAGCCACCCTCAAGCTGGACGCGCGCGACCTGCGGCCCATCGAAAGCCGCCTGGAGTTCCGCGACAGCGTGTGGGTGGAGATCGTCGCGGTGGCCGCCCGGCCCGTGGCGCCTCCGCCGCTGGCGAGTTCCGCGCCGCCGGCCCCGCCCGCTCCTGTCGCCGTGGCGCCCTCCTCCGCCACCCTCGCCGACGAGCTTCAGGTGCTGGCCGCCTTGCACCAGGTAGGCGCCGACCTCGGCGACCCGGTCGAAGTGACCCGCACCGGCGGCCGCATCCTGGTGAGCGGCGTCGGGGTCGCGCCGGAGCGCCGCCGCCGCATTCAGGACGCCCTGGGCGGCCTCGCCAACGTGGTGGTGCGTTTCTCCGACCCCGGCGATGCGGAACTGCTTCCCCCGGCCTATGCTTCCGAGCGCGCCGTCGGCGGCGGGCACACGGAGTACGACGGGCGCCTGGCGGAACAACTCGGCGGGCGCCTTCACTTCGAG
The DNA here is from genome assembly GCA_041685075.1 of Bryobacteraceae bacterium. Lineage (GTDB taxonomy): Bacteria > Acidobacteriota > Terriglobia > Bryobacterales > Bryobacteraceae > JAMCRM01. The sequence continues at coordinate 8,177 of JAWLGN010000099.1, forward strand.
CGCCTCTCCGCCGAACTGCTGGACCGCAGCGACTCCATGATGGCGCGCGCCTATGCCCTGCGCCGCCTGGCGCAGCGCTTCCCTCAGGAAGCGGAGGACCGCCTCTCCGCCGGCGACCGCGAACTGCTGCACGAACTCGGCCGGGAACACGCCGAGGCGCTGGGCGAACACGCCGCCGCCATGGAACGGATCCTGATCCCGGCCATGGAGCCGCTCGGCGGAACGCCCCCCGGCGCGCCGCCGGCCATCGCTCCGCGGCCCTGGCAGCCGGCCGCGGAAGAGATCTTCCGCTCCGCCCGCCGCGTGGAAACGCTCCTGGCCGCCATGCTGGGCGCCGCTTCCGGGGAGGTTCCCGCCACCGGGCTTCCCTCCGAACTGCTGGCCGCCATGGCGGAACTGCGGGTACGCGTGGAAGCCTGGGAGGACCGGCGCGGCGCACCGCCCGCCCGAGAGGCTGGAGCCGCCCGGAGATGAATGCCGGCCGCTTCATGGCCCTCCTTCTCCTGTGCCTGCTGAGCTGTGCGCCGGTTGCCGCCCGTCCCGGCACCTACCTGGCCGGTTCCATCCTGGACCCTTCCGAGGCGCGCGTGCCCGGTGCGCAGATCACCGTCGTCGACGAGGAAACCGGCTTCCGCCGCGTTACGCAATCCGGCCTGGATGGCCGCTACCTGGTGGCCTCGCTGCGCCCCGGGGTCTACAAGGTCACGGTGCGCAAGGACGGCTTCCGTACCGTCATCCACTTCGGCGTGCGGCTGGAGGCGGCGCGCCCCGCGCGCCTGGATTTCATCCTCCCGGTGGGCAGCACCCAGGAGACCATCACGGTTTCGGGCGAGGCCCCGCCGGTCAACCGCGAAAGCGCCGCCCTCGGTGTGGTGCTCCCGCGCGAGGAGATGGACCGCCTGCCGCTCAACGGCCGCGGCGTCCTCAGCCTGGTGGAACTGGTTCCCGGAACCGTCGTAACCCCCGCCACGCGCGGCGAATCCGGCCAGTTCACCGCCAACGGCCAGCGCCCCAACACCCATTACTTCACCGTGGATGGCGCCAGCGCGAATACAGGGGTCAGCGGCGGCGGGTTGCCCGCGCAATCCACCGGCGGCGCCCTGCCCGGCATGAGCGCCATCGGCAGCCTGCATTCCCTGGTCTCGCTGGACGCCATCGAGGAGATGCGCGTCGAGACTTCCACCGTCCTGCCGGAGTTCGGCCGCCTGCCCGGCGCCACCGTCTCGCTCAGCACCCGCTCCGGTTCCAACCAACTGCACGGCTCCCTGTTCTATGCCTTGCGGCACGAGGCCCTGAGCGCCAACGACTGGTTCGCTAACCGCCAGGGCGACACTCGCGCCGCTCTCCGGATGCACGACTTCGGCCAGAGCCTGGGCGGCCCCATTCGCCGCGACCGGAGCTTCTTCTTCCTCTCCTACGAAGGCATGCGGCTGCGCCAGCCCTTTGCCTGGCGCGCGCCCGTGCCGTCGCTTGCCGCGCGCGCCGCCGCGGCCGAGTGGGCGCGGCCGGTGCTGGACCTCTACCCCCTGCCCACCGGCGCCGACTTCGGCAACGACCTGGCCGAGTGGAGCGGGCGCAACCGGCGGCCCTCCCGCCTGGATGCCGCCAGCCTGCGCCTGGACCACGCTTGGAGCGGTTCGGTAAGCTCCTTCGCACGCTACCATGAGGCGCCTTCCTGGAACGAATTCGGCAGTTCCCAAATCAACCGCCTGGACCTGCGCTCCCGCAGCCTCACCCTGGGGCTGAACGCGCGGCCCGGCGCCGGAGCCGTGTTCGATTCCCGCATCAACGGCTCCAGCGCGTACCTCTCCTCGCACTGGCGGCAGGCCGGCCAGGCCGGCGGCTGCGCCCTGGAAGCGGCCATCGCTCACTTCCTGCGCTCCTCCGAGGCCGGCTGCGGCTACCTGGCGCGCTTTGCCATCGCGGGCGTTGGCGACCTGGTATCCGGCCACGAAGGCCGGCGCCGCCAACGGCAGTTTCAGGCCGTGCAGACCGCCACGCTCTACCGCGGCGCCCACACCGTGCGGTTGGGCCTGGACTACAGGCTGCTCGCGCCCTCGCGCTACGACGCCTCCGGCTCCCTGAGCATCATCACCGACACCGTGGCGGACCTCAGCGGCGACAGCAACTACTGGATGGGCATCACCGACCCGCGGCGGGGTAGCACCGCGCTCCACGAGCTTTCCCTCCTGGCGCAGGACACCTGGCGCATCAGCCCCTCCCTCACCGTCACCGGAGGCGTGCGCTGGGAGTTCACCCCCGCGCCCGTGCCCGACCCCGAGGCCTACTTCCTGGACCCGGAACGCAACATCGTGGTGGAGGAATCGCGCCCTCTCTGGCCCCGCACCTACGGCAACTTCGCGCCGCGCATCGGCCTGGCGTACGCGCCGGGCAGGGAAGGGAAGACCGTCCTGCGCGCCGGCGCCGGGCTATACTACGCCTCCAGCATCAGCATCGCCACGGACCTCATCAACGGCGGCCCGCTGGACATCTGGCAGCACCTCAGCCCGCGCCACTCGCCGTTCTCCACGCTGCTGAGCTTCGGTTTCCTGCGCGACCTGCGGCTGCCCCTGGTGAAACAGTGGAGCGTTTCGGTGGAGCGCGAACTGGCCGACGGCGAGACCGTGTCCGTAGGCTACGCGGGTTCGGCCGGGCGGCGCCTCATCCGCCGCGAGATGGGAGGCGCCGGCAGCAGCCCGGTCTCCTGGGTGGCGCTGGCTACCAATCACGGGGCCTCCGATTATCACGGCTTGCAACTGGTCTACCGCCGCAGGCTGAAGCGGCGCCTCCAGGTGCTGGCGACATACAACTGGTCGCACTCCATCGACAACAGCTCGACCGACGCCCTGGTGCACTGGGCCGGCGGCGGTCTCACCCCCCAATCGGACCGCGGCTCCTCGGATTTCGACGTGCGCCACGCCCTGAGCGCCGCCTTCACCTGGGAACTGCCCCGGGGCTGGGCGCTCGACGGCATCTTCCGCGCGCGCTCCGGCTTCCCCCTCACGGTCTTCGGCGCCGAGCGCCACGCCGGGTTGATCTTCGCCAACGTCTTCCGCCCCGACGTCGTCGCGGGCCGCCCCGCGTGGGTGCCGGACCCCGCCGCCCCCGGTGGCAAGCGGCTCGACAGCCAGGCCTTTCGCATGGCCGGCGAAGCCGTACAGGGCAACCTCGGGCGGAATGCCCTCACCGGCTTCGGCATGTCCCAGGCGGACCTGGCGCTGCGGCGCGAGTTCCGCCTTCGCGAGCACACCAGCCTGGAGCTGCGCTTCGAAGCCTTCAATGCTTTCAATCAGGCCAACTTCGGCGACCCGGCCAAGTACCTGGTCAGCCCCCTGTTCGGCCAGTCTTCCTCGATGCTCAACCTGATGCTCGGCACCGGCAGCCCGGCCAGCGGACTGGCGCCCATGTTCCAGAGCGGGGGCGCCCGCTCCGCGCAAGTGACGCTGCGGTTGCGGTTTTAAGCCGAAGCCGCACCGGGCGTATTGCCCAGCAGCCGTGCCAAGGTTCCGGCATCCAATCGAGCCGCTGGCTGAAAGCTCTCCGACGCCATGTAGGCCAGCAGGCTGCGCAGCAGTTGCCGGGGCGCCGGTTGGTCGCGGTGCCCCGGCAGGTCCGCGGAGCAAACCAGACAACGGCCGGCCCCCACCTGGGCCTCGAAGATGAGCCCCAGCCTGTGGTTGCGCCGGAAATTGTCGATCACCTGCACCACCGGGCGGAAAGCGGGGTCGGCTTCATCGAGAATCACCGGCCGCAAGTGCTTCACGATGTGCCACCACTGCCAATCGCTATGGAAGGATGTCGGGAACCCCGCCAATGCCGGGTGCTCGGGGTTGCACAGAATCCCCATGGTCCCGGGCGGGCTGTACCTCTCGAACATCGGATAGCACCAGAAATCGGGCACAAAGGCGCCCGCCGCGCTGTTCGCCCGTTGCCCGGGTTCCGGTATCAGGAGAACGCGGCCGCCGCGCGCCAGAATGGCCCGGGTTTCATCGTCGAACGCCCGCCGCACGTGGACCGCCGGCGGCACCCGCACCTCCGCCTGCGCCGGGTACACCCAAACCGGGTAGCTGTTTCTCACAGCGCCGCCCGCGAGAGAGATCTCAAACTCCACGCGCGACGGCGTGGGGCACTGGCCGAGCGGCGCCCGTACAACCCCGATGGACGTCAACCCGCCCTGGCGAATTGGCGGAGCCTTGAGACTGCCCGATTCGAGCACCCCGCCGGTCGAGCGCAGCACCCATTGCGCTCTCCCCTCGGGCAGCGCGCCACGGCCGTAGTTGGCAACCTGGAGTTCGGCTTCGAAGGTTTCCTCCGCCGTCCAGCAGTATTTCCGCATCCGCGCCAGCGCCACCACCGGCGCGCAGAAGCGGCGCCACTCCTCGGGTGTAATCAGCCCCTTGGAATCCATGAACGCGTCGAGAATTCCCACCAGCGCAGTGCCCTGGCCCGGGAAGTCCTGCAAGTCGAGCAGTTGAAAACCGCCGAAGCCGGGCGTGCGCAGCGCGGCTTCGATCTCTTCGCGATAGCAGATCACCGCCAGCGCTCCGGACGCCCGCACGAAATCGTCCGCCTGGTCCAGCATGTGGGCAGCCTCCAGGCGGTCGCGAACGGCTTCGATGTTTTGTGCCCGCAGAACACCCGTGTACTTCGCCGCCTCGGCGATTCGCGGGTACACCTGGTACTGGCCGATCTCGTGGCTGATCACCGGGACCGCCACACCCTGGATCGAAGCGCGGTAATCCGTCATGGTGGATGGCGGCCGGTTGTTGACGTGGCCTACCCAGTGCTTGGCGAAGGAGCCCCGCACGTATTTCTCATCCGGGCCGCCGGTGGCCTCCGCCCATTTGCCCGCGGTCCAGTAGGTGGTCCAGTAGTCGCACGCGACGGGCGGCTGGGGTTCCTGGTAGAAGTTGTTCGACCCGGCTGCGTACAGCCGGCTGGGGTCGAGCGCGCGGGCGTGCCGGGTGAGTTCATCCATCTCCTCGCCTCCGGCGCTGATCTCGTTCCCCCAGGCGAACATCACAAACGACGGATGATGCCCGTAGGCTTCGAGAATTCGCTCGCACTCCCGGGTAAGGAGCCTGCGCCGCTCCGGATCGGTGAAATCCTTCCCGCCGAACACGTGCAGTTCGGGTTGCATGTAGATGCCCAGGCGGTCCGCCGCGTCGAAGGCCGCCTCGGGCGGGCACCAACTGTGAAAGCGATAGTGGTTGATGCCGTAGGATTGCGCGATCCGCAGCACCCGCAGCCAGCCCGCCATGTCCATGGGAGGGTAGCCGGTGAGCGGGAACACGCAGCAATCGGTCTTCCCGCGCAGGAAGACGGTGCGGCCGTTGATGGAAAACTGCGTCCCCGCGCGCCTGAAATCGCGCATCCCAAAGGCGATCTCGCAAAGGTCGCGGTGCCCGCCGGCTTCGAGCGATACCGTCAGGCGGTAGAGCGCCGGGGTGAACTCGTCCCACAGCAGCGGCTCCCGCCCCATGGGGTATTCGATCTCCAGCGCGGTCTCGCCCTCCGCGGCGCGGAAACTATGGCGGCGGGCGGGCGGCCGGTGCGCCTTGGGATGGTTCCAGCCTTCCGCCGCCAGCCGCACCCAACCGGAAACCGGCGCCGCGGTGCGATTGCCAATCTTCACCCGTACCACCGCCGCGCCGCGCGCCGCATCCGGCGTTACCTGCACGCCGCGAATCCACACCGGATCGGCGGCGCGCAGTTCCATTCGCCCGAGGATGCCGTTCCAGTTGGTCTGGGTCTGGTCGGTCACCGCGTGGGAGTCTCCGCCCGGCGCGTTGCGAGTATTGTCTACCTCGACGAGCAGCGTATGCCGCCCGGGCGTCATCGCCTCGCTCAGGTCGTGCACGTGAGGCGTGCTGAGGCTCGCCTCGGCGCCCACCAGCCGCCCATTGACAAAGATCCGCGCGGACTTGGTCCGCTCCAGAAACAGCGAAACCTGTTTGCCGGCCCAATCGCCGGGAATCTCCACCTCGCGCGCGTAGCACGCGGGTCCCACGTGGGAGAACCGGCGCGTGAGCCGGGAGATAATCGGCTTGGCGGGGTCGGCGGGCGTTCCGCGCCGGTTTTCGTCGGTGGTTCCGGGAAGGTTGACTTCGTCCGTCAATGGGCCTGCGCCCTCCGGCCCGAGCCGGAAGCCCCAGCGGCCCGCCAGCGAAATAACGCGGCTCTCCCTCGCGCGGGCCAGGGGAGCTACCCCAAGGCCGGCGGCGCCATACAAGAAGCGGCGGCGATTCATAGCGTGATTCGCACGGCATTGTACCCGGCGGCAGCGGCTGATGTACCTTGGTAGTCCGACCATGAAGCTCACGCGACGATCGCTTTTCCGCTCCGCCGCGGCCGCACCCGCTGCAGCGCGTGCCGCCGCAGACGCGCCCAACTTCGTCTTCCTGCTTTCCGACGACCACTCCTGGAGCGACCTGGGCTGCTACCGCAACACCGCCGTCCGCACCCCGCACCTGGACCGCATGGCGCGCGAAGGCATGCGCATCAACCACTGCTACGTGGCCGCGCCGCAGTGCAGCCCCAACCGCTCCGCCATCTTCACCGGCTGCACACCCCACACCACCGCCACCTCGCGTCTCCACACCCCCATGCCCGAGTGGGAGCCCACTTTTCTGGAACCCTTGAAGGAGCGCGGCTACTACACCGGCGCCTTCCGCAAGGTGCACCAGGGCGCGGCCTTCGACCGCCGCTGGGATTTCTACGGCGGCCGCAACGTGCCGTTCGAAAAATTCTTCGACGCGCTTCCCGCCGGCCGGCCCTTCTGGCTGCAACTGGGCTTCACGGATCCGCACCGCCCCTATCGCCCCGGCGCGTTCAACCCGCCGCACGACCCGCGCTCCGTGCGGGTGCCGCCCTTCCTGCCGGACCTCCCCGAAGTGCGCCGCGATCTGGCCCACTACTACGACTCGATCGCCCGCATGGACGCCGAGTGCGGCCAGTTATTCCGCCTGTTGCGCAGCCGGGGCCTCGATCGCAACACCCTGGTCGTTTTCACCGGCGACAACGGTATGCCCTTCCCGCGTGCCAAGGGCGGATGCTACGATCCCGGCATCCGGGTGCCGCTGCTGGCCTGGTGGCCGGGACGCATCGCCGCCGGCGCCGCGCGGGACGAACTCATCTCCCACGTTGACCTGGCCCCCACCTGGCTCGAAGCGGCCGGCATCGCCACCCCACGCAAGATGCAGGGCCGCAGCTTCCTGCCGCTCCTCACCGGAGGCGCGTACCAGCCCCGCACCGAGGTCTGCTCGGAGCGCAACTGGCACGACAACTTCGACCCCATCCGTTCCGTGCGCACGGCGCGCTACAAGCTCATCTTCAACGCCGCGCCGCACTTCCCCTATCGCCCAGCCTGGGACCTGGCGGACTCCCCCACCTGGGCTGCCATGCTTCGCGCAGCGCGCCGCGGCACACTGCGCCCCGAACACGCCGCCCTGTTCGAGCCCTCCCGCCCCATGCTCGAACTCTACGACGTCCGCGAGGATCCGAACGAGTTCCGCAACCTCGCCGGCGATCCCGCGCACCAGGACGCGCTCCAGGAGATGAAGCACCGGCTGAGCGAGTGGATGCACGCGACGTATGACTACCTGCCCCCGGCCTTCGCCACTCCCGGCAAACCCGGCGGCCGCGGCTGGCCCGCCACCCTGTAGCGCAATTTTCATCCTGGCAATTTTCATCCTGGCAATTTTCATCTTGCAAGATACGGCCGCCGCCGCCGCTCCGTCCGCGCCGCCGCCGGTGCTATCATGCTCCCGACGGAAACCCGCATGCCCCACACATTCAGCAGACGAAGCTTTCTCGGCAGCGCGGCGGCGGCCGGTTTCGCCGGCCCGACTCTCTCCGCCGCAGAGGCCCGCCCCGCCCGCGTCATCGACTGCCACGCGCACTTCTACCGGTCGACGGGCGGACGCGACCCCAACCGCATGCTGGTGGAGGCCGCCGATAAGCTGGGCATCGACCAGCTCTGCTGCTCCCTGCTCACCGCCCGCCGCCCCGCCACCGCCGACCAGTTCCGCGAAGCCAACGCCCATGCCTGGGAGATCGCCAAACGCTTCCCCGGACGCCTGCTTCCCTACGTCTACGTCAACGCCGGCTACACCCGCGAAGCCGTCGAGGAGATCCGCCGCTACGTGGAAGACCGCGGCTTCATCGGGCTGAAGGTCTACAACGAGTACTGGGCCAACGAGCCGGTCTTCTACCCCATCGTCGAGACCGTCATCCAGTTGCGCGTTCCGATTCTCTTCCACGCCGGCCACATGCACTTCTACAACGAGCAGCAGCCGCGCATCAGCGACGGCGGCCACATCGCCGAACTGGCGAAGCGCTATCCGGAAGCCATGCTCATCTGCGGGCACGTCAACGGCGGCGGCGACTGGGAGTGGACCATCAAGGCCCTGCGCAACGCCCCCACCGTCTACCTGGACACCAGCGGCAGCGTCGTCGACGAGGGCGTCGTGGAGATGTGCGTCGAGCTGCTGGGCGCGGACCGCGTGCTCTTCGGCTGCGACATGAGCATGACCGCGGGCGTGGGGAAGGTGCGGGCCGCGCAGCTCAGCCCCCAGGACCGCAGGAAGATCCTGGGCGACAACATGGCCGCCATTCTCTCCAAGCGAGGCTCCCGATGATCGACATCAACGCCTACCTGGGGCATTTCGCCTTCCGCCGGCTGCGCCACAACACCGCTCCGGCGCTCCTCCGCCTGATGGACGCCAAGGGATTCCGCCGCGCCGCGGTCTCCAGCGCCGGCGCCATCACCTACCGCAACCCGCAGGGAGGCAACGAGGAA
>JAWLGN010000443.1:0-3058 GCA_041685075.1 Bryobacteraceae bacterium
CAGTTGGCTGGTGGAGGTGCCGGACCTCACCCCGCCGGAGGTCGAGCCGATCCTCCGCGCCTGCCCGCGGGCGAAGTTCGCGCTGCTGAACGGCAACGGATTCGGATCGCTGGGCAGGAAAGATAACGGCCTGCCGCAGAACTACTGGATCGACGTGGGGCGCACCTCGGCGGTTATGGGCAACGAACTGGGGCGCTTAATTGCCACCCTGGGCGCGGACCGCATCCTGCTCGGCACCGGCATGCCGTTCCACTATCCCGACCCCGCGCTACTCAAAATCGAGGTGCAGGACATTAGCGAAGCGGATAAGGCGAAGATCCGTTCGGGCAACGCCGCCGCGCTGCTGGGGTTATCGTAGGGCCGTTGCCCTGCGCGCCCCAGCCGGCTGGCGACCGCTCACGCCGCGGGAGGCTCTAGAAGCAGCTTTTTCTCGATCTCGCTCAGCCGCCGTTCCAGGACTTCCATCCGCTGCTTGATGGCCTGCACCGTAGTTGCGGTGTTGCTGTCCAACTCGTGGAACTGAATGCGGACCTGTTCCTGCCAGGGGAGAAACGCTTTCAGAAGCGGGCTCTGGACGTGGCGGATCTGCTCGCTCAGGCGGGCTTCAGCGGCAGCGAGATCCTGTTTCGTGGCCGGAGCGTTGTTGTCCATGACCCGATTGTAGCCTCAACAGCCGCCCGGAGAACTGGCGGAAGGCAGTGCGAATCGAACACACCAGCGGCCTCGCCGGCCGCCGAACAGTTTTGAAGACTGTCCCGGACACCAGCCCGGATTGCCTTCCGCCCCCATTGTACCCAGTGGCGATCAAAGACGCCGCTGGGGCGCTCAGCGCGTGGGCCGGGTAGCGGCGCGGCCGGTGACGGCTTCGGCTGCGGCCGCGCCCCTCGTGCCGGTGCCGGTGGCCATGGCGCAGTTCTCGAAAATCGTCTGCAGGCCCGCCAACGCGGCGCCGCGCAAGGGGGCATTCTCCCCGAGCCGCGAAAGTTCCAGCTCCACCGGCCAGCGGAAAACCGACGCGAAGGCCTGGCGAATTCTATCCAAAAGCGCCGTGAACGCTTCGCCGCGCAAGACAATGCGCCGGGGATCGAAGCAGGCCGACATGTTCGCTAACGCCATCCCCAGCACGCGGGCGAGTTCGGCGGCATAGGACTCCGCCGCCTCGTCTCCCTGGCGCGCCGCCTCCACCAGGGCCGCCAGCGGCGGCATCTCCCGCAACAACTGCGCCAGCCTTTCGGACCGCCGCGCCAGTTCGCAGATGCGTGCCGCCACCGCGTCCATCCCCACGTTGGATTCCAGCGGACCCCGCAGGCGCTCCCGCTCGAGCGGCGTCTGCGCCATGTTCACCGCCATGTGGGCGATCTCGCCGGCCGCCCAGTGCGCCCCCCGGTGAATTCGCCCGTTGGTCATCACGCCGGCGCCGATGCCGGCTTCGAGTTCCACAAACAGCGAAGTCTCCGCTTCCGGTCCGCTGCCGGCCTCCAGTTCCGCCAACGCCGCCAGGTTCACGTCGTTGTCCACCACCACCGGCACGCGGAACTCCCGGCCCAGCAACTGCCGCACCGGCAGGTTGCGCCACCCGTACACGCTGTCGGTCTCCAGCACCACGCCTTCCCGGAAATCCACCACCCCGGGCATCGCCATGCAGATGATCCGCAGGCGCGGGCCAGGCCGCTTGAGCATGGAATGGATGCCCCGGGCGATGTTGCGGATCAGCGCGTTTTGGTCCGGCCGTCCTTCCGCGGCAATCCACTGTTCGTCCAGGACCTCCCCCTCGGGATTGGTGGCCTGCAGCCGCATGCCGCCCGAGCGGACGTGCACCGCCAGGATCCGGCCGTAGCCGCGGTTCAACCGCAGCAGCGTGGGAGTCTTGCCGCCCTGCGATCCCACTCGCCCGGAGCCCGCCTCCACGATGATGCCCTGCTCAATCAGCCCGTTCACCTGGTCCGACACGGTGGGACGGCTGAGCCCGGTCAGCCGCGCCAGGTCCGAGCGCGACAACGCGCCGTGGATGCGCAACAACTGGAGGAGCGCGAAGGCGTTCATCCCTTTCATGAGCAAAGGGTCCGCCCGGGGGCCCGGGATTCCACCGGCGCCCGGCAGTGCCGCTGTCCGTTCGAAAATCGAAATTCCGCTGATGCGCGCTTCTAATCCGCTTGACATGGCCGTTGGTTTAGTATATAACCTACCCTAACTAACTGCCAGAGGGGGCGAGGTGGTCCGCTGGACCATCCGTACCTGGCCGGGAGGGAAAAGATTGATGAAGTTCGCCAGGATCGTTGTCGTTTCCATGGCGGTGCTAGCCTTCGCGCCGCTGTTAAATGGACAAAGCAGCACGGCCCGCGTGAGCGGGACCGTACGCGACCAGACCGGAGCGGTCATCCCGTCCGTCTCCGTTACAATTACAAATTCTGCGACCGGGGCGGCCAACCGGACGAGCACCAACGAGTCCGGTTTCTACCTGTTCCCCAGTCTCATTCCAGGATCTTACAGGCTGACGGCTGAGTCGGCCGGTATGCAAAAGTACGAAGCCTCGCTCACCGTTCAGGTGCAGCAAAGTGCGGTGGTCGAGATCGTACTCGTTCCCGGACAAACCACCACCACCATCGAGGTCACCGACGCCACGCCGCTGGTGACGACCGACACGCCGGTGCTGGGTCACGTCCTGGAGCGGCAGCGCATCGAGCAGTTGCCCATCAACGGCCGCTTCATCTCCAGCCTGCTGGTGACCGTGCCGGGCATGGAAGGAAACCGAGCCTACGGCCTGCGCGAAGGCTCCCAGGAGTTCGTGCTGGACGGCTCGGCCCTGAGCGACCGGAATACCGGCGGCACCGTCCGCCGTCCCCCGGGGCTGGACACCATCCAGGAGTTCAAGGTGGAGAACAACAGCTCTTCGGCCAAGTTCAACCGGCCCACCACCGTCATCCTCTCCACCAAGAGCGGCACCAACGAACTGCACGGTTCGCTGTTCGAAACGCATCGCAATAACGCCATCGGCAGGGCGCGCCGGCGCGAAGACTTCAGCGACAAGGCCCCCACCCTGATCCGCAACGAGTTCGGC
>JAWLGN010000100.1:0-16900 GCA_041685075.1 Bryobacteraceae bacterium
TGCGGGGACCGGGCTTCCAGAAGGCCGACCTCGCCATGTTCAAAGACTTCAGCATCCGGGAACGCTTCACCCTGCAGTTCAAGGCCGAGGCGTTCAACTTCACCAACACCCCGCGCTTTAACAATCCCGGCGCGAATGTCAGTAATATGACGGTGAATGCATCTACCGGCGAAGTTGTCAATACGAACAACTTCATGGCCATTACCGGCGCCTTCGCCGGGCATGAGCGGAAGTTCCGTTTTGGCTTCCGCTTGAGCTTTTAGCATCGCGGGAAACGGCGGCGCCCGGCGGGCGCCGCCCCCCCGACAGCCCCGCCGGGGCACACAAACCAGGAGCAGCGCACACCATGACCCTTACCAGGAGAAGATTGGCCGGCCTCGCCGTTGCCGCACCGATGCTGGCTTCCGCCCAGCCAGCCTCCGACCGGATCCGCGCCGGGGTGATCGGCAGCGGCATCCGGGGCACCGGCGCGCACATCCAGTCGCTCCTCAAGATGAAGGAGAGCGATAACGTCGAAGTCACCGCCGTCTGCGACGTCTTCGACAAGCGCGCCCAACGCGCCGCCCAACTGACCGGCGGCAGGGCCTACCAGGACTACCGCGAGATGCTGGCCGATCCCTCGATCGACCTTGTCATCATCGCCACCCCCGACCACTGGCACGGCCGCATGGCCGTGGATGCCGCCGCCGCGGGCAAGCACATCTACTGCGAAAAGCCCATGACCCACACGGTGGAGGAGGCCAAACAGGTGGTGGCCGCGGTCCGCAAGGCGCGCGTGAAGATGCAGGTGGGGGTGCAGAGCATGTCCGACGACTCCTACGAGACGGCCTACAAGTACGTGCAGTCCGGCGCCCTCGGCAAAGTCGTCATCGCGCAGATCGACTACTCCCGCAACTATCGGGGCGACTTCTGGCTCAAGCCGCCCGATCCCGACCTCCGGCCCGGGGTCAACTTCAACTGGGAGCTGTTTCTGGGACCCGCTCCCAAGCGCCCCTTCGACGCCGAACGGTACTTCAACTGGATCCGCTATTACGATTACTCCGGCGGCGCGCCGGCGGGCCTGCTGGTGCACCGCGTCACGCGGCTGATCAAGGCCCTGGGGCTGCGCTTCCCCGCCTTCGGCTCCGCGCACGGCGGCACCTTCCAGTTCACCGAATCGAGCGCCGAAATCCCCGACACCATCAACATCATGCTCGACTACCCGGGCGGGCCGACCGTTCTGCTGATCTCCTCGCTGGCCAATGACACCCCGGTGGCCCACTCGCTGCGCGGCCACAAGGCCACGCTCGAATTCACCCCTACCGGTTTCGTTATCCGCCCGCAGCGGATCTACGCCAAGGAGATGCAGGAGATCGTGCACCAGAAGACTGGCGGCGAGGACACCCAACTCCACCTGCGCAACCTGCTGCGCGCCATCCGCGGCCTCGAACCGCTGAAATGCGACGAGATGCTGGGCTACTACGGCGTGGTGGCCTGCCAGTTCGGGATCCTCTCGCTCCGGCAGCGCAAGTACATGAAGTGGGAGGCGGCCGGCGAGCGGATCGTGCCGGCGTAGGGCGCCGCCCGGTTATGCCGCCGGGCGGTTTTCGGCTACGTAAACCTGGGCGCGCCCGGTGCGGTCGCTGGTGAAGGTCACCCATTGCTCGCCGGGCGAGTAGCAGGGGTGCGGGTGCGTCCACTGCGGCCCGTAGACCCGGTCGAGCGGCACCTCCAGCCAGCTCAGCGTCCCTTCGGCGTCCGCCTGCCACCGCGCCGGCGTGGGGTAATGCCACTGGGTGCCGCCGTTGCTCGCGCCGGAGAGGCAGACCAGCCGCCGCGCGCCGGTGGCTACGTCGATTTCGAAGACTCCCTCGTCCGGGCAGTTGGTGTCGCAGAGCACGCGGCTGCCGCTCCGGTCGGGGCTGACGTGCCAGACCGGGTAGTCCGTTACGGCCCGCACCTCGCGCGTGGTCCAGTCCATCCGGTAGAGCGCTTGCCGCCAGTGTACGAAAACCAGGTCGCCGGTCTCCCCCAGAAACGTCTCGTGGGTGAGCCACTGCTCGAAGGGGTTTTCCAGCAGGCACTCCATGCCGGTTCCGTCGCGCCGCACGCGATACATGCGGGGCGCCGGGTCCGCGGCAAACTCCAGCCACTCCGGTTCGCAGGGATGAAACTGCGGATGGATGACGGTGCGGGTGAAGGGGATCACGCGCCATGCGGCGCCGTCGGCGCGCCCGGTGACCAGACCTTGCACGGCGCCGCGCTTGTAGGCCGCGGTGATCCATTGGCCGCCGTTGCCCAGAGTACACTCGCCCAGTTGCGCGCCTTCGAACTCCGCCACCGGGCGCTCCTCGAGGCTGTCCATATCCAGCCGCCACACGCCGCCGCCCCGCACGAAGTAGAGCCGCCGGCCGTCCGGCGCCAGGGTCGGGGAGTACGGATGCACCGGCGCCCCGGCGGTCAACTGCCGCAGGCGTCCGGAGGGGAAAGCGGCCTCGAAGATCTGGGCCTCCCCGGTCCGGTAGGAGGTGAAGACCAGCCGGCGGCCGTCCGGCGTGAAGGAGCTTTGCAGAAAATAGCTCAGGTGATTGATGGAATCGTGGGAGGTCATGCGGTAGACCCGCGCGCCCGTGGCCTCGTCGCGCAGTTCCACGACCTCGGCCTCATACTCGCCGCCCTTGCGGTATTCGCACGCCGCCATGCAGCCAGGATACAGCACCGAATCCGGCCTCTGCGCCGGAACCCGCTCTAAATCCAGTGACATAGCTCGCGGCTTTCGACCTCGCCGCGCTCGTCTTTCGTCTCGCCGCAAGCGTCATTGTGATAGATTTGAGATTAGGAGTTGAGTTGAAACTCACAGCGCCGATAGCATCCCTTTTCCAAACGAATTTTTGGGAAATGGCCACGCATGGCGGGCCCCTGACGATGAGCGTCCTGGTGATCCTGCTCTGCTTTTCGGTTTTCTCGTGGGCCATTATTCTTTCCAAGTGGAAAGTGCTGCGGGACGCGCGCAGGTCCGACGCGCGTTTCCTGCGGGCCTTCCGCAAAGCGCACGGGTTGGACGCCGTGATGGTGGCGAGCGAGCAGTACCGCCCCGCGCCGCTGGTGTCGGTCTTCGACTTCGGCTATGAGGAAGTCACCCGGCAGATGAAGCGGCGGGGGCAGGTGGAGAACAAGCTGGCGCTGGAGCGGTCTCTGCAGTTGGGCATCAGCGAGGAACTGGCCAAACTGGAGCGCAACCTGAACTGGCTGGCCACGACGGCCTCGGTGAGCCCCTTCATCGGGCTGTTCGGGACCGTGGTGGGCATCATCCGCGCGTTCAACGCCCTGTCGGTGGCGGGCAGCTCCAGTTTGCGCGCCGTGGGGCCGGGCATTTCCGAAGCCCTGATCGCCACCGCCGTCGGGCTGGCGGCGGCCATTCCCGCGGCCATCTTCTATAACCACTACGGTCACACCATCCGCGAACTCGGCGCCCGCATGGACGACTTCTCGCTCGAATTCCTGAACATGACCGAGCGGAGCTTCGGAGATTAAGCCATGGCGTTCTCTTTCGGAGGCAACGAGGGAAGGGGCGCCAGGCGGGGGCGGCGCGGAGAGCTCGGCGCCATGTCGGAGATGAACGTCGTCCCGCTGGTGGACGTGGTGCTGGTGCTCCTGATCATGTTCATGATCACCGCGCACGTCATGGAGTTCGGCATCGAGGTGGAGGTTCCCAAGGTGCGCAACGTCAAGGACAGCGCCCAGGAACTTCCGGTGGTCAACGTGACCAAGGACGCGCGTCTCTACCTGAACGAAAACCCCGTCAACATCAACGACCTGGTGGCGCAGGTGGAGAAGCGCTTCGGCAAAGGGCGGCAGGTCTACCTGCGCGCCGATAAGGAAACCCCCTGGGACAACGTGGCCCAGGTGATGAACGAGCTGGGATTCGCCCAGCCGCCCATCGGGGTGAACGTGGTGACGCAACCGGAGGATTCCGCCGATAGACCGAGGAGATGATCGTATGCCGCGGCGCATGGACATCCTGGACGAGCCGGAGGCCTTGCGGGGGCCTTTGTTCGGATCCGTGGCGCTGCACGTAGCGGTGTTCGCGGCCATCATCGCCTCTTCCATGATCTCCGGAATGCAAAAGCGCGAACTGTGGGGCGATCCCAACTCCGGCGGGCCGGGCTCGATTGCGGTGAACGTGGTGAACCGCGTCCCGCTGCCTGCCCGCAGCGGCCCGGTGAACCCCGTGGCCAGCGACACGGAATCCATGGTGCCGGCGCCGCCGCCCAAGGCCAAGCCGCAGCGCCGGGTGCGGGAACCGGAGCCGGATGCCATCCCCATTCCCAGCAAGAAGGCGGCGGCCAAGCCGCGGCGCCCCGCGCGGGAGGCCGCCAGCGCCAACAACAAGTGGCGCGCGCAGCAGAAGGACGCCCCCAACCAGATGTACGGCGCCTCGGGCTCGGGGCTGGTGTCCCCCATGGTGGGGCAGACCGGCTCGGGCGGAGTGGGGGTGGGGATCGGTTCGCCTTTCGGCACGCGCTTCGGCAACTACGCCTCCGTCCTGCGCGACGCCGTGGCGCGCAAGTGGAACACCACCGATGTGGATCCGCGTATCCGTACCGCCCCCCCGGTGGTGGTGACGTACACGATCCTGCGCAACGGGCAGGTGAAGAACGTGCGGGTGGTCCAGCGCAGCGGCATCCCGCTGCTCGACGCTTCGGCGGAACGCGCCATTTACGACGCCGCCCCCTTCCCTCCGCTGCCAGCGGAGTACGAGGGCAGCGAGGCGAACGTCGAGTTCGTGTTTCAGTTTAGTCGGTAGGTTCCATGAAACGGATTATCGCGATCATCATCGGGCTTTTGGGCATCCTGCTGGTAGTAGCGGCGCAGGAAGCGGATATCAAGGTGGTTCTGGAAGGCGGCAAGCGGCCGGCGATCGCGGTGCCGGACTTCAACGGCGCCGGCGGTGCAGCTCCCCTGATGGACACCTTCAACCGGACCCTGTGGACGGAACTGGAAGAATCGGGTCTCTACCGCATGGTTTCGAAAAGCATGATGCCGTTGAAGGTGCCGCAGCAGCCCACCGATTTCCAGGAGCCGCCGGCCCAGCCCGCGCGGCGCGGGAGGCGCGCGCAACCCACCTCCGGCGGCGGACTCTGGCTCCAGGACTGGGCCGCGCCGCCGCCTTCCGCCAACTACATGGCCGTGGGATACGCCGCCCAGCAGAACGACGTCTTCGTTCTCTTCGGCTGGCTGCTCAACGTGAACCGCGAGAACGTGGCCGCCGCCCAGATGTTCGGCCGGCGCTATTTCGGATCTCTGGATGAGAATGGAGCCAGAAAGGCCGCGCGCGAGTTCGCTTCCGACATCATCCAGCAGTTCGGCGGCCGGTCGCTGCTCAATACCCGCATCTACTTCGTTTCGGACCGCACCGGGCACAAAGAGGTCTGGGCCATGGATCCGGACGGCTCCAACCAGCGGCAGATCACCAGGTACAGGAGCCTGACCATCCAGCCCGCCGTCTCGCCCCTGGGCGACAAAATCGCCTGCACCAGCTACTATCGCGGGGGCATTCCTGGTATATTTGTTCTTACTGCGGAAGGCAGGCCACTGCCTTTCTACAATCAACGCGCCTCGATGAACGCCACTCCAGACTTTACGCCGGACGGCAAACAGATCGTCTACTCCTCATCGGCGAGCGGATGGGCCCAGATCTACGTCGCCAACGTGAATGGCTCCGATTTCCGGCGGATCTCCAACACACGCGCCATCGAGGTGGAGCCCAAAGTAAATCCCAAGAACCCCCGCGACATCGTCTTTGTCTCCGGGCGTTCGGGTCCGCAGCAGATCTACCGCATGAATATCGACGGGGCAGGCGCCGAACGGCTCACACCGGGCGAGGGTGAAGCCAGCAACCCGTCATGGCATCCCGATGGCCAGATCATCGCGTTTGCGTGGACACGCGGTTACGCCACGGGAAACTTCAATATATTCATGATGGATGTCGCAACGCGAAGGTACGATCAACTGACGCACAGCGCGGGACGTAACGAAAACCCGTGCTGGGCGCCGGACGGGCGGCACATCGTTTTTATGTCCACCCGTAGCGGGAGACCACAAATCTGGACCATGCTGGCGAACGGAACGCAGTTGCGGCAGTTGACCACGCAGGGGAATAACGAAACCCCGGTATGGGGTATATCTGGACCGTAACGAGAACATTCAGGAGGCATTTTCATGATGCGAAAAAAAAGCGTCGTCTGCATGCTGGTTCTTCTGGCGATGTTCGTAGCAGGCGGGTGCAGGAAGAAAACGCCGCCCCCGCCGCCGCCACCTCCGCCACCCCCACCTGAAGCACCGGCCCCGCCGCCGCCCAAGGCGCCCGCAATTACGCAATTCACGGCCGAGCCCAGCTCGATTGAGCGCGGCCAGAGCGCCACGCTGCGGTGGTCGGTGAGCGACGCAACCAGCATCTCGATTGACCAGGGCATCGGCACCGTTCAGGCGACGGGGAATCGCCGTGTCTTCCCGAGCAACAGCACCACTTACACCCTGACCGCCACAGGCCCTGGCGGATCGACTACCGCCCGCGCGACGGTGAACGTCACCGCGCCGCCGCCGCCGCCGCCTCCACCGCCTCCCAAGGCGACCCTGGAGCAGCGCATCGCCGGCGAGGTGCAGGACGCCTACTTCGACTATGACAAGAGCGATATCCGCGAGGATGCGCGCGCCGTATTGACCAGAAACGCCGATGCCATCCGGGCCATCCTACAGGATTTCCCGAATGCCAGCATCGTGGTCGAAGGCCACTGCGACGAGCGCGGCTCGGCCGAGTATAACCTCGGGCTCGGCGATCGCCGCGCCAGCTCCGCCCGGGACTTCCTGGTGCAGTTGGGCGTACCCGCCGGTAATCTCCGCACCGTCAGCTACGGTAAGGAGCGCCCGGTGTGCACCGAGTCCAATGAATCCTGCTGGCAACGGAACCGGCGGGCACATTTTAGCGCCGGGAACTAAAATCGAGTTGTCGCAGTTCTAGCTGCGGGGCGGGAAGGTACTATTTGGCCCTTCCCGCTCCGCTGGCAGTAAATACAGGAGATCTTTATGACCGCTAGGGCTTTAATGCTTTCGGCCCTGCTGCTCACACCTTTGCCCTCTCTGGCCCAACGAAACATTCAGGAGTTGCAGCGGGACATCGCACAACTGCAGGATATGGTTCGCAACCTGCAGCAGTCGCAAAACGAAAAGATGGCCGCGCTGACCGTCATGGTACAGCAGGCGCTGGATGCCTCCAATAAGGCAAATACAGCGGTTGCCGTACTGGACAACAGCATCCGTCAGACGCTGCGCGACCAGGAAAAGAGCGTTGTGGCGCCGGTTGCCGGCGTGGGGCTGAAGGTGGAACAGATGGCCACCGAGTTCACCGCTCTGCGCGAATCGGTAGCGGACATCTCCTCGCGGTTGAGTAAATTACAGACCCAGATGGTGGATGTGCAGAACGCCGTGCGGACAATCCATGCGCCGCTGGCGCCGCCTCCGCCCGGAGGGCCGGAAGGAGCCGCCGGACTCCCCCCGGCACCGGCCGAGACGCTGTACGCTAATGCGCAGCGCGATCGTCTCGGCGGAAAACTGGAACTGGCGCTGCGAGGATTTTCCGACTATCTGAAGTACTACCCGACGACCGAACTGGCACCCAACGCGCAATACTTTATCGGCGAAATTCACTTCTCCCAGGGCGACATGGAAGCGGCGCTCAAGGAGTTCGACATGGTCCTGGAGAAGTACCCGGAGAACAACAAGACCGCCGATGCGCTGTACATGAAAGGCCAGACGCTGGTCAAGATGGGCCGCCGCACACAGGGCGGCCAGGAGTTTCAGGAACTGATCAAGCGTTTTCCGGGGAGCGACCTGGCGAAGAAGGCCTGTTCGCAGCTCACCTCGATGGGGCTGCGCTGCGGAACGCCGGCGACGCGGACCCGGTCGGCTAAAAAGAAGAAGTAGCCGGCGGGGTTCGCCCACCGGGGGGCACCAGGCAAACCATCATGCGATGTTTGCCGCCGGCCCCGCGCTCGATGTGGTCTGTGCGCTCCAGCAGTACCTCCACCTCCCCCAGACGCTCCCGCACGCGCCCTTCAATCACGCGCGCCACGCTTTCCGGCACCACGCCATCGGCGACAAACCGTACCCGTACCCTGCCGAGGCTCTCCTGCACCAGTTGCACGGCGGTGAAGGGCGTCTCGCAATCGAAGATGCCGTCGGCGGAGGCGGCGGTGACGGGCCTGCCGTCGGCGGCGTAGAGGCAATCGGAGAGGCGGCCCTCGACGCGGTCCAGGATGGGGAGCCCGCGGCCGCAGGGGCAACGCGCGCCCGGCGCGGCCAGCACCAGCACGTCGCCCACGCGGTAACGCACCAGCGGTTGATCCCGGTTGAGCAACGTGGTGGAGAGCAGTTCCCCGGGCGTGCCCGGCGCCGCCGGACGCTCCCCCACGACCGTCTCCAGCCAGCCGGTTTCGGGCCACAGGTGCATCCGGCCGTGTTCGCACTCCGAGGCCGCCGCGGCCATTTCCGACATCCCGTAGGACTCCCGCACCGGGCAGGCGAAAGCCGCCGCTATGGCTTTTCTCTGGAAGCCGGGCAGCGGTTCTGCAGCGGACATCACCATCGCAAGCTCCAGGTCCCGCCGGCGCCGCCGGAGCGCCTCCCGCGCCAGCAGGTAGAGCGCCGAACTGTGGCCCCAGAGGTAGCGGACGCGGTAATGCGCCAGCGCGTCCAGGTAATGCCCGATGGTTTCTGGGGCCAGGTGGTACGCCGACAGGTAGAGCTGCTTCAACCCACCGTTCCACACCCAGAAGGGAGGCCGGCGCTGGGCCAGGGGCGCCACCATGCGGGCGCCGACCAGGGCCCAGCGGTCGTGCCGTGTGAGGCCGTACCAGCGCCGCCAGCGCACCTCCGTCAGGGCGTACCACAGGCGTTCGGTTTCGCGCCCGGCCCAGATCTGAATGGCCTGCCCGCTGGTGCCGCTGGTGGTGGTAACGTGCAGGCGGCCGCGGGCATTTTCCGCCAGAAAAGCGCGGGGATTGCGCCGCACCGGGTCTTTTTCGAGCGGCGGCCAGTGGGCCAGGGTCTCCCAGGAGGAGCGGTCGCCGGCGCGGCGCCGGGCGGCCCAGTATTCCCGATAGTACGGCACGGTGGTGGCGGCGTGGTGCAGGGTGCGTGCAAGCTGCTCCCGGCTCCAGGCGGCCCACTGTTCCGCGGTCCAGCGGTCGCGTTCCTCGATCTGCTCCACCAGGCGCTCCGCACCGCTGTACCGGCGGTGCCGCAGGCGGTATCCCTCGATGGTGGCCGCCAGCGACCGCGCCGGCGGCGGCAGGGCCTGGTAGAGCGACACCCAGAATCCACGCATCCCTGAAGACGATTGTAGAGGCGCCTCTCGCGGGGCCGCCGGTCCCCCGGGTGCACCGGTGAACACAATGCCGCCCACCCTGGACGGAACCGCCCAGAACCCCAGTTACGGACGTGTTACGCTGGCGGCGTTCCGGCCGGCCGCCGGCGCCGCATCCATCGCAGCCCAGGGGAGGAACAACAGAGCATGCCGTCCGATACGCCAAACCCGGTGCTGATTCTGGACGGGCCCGACCGGATCGTGCTGGCCATTGCGCGCTCGCTCCACCGCCACGGCATTCCGGTGGACGCGGCCCACTTCACCTCCACCTCCTCTCCGGGGCTGTGCTCCCGGGCCATTCGCAGCGTCCTGGAAGTAGCGGACGCCACGGGCAGCCGTGGCCGGCTGTTTGCGGAGCTTTCCAACCTGGCGGCGGCGCGCGGCTACGACATGGTAATCCCCGCCTCCGATGCAGCCCTGGCCGCCCTGCGGAGCTGCTACGGGCCGCTATCGCGGCGGATGCACGTGGCCACCCCGCCTCCCGGCATCGTCACCAGGGTGCTGGAGAAGAGCTTCACGCTGCGCGCCGCCGCCGAGTGCGGCATCCCCATCCCCCGCTCCTGGGATGCCGCGGAGCGAATGCCGGCGCCCACCGACCTGCCGCTGGTCTGCAAGCCCGCCGACAAGGCTGCCGACGCCCTTTTCCGTGTCCGGCACGTGCGGACACCCGCGGAACTGGAGGCATTGCTGCGGCTGGTGGAGGGGTGCGAAGACCGCTATCTCTGGCAGGAGTACTGCCCCGGCGAGGGGGTGGGGATCGAGACGCTCATCTGGGAGGGCCAGCCGGTGGCGCTTTTCCAGCACCGCCGCATTACGGAAAACCCGGCCACCGGCGGGGTCAGCGTGGTGGCCGAAGCCGAGCCGCTCGATCCGGCGCTGGCCAAAATGGCGGTGCGGCTGCTGCGGCGGCTGGAGTGGTCCGGTCCGGCGATGGTGGAGTTCCGGTGCGACCGCGCTTCCGGGCGGGTAGCCCTCATGGAGGTCAACGGGCGCTACTGGGGCTCGCTGGCACTGCCCTGCCTGGCGGGTATCGACTTTCCCTACTATCACTGGCTGCTGGCGCATGGCCGGCGCCCCGGCGCGGTCCCCACGGGCTACACCGCAGGCCTGCAGGTGCGCTGGACCACCGGCGAATTCCTGCGGCTGAAGGGGCTGGCTGACGACTGGGCCGCCGGCCGCATCGGCCTCGGGATGCTGGGCCGGGAGACCTCCCGGTTCTGCGCGCGCATGCTGAACGGCGCCCACGACGCCATGTCGGTCCCCGGCGACCGCCGCCCCGGCTTCGCCGAGCTGTGGTTCCTCGCGGCGCGCCGCCTGCGCCCCGCCCGCACGCGGCACGCGCGTCCGGGGTAAACTAGCAGCGATGCATCCCGACCTTCCCGTTTCCCCGCCGGTTACCTATGAAGACCTGGCCGGCATGATCGACCATTCCCTGGTGCGGCCCGAGCTGACCGGCGCAGAAATCATCGCGGGCTGCGAACTGGCGCGGCGCTACCAGGTGGCCTCGGTGAGCGTGCGGCCCTGCGACATCGAGATTGCCGCCCGCATCCTGGAGGGCAGCGGGGTGAAGGTGGGCAGCGTGGCGGGCTTCCCACACGGCTCCTCCACCACCGCCGTCAAGCTCTACGAAGCCCGGGACGCGCTGCGCCGCGGCGCGCGCGAGATCGACATGGTCATCAACATCGCCCGCCTGCGGTCCCGCGAGTTTCAGTTCATTGAGACCGAGCTGCTCCAGATGGCCGAAACCTGCCACCAGGAGGGCGCGCTGCTGAAGGTGATCTTCGAGAACGCCCTTCTCACCGACGAGCTGAAAATCGTGGCCTGCCGCATCTGCGCGCGCGCGGGAGTGGATTTCGCCAAGACCTCGACGGGCTTTGCGGCCTCCGGTTATACCCCGGAGGACGTGCGGCTCATGCGCGCCCACCTGCCGGAACAGATCGGAGTGAAGGCCGCCGGCGGCGTCCGCACGCTGGAGAAGCTGAAGGAGGCCCGCCTGGCCGGCGCCACGCGTGCCGGCTGCACCGCCACCGCGGCCATCCTGGACGCCTGGCGCGCCGAGCTGGCCGGCCCCGAGTCCAGCCGGAAGGGCACTGGCAGCGTGGTATCCTAAAATACTTCTTTGAGATCGATGTTGCGCACCAGGGCACTGCCGCGGATCTGCATCGCGCTGGGCCTGCCCGATATTCCGAAACTGCTGGAACACGCCCGCCGCGAGGCGCAGGCCGGAGAAAGCTTCCTGGAGTTCCGCCTGGACTACCTGGATCAACCGGCGCAGGGGCCCGAGGCCGTGGCGGCCTTCCTCGAGGAGTTTCCCGACTGCCTGGTGCTGGCCACCTGCCGGCGCCACCAGAACGCCGGCCGCTTCAACGGCAGCATCGACGAGCAGATCCGCATCCTGGAGGCCGCGGCGGAGTACGGCGCGCAGGCCGTGGACATAGAGATCGAAACCGCCGAAGCCGTCGCCGACCGGCTGACGACGCTGCGCGGGCGCACCCGCCTGATCGTCTCCTACCACAACTACGAAGGCACCCCGCAACTGGAAGCCGTCTTCAAGCGCCTGACCCGCATCCCGGCCGATGCCTACAAGCTGGTGACCACGGCGCGCAAGCCGAGCGACAACGGCCGCGTGCTGGCGCTCGCCCGCACCCACGCCCGCACGCCCATGGTGGTGCTGGCCATGGGGGAGCTGGGCTTCCCCACACGCGTGCTGGCGCCTACCTGCGGTTGCATCTACACCTACGCCGCCCCGATGAGCGCCCAGGGCACCGCCGCCGGGCAGGTGAGCGCGCGGCTGCTGCGCCACCTCTACCGGGTCGAGAAACTCTGCCGTAATACCAAGATCTACGGCGTGATCGCCGATCCCGTGCGGCACTCGATCTCCCCGGCCATTCATAACCGTGCCTTTCATGCGCGGCGCCTGGATGCCGTTTACCTGCCGTTCCTGGTGCCGCCGGTGCAGTTGCGGGACTTCTTCCAGCTCGCCTCGCGCCTTCCCATCGTGGGCTTCAGCGTTACCATTCCGCACAAGCAGAAGATCATCCGGTACCTGGATTTCGTGGACCCGCTGGCGCGGCGCATCGGCGCGGTGAACACGGTATGGCGGAAGGCGGGCAAGTGGCGTGGCACCAATACCGACGCGCCCGGCGTGACCGAGCCGCTGCGGCGCCACCTGCGGCTGCGCGACGCTTCCGTCCTGATCGTGGGTAACGGCGGGGCCGCCCGCGGCGCTGCGTTCGCCCTGACGGAGGCCGGCGCCCGGCTCTCCGTGGTGGGCCGCAACCCCGACCGCGTGCGCGCCCTGGCCAAGGCCTGCGATGCCGAACCGCTGGCGCCGGAGCAACTCGACTCCCGCCACTTCGACGCCCTGGTGCACGCCACCCCGCTGGGCATGTTCCCCCATCCCGACGAGTGCTTCTTCGACGGGGCTATCCCCGCCGACGTGGTCTTCGACATGGTCTATAACCCGCTCGAAACCGTGCTGCTGCGCCGTGCCCGGGAGCAGGGCAAGACTCTCATCAACGGTCTCGAGATGCTGATCGAACAGGCCGTCCGGCAGTTCGAGATCTGGACCGGCGAAAGCGCGCCCCGCGCCCTGATGGAAAAGGCCGCCTTCGAGGCGCTGGAGTGCAAATCGCAGGAGAGCAGGGTTTTGGAAACCAGGGGCTGAGATGAAGCTGACGCGACGCGAACTGGCAGCCGCGGTCCTGGCGCAGGTTCCCGCGCCCGCGCGGCCGGATCCCGCAGCCGAGCTGGAGGCGGCTCGTCAAAACCTGCGCCGGCAGGCCGCTGCGCTGGACCGGTTCGATCTGCCGGCCGAGACCGAGCCGGACTTTCGGTTTCAGGCCTGAGGCGCCATGGCCGAGGCGGACCTTTACTTCAGCAGCATTGCGGAGCTGAACGAACGGCTGCGGCGGCGCGAAGTTTCGGCGACAGAACTCGCCCGCGCCTACGTGCGCCGGCTGGCGCGGCTGGGCCCCAAGTTGAACGCCCTGGCGCTGCCGCTCGAAAAGCAGGCCGTCAGGCGCGCCAAGGAAGCACATAAAGAGATCCGGCGCGAGCGCCTGCGCGGCCCCTTGCAGGGCATCCCCTGGGCCGCCAAGGACCTGCTGGCCGTCGAGGGCCTCCCCACCACCTGGGGCGCGCCGCCCTGCGCCAGGCAGGTCTTCCAGTACACCGCCACCGTCATCGACAAGTTGAACCGGGTGGGCGCGCCGCTGGTAGGGAAGCTCGCCATGATCGAACTGGCCGGCGGCGGCGGATACCGCATGGCCGGCGCATCGCTCACCGGACCCTGCCTCAACCCGTGGGACCGCACCCGCTGGGCGGGCGGCTCATCGAGCGGCTGCGGCGCTGCGGTGGCCGCCGGACTGGTGCCCTTTGCTATCGGGTCGGAAACCTCCGGATCCATCGTCACCCCGGCGGCTTTTTGCGGGGTCACCGCGCTGCGCCCCACCTACGGGCTGGTGAGCCGCTACGGCGCCATGGCGCTCTCCTGGACGCTCGACAAGCTGGGGCCCTTCTGCCGCAGCGCCGAAGACTGCGGCCTGGTGCTCCAGGCGATCTCCGGCGGCGACCGCCGCGATCCGGGCTCGGCCGGCAAGAGTTTCTACTACACCCCCCAATACGCCCGCAAGCTGGAGGATCTGCGGGTGGGCTACGCGCCCGTGGACTTCGAGGAATGGGCCGCGCCGGAGCTGCGCCCCGCGCTGCTGAAAGCCATGGAGGTGATCCGCGAGACCGGCGTCAGGATGCAGGAGACCGCGCTGCCGGACTTCCCCTACGGCGCCGTCATCGGAACCATCATTGCGGCGGAAGGCTCCGCGGTGCTCGAGCCGCTGATCGCAAGCGGCGCGGTGGATCAACTGGTGGACCCCAAGCAGATTGCCGGTCTGCGCGCGGGCCTGGAGATCTCCGCGCGCCACTACTTGAAGGCCATGCGCATCCGGCGGCTAATCCGCCAGGAGTTCCGCAGGATGTTCGTGGACGTGGACATCCTGGTCTCGCCGGCGCGCATGAACGTGGCGCCGAAGATCGACGAACCGCTCGACCGCGGCTCGCGGGAGCGCCCCGCGCCCGCGTCGCCGGGCATGAGCGCGCTGATTGCGGCCTCCAACCTGGCGGGCCTCCCCGCGCTGGTCCTGCCCTGCGGCTTCGCCGGAGGCCTGCCGGTGGCCCTGCAACTGGTGGGGCGCCCGTTCTCCGAGAACAACCTGCTGGCGCTGGGCCGCGAATTCCAGAATCGCACCGACTGGCACCGGCGCCGCCCGCCGGAAGCCGCGGGAACGTGACCTACTGGAAGATTACCTTAAAGCGTTTACATCATAACTCCCACGTGTTCTCATAGAAACGCTATGTTGGCGTTCCTACCCTTCGGCGCATTGACCCTGGCCTTGGGCCTCGTCGCGTCGATAGCGGCGAAGAAATCAAAACCACTCGGCGGCTTTCCCTACCGCTGGGGCGCTTTTATCGGGGTTGCGACCGGCCTCATCTCGGTGTTTCTGCTTGTAGCGGCAGCATGATCCTTTATCAGGCATCCTACCGCCAGGCTAGACCCAAGTTCCTAGCCGCTTTTTGAGCTAATCAGAACGACAGGAAGCAGTTGGGATGTTTTGGCTTTGCATTTTGTAGCCACTAATTTGCAAAGTTTGCGCTGGACAACCCGCACAGAATTGCTTATCATTGCTTATGCCGTCCAGATCGGGAAGCGTTCATGTGGCCACCACAAGCCGCCGCTACCGCGGCAAGCTCTACCAAACTCATCTCCTCCGCCGCACCTTTCGCGTCGGTTCCCAGGTCAAGCATGAAACCCTCGGCAATATCTCCCACTTGCCTCTTGAACTGATCGACCTGATTCGCCGCGGCCTGGCCGGTGAGAAGTTCCTGCCTGCTTCGGCCGCCTTCCAGATCCTGCGCAATCTGCCCCACGGTCATGTCCAGGCCGTGCTCGGCACCATGCGCAAGCTCGGTATCGACTCGCTGCTCAGTTCTCGCCCCTGCCCCGAGCGGAATCTCGTGCTGGCCATGATCGCGGAACGACTCCTGTATCCTTGCTCCAAACTGGCGACCACACGCCTGTGGCATACCACCACCTTGGCGGAAGAGTTGGCCGTCACCGAGGCCACCGAAGACAACCTCTACCGCGCCATGGATTGGCTGCTGGCCCGCCAGGCGCGCATCGAGAGCAAGCTCGCCGCGCGACACCTGAGCGAAGCGTCTACCGTGCTGTACGACGTTACCAGCAGTTATTACGAGGGGCACACCTGCCCGCTGGCGCGCCGCGGCCACGATCGCGACGGCAAGCGCGGCCTCCCCATCATCGTCTACGGCCTGCTGACCGATCTGGAGGGCCGCCCGGTGGCCGTCGAGGTGTACCCGGGGAGCACCGGTGATCCGACCACGGTCGCCGATCAGGTCGAGAAACTGCGGCAGCGCTTCGGTCTCACCCGCGCGGTACTGGTGGGCGACCGGGGCATGCTCACCCAAGCGCAGATCAACAAACTGAAGCAATATCCCGGACTGGGCTGGATCTCGGCGCTGCGCGGTCCGGCGATTCGAGAACTGGTGGAGGCCGGCAGCCTGCAGCTGTCGCTGTTTGATGAGCAAAATCTGGGCGAGATCCGCTCGGAGGAATTCCCCGGGGAACGCCTGGTGGCGTGCTTCAACCCCTTGCTAGCCGACGAGCGCCGCCGGAAACGCCAGGAACTGCTGGAAGCTACGGCCCAACAACTGGACCGCATCGCCGCTGAGGTGCGCCGCCGCAAGCGGACCCCCATGCCGCAGACCGTCATCGCGCTGAAGGTCGGCAAGGTGCTGAACCGCTTCAAGGTCGCCAAACATTTCCTGCTCAGCATTGCGGACGGCCACTTCAGCTGGACACGGCACGAGGAGAGCATTCGGCGCGAGGCTCAATTGGACGGCATCTACGTGATCCGGACCAGCGAACCGGCCGAGCGGCTGAGTGCCGCAGAAGCGGTGCGCCGCTACAAGGGGCTGGCCCAGGTGGAGCGGGCCTTTCGGACACTGAAGGGGATCGATCTGCGGGTCCGCCCCATCCATCACCGCACCGCGGATCACGTGCGCGCTCACGTGTTTCTGTGCATGCTGGCTTTCTATGTGGAATGGCACATGCGCAAGGCCCTGGCGCCGCTGCTGTTCGAGGACGAAGAACTCGACGCCGATCGTCTCCGGCGCGACCCCGTGGCACGCGCCGAGGCCTCCTCATCGGCCAGAACCAAGAAGCAGGCTCGGGTCACGACCGAGGGATTTCCGGTGCATAGTTTTGACACGCTGCTGCGGGAGCTGAGTACCCGCTGTAAGAACACCTGCCGCGTGGCTGCCGATCCCAACGGCGCCACGTTCCAGCAATTGACCGCAGCCACTCCCCTGCAAGCGAGGGCGTTGGAGCTTCTCGGACTGTAGCCAGAAGGCACACACGCAACTACGCCTTAACTCCGCTTCAATCAGGAGAATAGCGGCATCTGTGTTTTGGAACTTCGG
>JAWLGN010000444.1:0-3037 GCA_041685075.1 Bryobacteraceae bacterium
CGCGGCCCCGGGCCGGATCCTGCCTGCGATCTCGGTCCCCTGCTCCTTCAGGCGCTCTTCGGAAGAGGTGTTGTCGCCCTGCCGGAAGACCACCTCCATGGCAGCGATATCGCCGTTGCCTACCTGCTGCCAAGCGCTCGGCAGGCTCGCGAAAGTGCCTTCATCCGGCTTGCCCGTTTCTTTGTCGAACAGCACGACTTGAACGGAAGTGAGCGACTGCATCGCCTGACCGATCTGCCCTTCGCGAATGAGCACATCGACGATTTTGAAGACGTCGAGGTTCGGCGTACGGAAGACGGAGTTGCAGATCGTGCCGGGCCCTGCGCTGATCAGGATCATCGAGCCGTCGGGGCCCGCGGGAAACGCATCCGGCGGGCGGTCCAGCACGTCGCCGAGAGCGCCGGGCGCGGGCTTCGAAGACGGCTCCAGCACTTTTGTCAGGGCCTCCAGGCGCGCGGCGGCCAGCGCGTTGCCTTCCTGCTCCGCTTCCTCCTTGCTGCCCACCGCCGTGTAGACGATCCTGGGCCCCGGCTTGGGATCCAGGCCGTTCCAATCCGCCAGAATAGAGGATGGCTGGGAACGCAGGTTCGCCGAGAGCGGCTCATACTCCACCAGGCTGAAGGGCCGGAAGGGCAATTGCTGGAGGAGATCCGAGTCGTTGCGCCGCAGGGCTTCGATGATCCGTCCGAGTGTCAGGTCGGAGTCCACCGGCAGCGGCAAGTGGTAACCCTGATAGGTGCGCGGCGGAGCCTCCGGCCGCGGTCTTTCCACGCCGCACCGCTTCGAGCGCCGGCGGTGGAACAACACCCAGTCCAGGGTGGCCAGCACGATGGCTTCGTCCACGGGCGCGGCCGGCGCGGGGAAGAGGCTGGCCAGCGCCTGCTCCTCGAAGCGCGGCTGCTCGAGCATCTGCATGATCTGCTCGATGGCTTGCCGCGCCAGCCGGTTGGCCTGGTCGTTGGGCTCGAGCACGTCGGGATTCAGGATCAGGTCCAGGTCGCCCAGGTCCGGGGTGATGGCCTTGACCGAGATCTGCAGGGGCGAGCCCTTCCAGGTGAACTCCAGGGTGAGACCGACGTCCTCGTCCGAGGTGTCCCGGAGCGAAAACCGCAGCCGCGGCGGCTGGCCCAGCGGCCCTGCTTCTCCGGCCGTCAGGCGGGCGTCGGCAATCATGTTGAACGCTCCGCCGCGGCGCTCGCCGGTGCCGATCTGGCTGGAGAAGGAACCTGAAAACGTGCCCCGCACGATGCGGGTGGAACCGATGGTGGAAGCGGGCCCGTGGTAGAAGGTGCCGTTCATCAGGATATCCACGAAGTCCAGGCCGGCGATGTTGCCCCGGGGCGCCAGCACGAACCGCAACTGCACGGCCGAGGTGTTGCGCGCGCCGGGCGCGAAGGGGTTGTCGTGGCAGGTCCCGCTGATCCACGCCGAGGCGCCCAACGGGACGTTGGCGGCGTTGTCGAAGCGGCTGGGCAGCTTCACGCTTTCGGCGGCTACGTGCATCTCGACGGCCCCGGCTTCGGAGGCCTCCACGCGGCCGGCACCGGCGAACTCCGTGCGCACCGTCACCTGGTTGCCTTCGGGCCGGCGCTCCGGCGCTCCCAAATACAGGTGGGCGCGGAAAGCGTTCCCCGCCGGCGGCTGCTCCCCCACGATGACGCCGTTGGGGACCAGCACATCGACGTCGGGCTTCTTGTCGTCGGACTCCAGGCCTTCGAGCAGCGAGATCCGCTCCATGTGCTGCGCCTCTTCGAGCGCGTGCGGAACGAAATCCGGCCGCACCACGCAGAAGCGCAGGTTCACCCCGGGTCCCATCATGCGCTTCGCCTGCGCGTTCACCGTGGTGTTGCCGCCGGGAATCACCGGCAGATAACCGGCGCTGGGCAGGCTCACGATGCCGGAGTCGATGAGCACGCGGCTGCCGGGAAGAAAGGCGGTGTCGCTCGCCTGCGCGAGTTTGTTCCGCAGGTCCTCGATCGCGGTCAGGCCCCCGGCGATGGCCAGCGGCTGCTCTCCGGTATCGAGCCGCAAGGCGGCCAGCCTGCGGGTGGCCGCCGCATAGAACTCGGCCACTTCAGCCATGCGCGAAGCCGCTTCCACCACTAGCCGGGTATTGCGGGCGCAGGGGTCGTCGGGGTCCTGCGGGCCGCCGCCGCTGACGGCGTCGCGCAACTGGCACTGGAACTGGAGCACCTGCGCCAGGAAGACGTCCCAGGGACGCATGGCCATGCGCCACTGCCAGTAGCGCCGGGCGGGCGAATCGATCAGCTCGCGCCGCGCGATCCAGGCATCCAGAAACAGGCTGGTAGAACCGGTGCGGGAGAGCAGGGCGATGGGCACCTCGATGCCCGCCGCGCCGGCCGCCCCCATACACCAGAGTTCCGAGTTCAACCCGTCACCCGAGATGAGGCTGGAGATCCGTTTCCGCTCGTCTTCGAAGTAGGCGGAAGCCACGCGCGACCTCAAGTGCTTGGTACCCAGCGCCACGGCGGCGGATTCGGGCAGGGGCGTCTCGAGCACCAGCGGAGTGGCGCGGAAGACCACGCCTTCCACGCGGTAGGGACGATCCTTGCTGGTGGCGCAGGCCTCCTCGCACAGCTTGCCGAAGACGTCTTCTTCGCCGCAGAGCGCCTCGGCCGGAGCGACGGTGATGAGATAGAGCGTCTGGGCGGAGATCACGCTGTCCGGCGGGGCGGCGGCGGCTTCCACGCAGTCGCCGAACTCGGCCGACCCGGCGACCGCGGCGCTGAGCGCCTGCCGCGGCTGGAGGCGCGAAGCTTCGATCAGCTTGTCTATGGGGAGCACCGCCTCGGCGGGCAGCAATACCACTCGGCCTTCCGGCGTGACGGCCAGCCCCGGGCTCACGCGCAGCGTATCGCCGGTTCCCAGCCGCACGCTGAAACCGTTCGCCACACCCCATCCGTTGGCCTGGTTGGAGAGCTGCACCAGCTTCCGCAGGTAGGTCTGCTCCGCGGTAAGATCGCTCGCCCGCAGGAACTTGCCGTCGAAGTAGTTCAGCCGGGTGAGCGGCGTGGAC
>JAWLGN010000101.1:0-15659 GCA_041685075.1 Bryobacteraceae bacterium
CGTACTGAAAAATCAGGTCGGCGAGTGCCTTCTCGGCTGTATGGTTGACCAGATCGGCCGCCGTCACGCCCGTGGACTGATCCATGCGCATGTCCAGCGGCCCATCCGACTGCAATGAAAATCCACGCTGCGGCTCGGTCAACTGGTACCGGCTGACACCCAAATCCGCCAGCAGGCCGTCCGCCTTCTCGAATTCGAACAGAGCCGGCAGCCTGTCCAGCTCGGCGAACGTGCCGTGGTGGAAGCGGATGCGGTCCGCCCACTCGGCCGTGTTCGCGCGCGCCGCGGCCAGCGCCTCCGGATCGCGGTCGTTGGCGATCACCAAACCCGTTGTCAGGCGCCGGGCGATCTCCGCCGTATGGCCCCCCAGCCCAGCCGTGGCATCCACGTAGATGCCGCCGGGCCGCACGGCCAGCAGCTCCACCGCCTCTTGCGCCATCACCGGATAGTGCATGCCGCATCACACCAACCCGGACATTTCCAGCGCCTCGAGATCCTCCTCCGCATGCGCGGCGGCCTGGCGCTTCCGCTCTTCGAAGACGGGCTCCGGCAGCACGTCGATCCGGCCGCCCTCGGCTACGATCCTCACGCTCTGGTTCTCTATGCCCAGCTCGCGGCGCAGTTCCGGCGAGAGCAGCACGCGCCCCTGGCCGTCCATCTCCGAATCGGCCCCCAGATCCTGGGCCGTGAATCTCACCCGCCTGGCCCGGGCGGCGTCTTCGCCCCGCGCGGTCCGCAGTCCGTTTTCCGTTTCCCGCCAGATAAAAACGGGGTATATTCGTGCTGTGCGCCGGTCCAGACTGGTGGTGAACAATTTCTTTTCGGGAAGCGAACCCAGGTACTGCTGGAAAGGCACCGGGAGCTTCAAGCGGCCCTTGTCGTCGACGCGGGCCGGGTATATCCCCCGGGGGGCTTCCAGCGGCGGCATTGCCTGGTTAGCTTCCACTTCCTATCCAACAATTGGCCACTTTCTGGCCACACAACCGATTGTGTCACGATAAATTCGCATATTCAAGAGGCTTTTGCAGAAAATTCTTCTTTTCGTGGAGGTTAGCTGCGTACAATAGCTGCCCGACGGGAAGGGGAAGGCCACAAGATGTTGTTTAGTGGCGAAAATCAGGCGAAAATAGTGTTTTGCGCCCAGCGAATTTCCTGCGTAGAGCGGCGCTTCCCCGCTGATGCGCGCTGTTGCGCTATATTCAAGATTAAGCATGTCGGTTACCGGCGGCCCCACATTCGACGAGAGCATGCTGGTCGAACGCACCCGCGAGGGCGATACGAAAGCCTTCAGTGCGTTGGTGCGCCGATACGAGAGCAAGATCTTCCGGCTGGCGCAGCACATCACGCAGAACCGCGAGGATGCCGAGGACGTCCTGCAGGAGACCTTCCTGAAGGCTTACGAGCATATCCATCAATTTCAGGGGAATTCGAAGTTCTACACCTGGATCGTGCGCATCGCGGTCAACCAGGCGCTGATGAAGCTGCGGAAGCGCAAGAGCGACAGGACCGTGTCGCTGGATGAAGGCATCGACACGGGCGAGGACACGGTGGCGCGGGAGATTGCGGCATGGGACGAGGATCCCGAGCAGCGCTACTCGCGGGAGGAGTTGAACGAGATTCTGACCTCCGCCATCGACAGCCTGGCGGCGCCCTATCGCGCCGTATTCGTGCTCCGGGACCTGGAGGAATTGTCCACCGAGGAGACCGCCCAGGTTTTGTCCCTTTCCATTCCGGCGGTCAAGAGCCGACTGCTGCGGGCGCGCCTGCAGCTTCGGGACAAGCTGACGCGTTACTTCAAGCGCAAAGGAGACGACGCCTTTGCTTACCTGTAAGGAGTTTCTCGAAGAACTGGGCGACTACCTCGATGAGACGGTAGACGCGGACATTCGTGCCCGGCTGGAGGCGCACATCATGGAATGCCCCAACTGCTGGGTGATCTCCGACACGACGCGGAAGACCATCCGGATCTACCGTGGCATGGAGCCGCATCCCATCCCCACCGACGTGGAGTCGCGCCTGATGGCCGCGCTCGAAAAGAAGATCGCGGCGCGGGGCCGGTAGCCGCTTCCGCGGTTCGGACCGGATCACCGCATCGAATTCTCGATCTCGTGTAACCAGTCGGGCCGCTTCAGCACTTCCCGCGGTTTGCTGCCGTCGGGCGGGCCGATGATGCCGTCGCGCTGCATCATATCCAGGATGCGGGCGGCGCGGCCGTACCCCAGCCGCAGACGGCGTTGCAGAATCGAGGTGGAAGCCTTGCCGGCTTCGAGCACCACCCGGAGCGCATCTTCGTACAGGGGATCCTGTTCGCCGGCGGGCTCTCCGTCGGGGGCGGCGTCGTCGTCGGAGGGCGGCGCGGTCAGGTAGGACTGGTCGTACTCCGGCTGCGCCTGTTCCTTCCAGAAGCTCACCACCCGGTTGATCTCGCTTTCGGTAACGAAGGCGCCGTGCACCCGTACCAGGCGCGAGGATCCGGGGGGCAGGAACAGCATGTCGCCCTTGCCCAGCAGGTGTTCGGCGCCCATCACGTCCAGAATGGTGCGGGAGTCCACGCGGGTGGCCACCCGGAAGCTGATGCGCGCGGGGAAGTTGGCCTTGATCAGGCCGGTAATGACATCCACGCTGGGCCGCTGGGTGGCCAGCACCAGGTGCATGCCCACGGCGCGGGCCATCTGGGCCAGGCGGGTGACGCTCTCTTCCACGTTGCGCCCTTCGAGCATCATGAGGTCCGCCAGCTCGTCGATGAGGATGAGGACGTAGGGCAGCGGCTGAAGATCGGCGGCGCCGGCCTCTTCCTCGTCGAACAGGTTGCCGGGCCGCTCCAGGAGCTTGCGGATCTTGCGGTTGTACTGGTCGATGTTGCGCACTCCTTGTTCTGCCAGGAGGCGCAGCCGGCGTTCCATCTCGAGCACCGCGTTGCGCAGCGCGTTGGTGGCCTTTTTGGGATCGGTGATGACGGGGGTGAGCAGGTGCGGGATGCCCTCGTAGAGGCCCAGCTCCAGGCGTTTGGGATCCACCATGATCATCCGCACCTCCTCCGGGGTGGACTTGTAGAGGATGGACATGATCATGGAGTTGATCATGACGCTCTTACCGGAGCCCGTGGAGCCGGCGATCAACAGGTGCGGCATGGCGTCGAGCGCGGCGATTTTGATGCGGCCGTTGATGTCCTTGCCGAGCGGTATGGTGAGGCGGGAGGCGGAGCCGGCGAACTCGTCCGACTCCAGCACCTGGCGCAGGGCGATCAGCTCGCGCTTGGTATTGGGCACCTCGATACCCACGGTGGGCTTGCCCGGGATGCGCTCGATGAGGATCGACTCGGCCTGCAATCCCAGGCACAGATCCTCGGTGAGGGTGGTGATGCGGGTGTATTTGATGCCGGCTTCGGGCTTGAACTCGAAGGTGGTGACCACCGGGCCGGGGTTGATCTGCACCACCGACCCCAGCACGTTGAACTCCTCGAACTTGGACTTGATGCGGGCGGCGACGTCGTGCAGCTCCTGTTCATCGTAGGGGCTGCGGCCGGGCGGCTCGTTGAGCAGCGAGGTGGAGGGCAGCTTGTAGACCGGGGCGGCGGGTACGGGCTCGGGCGGCGCCGTGACCTGGACCGCGGGGAACGGGTCGGGCGGCGCGGGATCCGGCTGCTCGTCCAGGGGGCAGATGGGGATGGCCTGCGGCTCGGGTTCGGGTTCCAGGTCGAAAGGCGGCCGGTCGTCGGGATCCACCACCGGGGCCTCCGCTTCGGGCGCGGTCTCCGGTTTCGTGGCGCGCGCGGATTTGGCGCGGCTGCGGCGTTCGGCCGCATGGGCCTTGCGGCGCTCGGCGCGCCTGCGGCGGCGCGCTTCCCGCCAGTCGCTCCAGCGCGCGCCGGCACGATGAAGGGCGGCGATGGGGCCGGCGAACCACACCCCCAGGCGCGACATCGTGAAGCTCGAAACCAGGTAGACCGAAACCACCAGGCCCGTGGCGGTGAGGACCAGGGCGCCGGCCAGGTTCAAGGTGCGCAGCAGGCCTTCCGCCAGCAACAGTCCGGCCGCGCCGCCCGGGTGGATGGCGCCGTCGAACAGAGTCCACGCGCCCGGGAAGGAGCAGGCTGCCGAAAGGCTCGCCAGCAGCAGCAGCGCGCCCACGACCTTCACCGCGGGAGCCTCCATCGGCTCCGAGCGGATCCACTTCCAGGCCAGCAGAAGCGTGAGGATCGGCAACACGAAAGCCGCCAGGCCGAAGCCCTGGAGCAACAGGTCGGCCGCGTAGGCTCCCGGATAACCGATCAGGTTTTGCGGGCGCGCGTCCCCCGCGGCCGTATTCAGCGAGGGGTCCTGCGCATGGTACGACACCAGGCTCAGGAGAGTGAGCAGCCCGAGCGACAGAAGCAGAACACCCGTCACTTCATTGAAGCGGCGGTGCTCAGTCGGTGATATAAACTTCATCCCGCCGGCTGGCGGAACAGAGCCAGAGCAAGCACTATTATGCCAAAAATCAACCGGTACCACACGAAAAAGCGCAGACTGGCGTGCCGCAGGAAGCGCAGGAACCAGGCGATAACCAGCCAGCCGGTGATGGCGCTGACCACGATCCCCACGATGAAGGGCATGACCATCCCGGGCGCCATGCCCTGTTGGATGAGATCCAGCACGGCCAGCAGGGCGGCGGCGCCGATGGCCGGGGTGGAGAGCAGGAAGGAAAATCGCGCCGCCGATTCGCGATCGAGCCCGCGGGCGAGCCCCGCGGTGATGGTGATGCCGCTGCGGGAGGTGCCCGGGACGATGGCCAGAGCCTGGGCCAGTCCGATGGCCGCGGTATCCTTCAGCCCCACCTGGCCCAGGCCGCGCTTGCGCCGCCCGATGCGGTCGGCGATCCACATTACGACCCCCACGGCAATCAGCATGGAGGCCATCACAAAGGGATTGCGCCAGGTGGATTCGGCGTAGCGGTGGAACAGGAGTCCGAAGACCCCCACCGGAACGGTGCCGAGGGCCAGCAGCCAGAGCAGCCCGCGGTTCCGGCGGAGTTGCGGGTCGGCGCCGCGGTCGAGGCCCAGACCTTGCGCGATGATTTGCACCCAGTCGCGATAGAAATAGATCAGGACGGCGGCCAGGGTGCCGATATGGAGGCCGATATCGAATTCCAACGCCTGCGGATTCCATCCCAGCAGCCAGGAGGTGAGATAGAGGTGGGCGGTGCTGCTAATGGGCAGAAACTCGGTAAAACCCTGCACGATGGCCAGGATAACGACTTGATAGAGGGGCACTAAGCTCAGGTTGGCGGCTCGACTTCAGAAATGTCAAGTGAGCGGAGCCGTACCAACGCCTTAGAATAGATAGGGCCGATGTCCAACACCAAGATCGTGGCGACCCTGGGGCCTGCCACCGACGCTCCAGGGATTCTCCGGGGCCTGCTGGAGGCCGGCGCCGATGTCTTTCGGTTGAACATGTCGCACGGCACGCGTGAGGAACACGCCGCGCGCATCGAAGCGGTGCGGCGGGAAACCGCCTCGGCCGGGTGTTTTGCCGCCATCCTGATGGACCTGCAAGGCCCGAAGATCCGGCTTGGCGAGTTCCAGGGGGGCGGCTGCACCCTGGAAACGGGCGCCGAATTCACCCTCACGGTGGAAGACGTACAGGGCGATTGCCGCCGCGCCCACGCCGGTTACGCCGGGCTGCCCCGGGAGGTGAAGCGGGGCGACCGTATTCTTCTGGCCGACGGCGCCGTGCAACTGGAGGTGTTGGAGACCGACGGGGTGCGTGTGCGAACGCGCGTGACCTCCGGCGGCCCCGTAGCGA
Organism: Bryobacteraceae bacterium; assembly: GCA_041685075.1. Taxonomy (GTDB): domain Bacteria; phylum Acidobacteriota; class Terriglobia; order Bryobacterales; family Bryobacteraceae; genus JAMCRM01. Next base: position 5,784 of record JAWLGN010000101.1, read on the forward strand.
GCAAGCGCGGTATCAACCTGCCGGGAGTGACCGCGGGGATCGCTTCGATCACCGAGAAGGACGCCGCGGACCTGGAATTCGGCCTGCGCGCGGGCGTGGACCTGGTGGCCCTTTCCTTCGTGCGCACCGCGGCCGATGTGCGCGCCGTGCGCGAACGCATGGGATCCGCCGGTCCTCCGCTGGTGGCCAAGATCGAAAAGCCGCAGGCTTGGGAAAACATCGACGTCATTCTGGACGAGGCCGACGGCGTAATGGTGGCGCGCGGCGACCTGGGGGTGGAGATGGCGCTTGAAAAGGTGCCGCGCATCCAGAAATCCATCATCCGGCGGGCGCGCGGAAAGGGGAAGTTCTCCATTACCGCTACCCAGATGCTGGAGTCCATGATCGAACGCCCCGTGCCCACGCGTGCGGAGGTCAGCGACGTGGCCAACGCCATCTACGACGGTACCGACGCGGTCATGCTCTCGGCCGAAACCTCCATCGGGAAGCACCCGGTGGAGGCGGTCCGGACCATGGACCGCATCGCGGAAGAGACCGACCGGGCGGTTCGCGCCCGGGGCTACCGCAACCCGCCGCCGGGGACCGGCCGCACCATCGCCGGCATCGTGGCCGACGCGGCCTATCGGGCCGCCCACGACGCCCAGGTAGCTGCTATCGTGGTATTTACGTCCAGCGGTTCGACCGCGCGGCTGATCTCGCGCTATCGCCCGCCGGTGACGGTGTACGCCATCACGCCCTCGGAGGCCGTAGCGCGCGCCCTGTGTGTGAATTATGGCGTTGTTCCGGTGCTCTCGCCGGAGGCCGGCGGCACCGACGAGATGCTGGTCCGGATGGACAGCCTGATGCTCGAGCGGGGCTGTCTGCGGCGAGGCGACCTGGTGGTGTTCGTAGCCGGGCAGCCGCCGGGCCGGCCGGGGACGACCAACCTGATGAAGCTGCACCGGATCGGTGACAGCTAAGCCGTCCGGAGCCACCCGCCGGCGCGGAACGGTTGAAAAGCATTGACTTTTTCCTTCGTTCACTGAAATAATTCTAGTCGCATGCCGAGCGTTACGTTTACGACCAGGGGCGCGTTGCGGAAATCCGCCCTTCGGGAAGCAAACGAGCGGCTGATTCTCAGCGCCGTCCGTCAGAATCCCTCCATCTCGCGGCCGGACCTGGCTCGCATCACGGGCCTGTCGGCCAGCTCCATCAGTTTCATCGTGAATCGCCTGAAGCAGGCCCACATGATCCTGGAGGAGCCGGTGGATAATCATGCCCGGGTGGGGCGCAGGCCCACGGCGCTGCGGCTGGCCGCGGATGCCAAGACGGCCATCGGGGTGGAGGTGGCGATCACCGGCTCGCGCGTGGCCCTCGTCGATTTGGAAGGGAAGAAGTTGCGCGAAAAGGTGGTGCCCTGGCATCCCAACTACGAAATTGTCGCGCAGCGGCTGCACGCGGCCGTGGCGGCGATGCTGGGAAGATCCGCCGCCGGGAACGTGCTGGGCGTGGGGGTGGGGCTTCCCGGCTCGCTGGAGAGCCGCACCGGGCGGGTTATCGCCGCCGAGAACTTGAACTGGTTCAACGTGGAGTTCGGGCGGTTGCTGCGGGGGCGCCTGGCTCTACCCTTCCGCTTCGAAAATAACGCCCGTGTGGCGGCGCTTGCGGAGCGCTGGTTCAGGACGCCGGGTGACCGGGAACTGCACGATTTCGTGTTCGTGATGATGTCGGGAGGCCTGGGGGCCGGCATTATCACCAACGGTCGCCTGCTGGAGGGTTTCTCGGGAACAGCGGGCGAGTTCGGCCACATCTCCCTGCACCCGGAGGGGCGGCCCTGCTCCTGCGGCAGCCGCGGATGTCTCGAAGAGTACGCCTCGGATCGCGCGCTGTTGCGCTACTACGCGGAGGAATCCGGCGGCAACTCCCTGCCGGCCGCGGAGGCCGTTCTCGAACTGGCCGGCGGCGGCGATCGGGCGGCGCTGGCGGCCGTTCACCGGATGGCTCGCGAGCTGGCTTTGGGGTTGTCCAACCTGGTCTGGATCTTCAACCCGGAGGCCGTCGTGGTGGGCGGATGCGCGGGAGAGGCGTGGCGCCTGGTGGAAGAGCCGCTCTGGGAAGTGTTGCGCAGCCGCCTGCCGGAGTATGTGCGGGCGGCGCTGCGCGTGCTTCCGTCCAAACACACTGCCGACGCGGTGCTGTTGGGCGCCGCCTCCCTGGTCTTCTCTCATTTCTTCACCAGCTTCGAGCATGGAAGCGCGAGCGGCGCCAGCCGCCCGGTAACCATCAGCGCGGGCGCCTGAAACGCCGGACGGCGCCCGTTTTACATTCCCTATCTTTTCTCTTGACAAACCCGCCATTTGCCCATATATACAGTAAAGAAATAATTGCGGAGGCTTAGGGTACGATGAGACCTGTTACCGGCCGCCTGGCTTGGGCGGTTTTGCTCGCGCTGGTAGTGGCCGCTGTTGCGCCGGCACAGACCTACTACGGAACGATTCGCGGCACGGTGGTGGACTCCACCGGAGCGGTGAGTCCCGGCGTAGAAGTGGTCATCACCAACGTCGATACCAACATCCGGACCGTTGCGGTGAGCAACGAAACCGGCAACTACATGGCGCCCAACCTGATTCCCGGCCGGTACACGGTCTCGGCGGAGGTGTCGGGCTTCAAGAAATTCGTCGCCGAAGATGTGCAGATCGTCTCGACGGCCGACCGCCGCGTGGACGTCGTGCTGGAAGTGGGCACCGTCACCGAGGCGGTGACGGTGACCGCCGGCGCGCAGTTGATCGAGACCGAGCGCGGCACCATCACGGACGTGAAATCGCTGGAGGTCTTCTCCAACATGGCGGTGGTTTCCGACTACCGCTCCATCTGGCGCATGCTGGCCGTCTCCCCCGCTGTGACCGGAAACGGCAGCATGTATGCCGGCAGCCCCGGCGGCACCAATACCACCTACTCCATTGACGGCATCCCCATCAAGGACGGCTGGAGCGGCAACTCCTTCGGCCCCGCCCTGACGTACCTGGACTCCTATCGCGAGTTCCGCGTCGACATGGTAAGCGTCAACGCCACCGGCGGCACCACCGCCAATGTCTCGGTGGTTTCCGAGAGCGGCACCAACGAGCTGCACGGCGAAGCCTGGCTGCACTATAACGCGATCGGCTTCGGCGCGCGGCCGTTCTTCTCCGCCAACCGCGCTTCCGGCCCGCCCATCTACCGCCCGAACGTGAAGATCGGGGGACCGGTCCGGCTGGGACCGCTCTATGACGGCAAGGACCGCACTTTCTGGCACTTCAGTTGGCAGGGTATTCGCGGCAGTCAGGTCCCCAGCGTCACCAACATCGTGGTCCCCACGGCGGATTTTCGCGCGGGCAACTTCTCCAGCCTGTCCACCGTGATCAAGGATCCGTTGAACGACACTCCGTTCCCCGACAACATCATTCCATCCAACCGCATCAGCGGGGTTTCCAAGTACTACCAGGACGAGTTCTATCCCCTGCCCAACAGCGGCGCGGACCACTACGTGGACATCTCGGTTTCACCCAACCGCAGCGACCAGTACACCGCGCGCATCGATCACCAGATTTCAAGCAAGAACTCGCTGTTCGGCCGCTACATGTTCCAGAACTACACCTACGAGCGCTGGGACGGCGGCTTCAACCCCAAAATCGGCATCTATGACCAGTGGCGGCACCAGAACCACCTGGTCCTGTCCGATACCCACATCGTTTCGCCTTCGGTGCTGAACGAGTTCCGCTTCGGCTGGGCGGACGACGCCAGCGAATACGCCGGCCCGCGCCAGGGGATGGACGTTGTCAGGGCCGCGGGGCTGGATTTGCGGGATCTCCAGGAAGGTCCCGGCCTGCCGGCCATGAACATCACCGGGTTCCAATCCATCTCGCAGGGCAATAAAGGCGGGTGGCGGTGGAATACCTTCCACGTAATCGAAACACTCCATTACACCCGCGGCAGGCACAATTTCCGCTTTGGGTTCCAATACGGACAATACCGGGGCACCAACATCGCCACCTCCCCCAGCGCCACCTACGGCAGCTATGGCTTCAACGGCAGATTCAGCAACAACCCCTACGCGGACTTCCTGCTCGGCATCCCGAATACCAGCAGCCGGAGCACATCTCTGGGCGAGGTTTACCCCCTGCGGTCTACCTGGGAGGGCTTCTTCACCGACGATTTCAAGGTGAACCGGCGGTTCTCGCTAAATTACGGCCTGCGCTATTCTCTGCTGCATCCCGGGACCATCGACCGCGACGTGATGGCCAACTTCAGCCCGTTTCACAACGCGTTGGTCGTGCCGACCCAGGCGGCCCTCGGGCTGGTGCATCCCGGGTTCCCGAAGAACATCCCCATCATCACCGCCGACCAGGCGGGGCTCGGCCGCAGCCTGCTGAAGCTGGACAGGAACAACTTCGCCCCGCGCTTCGGCTTTGCCTGGCGCCCCGGGCTGGCCGACGATTTCGTGATTCGCGGCGGCGCCGGTGTCTACTACGTCTCCATTCAGCCCTACGTGTCCGACGGCGGTGGAGCGCCCTTCGAACTGGCCGAGAGCTTCACCAACTCCATCACCAACGGCGTGCCGTCGTTCCAGTTCCCGCGCCCCTTCCCGGATACCGGATTCGTGCTGGGTGGGACCAGCGCTTCGGGTATGAACCCGTATCTGCGCACCCCCTACAGCATGCAGTACAATTTCACCGTCGAAAAACAGGCGTTCGACATGGGGATTTCGCTTTCCTACATCTCGACGCTGGCCCGCAAGAACACCTATGGCCGCAACCTCAACAAGCCCCGGGCGGATACCACGCCTTACGCGGACAAGTACGCCGTGCGGCCGTTTCCGTACCTGAACAACGCCAACCTGACCGATAACGGCAGCAGCCACAGCTACCACGGCGGCATTCTGAAGGCCGAACGGCGCATGAAGAACGGCTTCTACTACCAGGCCCACCTCACTTACGCCAAGAACATAGGCGACGGCTGGGGCGGTGTGGAAGACGCTTTCGACCGCCGCAGCGCGCGCGCCCGGCATGCCGCCATGCCGACCTGGCGCGGGGTGGTGATCGGCCTCTACGAACTGCCGTTCGGCCGTGGCAGGAAGTTCGGCAGCACCATGCCCGCGGCGCTGAACCACATCTTCGGCAACTGGACCATGGCGGGCACCTTCGTCAAGCAGACCGGTCTCTACTTCACCCCGAGCTTCTCGGCGGCCGATCCCTCCTACACCAACAGCTTCGGAGGGCGTCCGGACCGCATCGAGGACGGCAACCTTCCGAAGGACCAGCGGACGCTCTACCGTTGGTTCGATACCGCGGCTTTTGTGGGGCTGCCGGACGGCATCGGCCGTTTCGGCAACTCGGGAGTCAACATACTCGAAGGGCCCGGCCTGACGGTCTTCCACTTCGGCGTCAACAAGGACGTGGTGTTCACCGAGCGGGTGCGGATGAGGCTGGAGATGGCGTCCACGAATTTCTTCAACCATCCCAACTTCAACAACCCGGGCGCCGGTATCGGCACCAGTAACTACGGGCGCATCACTGGCACCGTGGCCACGGACGGCAACCGCAACTTCCAGTTGACCGCCCGCCTCACCTTCTGATAAACGAAACCGTGCCGCGGGGTGGGCCTGAGGTCCGCCCCGCGGCGCAGGCGTCTTAGAGGGAGCGTTCGGCGAGGAGTTGCTCGATATCGCGGCGGAAGACGCGTTCGGGCTCCGCTCCCACGTAGGTCCGGGCCACCCGCCCGCCGGCGTCGATCAGCAGGGTAGTGGGCAGCGATTGAACGGCCGCCGCCAGCGAGTCGTCGGGCGGCGGCATCAGGATGGGATAGGGCACTTTGTAAGCGGTTACGAACCGCCGCACCTCCCGGGCGCCTTCGTCGAGCGAAACGCCCACCACCTCCACACGGCCGGTATACTCCCTGGAGATGCGCGCCAGCGCCGGGACCTCGGCGCGGCAGGGCGGGCACCAGGTAGCCCAGAAATTCAGCAGCACAACCTTGCCGCGGTGGTCGCTCAACTTCCACTCCCTGCCGTCGAGGGCGGGCATGGCCAGCTCGCTGATCTCCCCGCGATCCGCCGCCGCCTTCATGGCCGTCCCCCCGGCGTCGGGCTTGAATAGCAGGACCAGGAGGCCGGCGGCGGCCACGGCTCCCACCAGGGGCGTCAGCTTAGGGCGTATCTTGTTTAGCATGAGGCGGGCGCTCCCTTTCGGTTTCCTTCTTCATTTCGCGTCGGGACCCGACGTCGCAGGAGTTGGCCATTCAAGTGGGCACCCCAAGGCTGGGCAGCACCCAGCGCATCAGGGCCAGGTAGCCGGCCAGCATCAGTACCATCCAGATCCATTCAGGCATACGGCGTTTCACCACTACCTGGCTAGATGCGGCCGGCGGGAGTTTCGTAACAAAGCAGGTGCACGGGGCCTGAAATCGTACCAAACTATAGGCATGAGCCTCGAGATCCGGCACCGGGAGCGCGAAGGCATCGTGGTGCTTCACCTGAGCGGCCGCATTACGGTCGGGCAGGAGGCGGCGAGCCTCCGGGAGGCGGTCCGCTCGCACGCGGAGGCGGGCCGCAAGAACGTCATCCTCAGGCTGGACGAAGTGGATTACATCGACAGCACCGGCCTCGGCGCGCTGGTGATCTGCGCCACCAGCCTGCGCAAGCAGGGCGGCAACCTCAAGCTGGTGAACCTGAACAAGCGCAACCTGGAGCTGCTGGTGATCACCAAGCTGGCCACCGTTTTCGACCTGTACAACGACGAGCAGGACGCCGTCAACAGTTTCTTCCCGGGGCGCGAAATCAAGCAGTTCGACATACTGAGCTTCGTGCAGCAGTTGGAGCGGGAAGAGTGACCCGGCGGCTGGTGGTGATCGGCGGTGTCGCCGCGGGAATGAGCGCGGCGGCGCGGGCGCGGCGCCTGGATCCATCGCTCGAGATCGTGGTGCTGGAACAGGGGGACGTGGTCTCCTACGGCGCCTGCGGGTTGCCTTACCTGATTGAAGGCAGGGTCGAGAGGCCGGAGCAGTTGATCGTCTACACCCCGGAGTACTTCCAGCGGGAGCGCAATATCACGGTGCGGACGGGCGCGCGCGTGGAGGCCATCCGGCACGGCCGGCGCGAGGTGCTGCTGGCCGGCGGCGAGCGGGTGCGCTATGACCGGCTGGTGATCGCCACCGGGGCGCGGCCCGCGGCGCCCCGCATCGACGGGATCGATCAGCCGCAGGTCTTCACCCTCCACACCATGAACGATGCGCTGGCCATGCTGCGGTTCCTCGAAGAGCGGCGCCCGCGCGCCGCGGTGGTCATCGGAGCGGGCTACATCGGCCTCGAAGCGGCCGACGCGCTGCGGCGGCGCGGTCTCGAGGTCACGGTCTTCGAAGCCGCGGCCAACGTCCTGCGGCGCGACGATCCGGAGCTGACCCGCCAGGTTTCCGCCCACATGGCGCGGTTCGGCGTCGAGCTGCGGGTGAACGCTCCGGTTGCGGCCATCGAGCCGGACCGCGTGGGCGATGTGCCGTGCGAGATGGTGGTGCTCTCGGCCGGCATCCTGCCGAATGCCGAGCTGGCGGCCGAGGCGGGGATCGAGCTGGGCCGCACCGGCGCCGTCCGGGTGGACGAGCGCATGGAGACCAACCTGCCCGGCGTCTTCGCGGCGGGCGACTGCGCCGAAGCGCATCACCTGGTGACCGGGCGGCCTGCCTTCATCCCCCTGGGCACCACGGCCAACAAGCAGGGCCGCGTGGCGGGCGCCAACGCCGCCGGCGCGCGCGAGCGTTTCGCCGGCGTAACCGGTACCGCCATCGTCAGCATCTTCGACGTGGGATTCGCCGTCACCGGGCTCTCGGCGGAGCAGGCGCGCCGCGAGGGACTCACCCCTGTGGCCGAGCGCATCGAGGGCCGCACGCACCCGCGCTACTTCAACGGCCGCAAGACCACCGTGGAGCTGGTAGCCGATGCCGAAACCCGCCGGTTGTTGAGGGGCACGGTAACGGGTGAGGATGGCGCCGCGGGCCGCATCAACGTAATCGCCGCGGCGCTTGCGGCGCGCATGCGCCTGGAGGACTTCGAGGGCCTCGACCTGGCCTATTCCCCGCCGTTCGCCCCCGTCTGGGACCCCCTGCTCATCGCCGCCCAGCAGTTGAGCAAGGCGCTCGGCCGGGCGTGAGCGTCACCATTTGGCCGCTTCGAGCCGTACAGTATCCCCGGCCTCTGTGAGGCGGTTCTGGAGCAGCGCCGCCAGTTCGCGGACCCGCGCTGCCTGCGAGGGCTCGCCCGCCAGGTTCTTCAGCTCGTGCGGGTCTTCGCGCAAGTCGAAGAGCTGGGTGGTGCGGACGCCTTTAACGTTATAGAGGATCAGCTTCCAGCGGTCCGTCCGGATGGCCCGCTGGAAGTTGCGATAGGCGTAGACGGTGGAATCGCGCAGCGGGGCGCGCGGGTCGTCGAGCGCCGGCTTGAGGCTGCGGGCCTCGATACCCGAAGGCGCCGGTATGCCCGCGAGATCGCAGATAGTAGGGCAGAGGTCCATCAGTTGGCAGAGCGATTCCGCACGCCGGCCCTTGGGAATGCCCGGGCCGGCGATCACCAGCGGCACCCGTATGCTGTGATCGTAGAGGTTCTGCTTCCCCAGCAAACCGTGGCGTCCCACGGCGAGGCCGTTGTCGCCGGCGAAGATGACGTAGGTGCGGGCGGCCTCGCCCGAGCGCTCGAGCGCGTCGAGCACCCGGCCGATCTGGTGATCCACCTCGCTGATCATGGCGTAGTAGGCGGCAATGTGGCGGCGGATCTCCTCCGGAGTGCGGGGAAAGGCGGCCAGCAATTCGTCCCGCACTTTCATCTCGCCATTATCGAAGGGGTGCTGCGGCATGAAGCTCGGGGGCAGGGCGATCCGCTCCGGCGGGTACTGCCCGGCAAAGCGCTCGGGCGCCATGCGGGGATCGTGCGGGGAGGTGAAGGCCAGGTACAGCAGAAACGGTTGGGTCTTATCGCCGCGCTCGAGGAACTCGACGGCGCTATCGGCGAACAGCTCGCTCGAGAACTTCTCCGCGGTGCGGGTCTTGGAGTTGGGGTACTCGCCCGAAGGGTCGTAGTCGGAAACCGGGGTTTTGAGGTGGTCGGCCATGCCGCCGAAAAAGACGCTGCCCCCGGCGCTGAACGAGCGCTGGTAAAGGGGCCGGCCGTTGTGCCACTTGCCGGTGCCGTAGGTAACGTAGCCGGCGCGGCGAAGCAGTTCGGGGAAGGCGGCCAGCGAGGGGTCGGGCGCGTTCTGGCGCCCGATGATGCCGCGGTGCACGTGGAAGACGGAGCGGCCGGTCAGCAACTGCGCGCGGCTGGGCATGCAGATGGCACCCGTGAGGCCGCCCTGCGTGGATGCCTGGGTGAACGCCACCCCGGAGCGCACCAGCCGGTCCATGTTGGGGGTGCGGACCTCGCGGTTGCCGAGCGCGCCAATGGTATCGAAGCGCTGGTCGTCGGTGAGCAGGACCAGGAAGTTGGGGCGCTGCCGGCCGGCCAGCACGGCCGGCGCGTAGAGTATCTGGCGTCGCGAAAGCATGGGCTTACTCCGGAGGCTGCCAGGGCGTTCGTCCGGCGGCCTGCACGTGGCGCATCAGGGACCCCGAGAGATCGCGGTAAATCTGCCTTTCCCGCGCCGCCAGGTCAGTGGTCTCCAGCGGATCGCGGGCCAGGTTGTACAGCCTGTACGGCTCGAAGGGAGTGTTCTGCATCAGCTTCCACTCGCCGCGCCGGAGGGCGTAGTATTCGCGGCCCTGGTAGCGCATACCGCCCTCGCGCCGCACCCAGATCATATCGCGCTCGATGACCTGGGGCTTGCCGAGGAGGGCGGCGAGCAGCGAGACGCCGTCCAGACCGCCGGGCGCGCGGGCGTC
>JAWLGN010000101.1:15669-16805 GCA_041685075.1 Bryobacteraceae bacterium
GTCGGCGGCTTCGCACAGCGTGGGGTAAAGATCTATCGCCATGCCGGGAAGCGACGCCCGGCTGCCCGCGGCAATACGGCCCGGCCAGACCGCGCACATGGGCACCCGGATGCCGCCTTCGTAGAGGTCGCCCTTGCCGCCGCGCAGCGCTCCGCAGTTGCCCGCCACGCTCAACTGCCCGCCGTTGTCGCTGGTGAAGACGATGAGGGTGTTCTCGTACTGGCCGTTGGCCTTGAGCGCGGCGATCACTTTCCCGATGCCTGCGTCCATGTGCTCAATCAGGGCCACCAGGCGGGCGCGCTGCCCGGAGATGCCGGGCTCCCGCGCCTTCACCCTGGCGAGCCACTCTTCCGGCGGCTGGATGGGGGTGTGGGGCGCGTTGTAGGCCAGGTAGAGGAAGAAGTTGCGGCCATCCAGGCGGCGCTGGTGGAGGTAATCGCAGGCCCAGGCGCTGAACAGGTCGGTGGCATGGCCCTGGGGATCGATGGCCTCGCCGTTGCGGCGCATGTAATTGAGGCCGTGGCGCCGGTGGTGGTAGTAGTCGTCCATCATGTCGCCCAGGAAGCCCTGGAAGAAGTCGAAACCGCGCTCGTTGGGGGTGTTCGGAGACTCCAGGCCCAGGTGCCACTTGCCGACCATGGCGGTGTGGTGGCCCGCCGCTTTCAAGGTTTGGGGAAGCGGGGTGCAGCGGGGCGAAAGATACCCCCAACTGTTCTCCGGGTGGGTGCGGATGACGCCCGGAACGCCGGCGCGGTCCGGGTAGAGGCCGCTCATCAGGGCGGCGCGGGTGGGCGAGCAGACCGGCGAGTTGGCGTAGAAGGCGTCGAAGCGAATGCCGGCGGCCAGCAGTGAATCGATGTGGGGCGTTTTGAGGTCGCGGGCGCCGTAGCTTGAAAGGTCGCCGAAACCAAGGTCGTCGGCCAGGATGAGCAGGATATTGGGACGCGGCGGGGCGGCGGCGCGACCGGGCAGCACGGCCGCCGACGCCAGCCCGCGCAACAGCGCTCTCCGGGAGCTTCGCAACATAGGGGTATGGTACGGCACGCGCGTCAGATTCGCACGTTCCGGCTGCGGGAGCGCAGCAGCCAGATGAAGAACGGGCCGCCCAGGATGGCGGTCACCACTCCCACGGGCAG
>JAWLGN010000102.1:0-16791 GCA_041685075.1 Bryobacteraceae bacterium
CACCCCGGATGAGATGAGCGGCGGCACCTTCACCATCTCCAACCTGGGGATGTACGGGGTGGAACAGTTCACCGCCATCATCAACCCGCCGGAGAGCGCTATTCTGGCGCTGGGGGCTGTGCGTGACGAGGTGCGCGCCGTCGGCGGAGTTCCGGTGGTGCGGCCGGTGATGAGCGCTACCCTGGCGGTGGACCATCGCGTGGTGGACGGCGCTCTCGCGGCGCGGTACCTGGCGCGCTTCAAATCCCTGATCGAGCAACCGGAGGGCCTGGCATGAAACGCGCAATCCACATCGGCCTGATCGGCCACAAGTTTATGGGCAAGGCGCACAGCCACGCGCTGCGCGACCTGGCCATGTTCTTCGACCCCGGCGTGCAGCCCGTCATGCAGACCCTGTGCGGCCTGGGGGACGATCTGGAGGAGACCGCCCGGCGTTACGGCTGGCTGTCCACCACCTCGCGCTGGCAGGACGTGGTGGCGGACCCCGCCATCGACGCCGTCTCCATCCTCACGCCCGGCCGCCTGCATTGCGAGATGGCGCTGGCGGCGGCGGCCAACGGCAAGCACATCCTGTGCGAGAAGCCCCTGGCGCTCGATGCCGCCGAGGCTGCCCGGATGTACGCCGCCGCGGAGGCCGCCGGCATCCGCCACATGGTGAACTTCAACTACCGGCGCGTGCCCGCCGTGGCGCTGGCCCGGCAGTGGATCGAAGAGGGCCGCCTGGGCCGCATCTTCCACATCCGCTGCTCCTACCAGCAGGACTGGCCGCTCGATCCCGAGACGCCCTTCGTGTGGCGCTTCGATAAGAGCGTTGCCGGCGCCGGATCGATGGCCGATAAGGGATCGCACGTGGTGGACCTGGCGCGGTACCTGGTGGGCGAGTTCGCCGAAGTGGCGGCCGCCACCGAAATCTTCGTCAAGCAGCGCAAGGAAGACGGCGTGCAGCGCGAGGTGACCACAGACGACGCGGCGGTCTTTACCGCGCGCTTCCATAACGGTGCGCTGGGGCTGTTCCTCACTTCCCGCATGGCCGCAGGGCACAAGAACCGCCTGGCCGTAGAGGTGAACGGCAGCAAGGGCAGCCTGCGGTGGGACCTCGAGCGCCTCAACGAGCTGGAGGTCTACACGGCCGGAGATGGCAGCGCCGCCGGCTTCCGGAACGTGATGGTGACGGAGGCGTCCCATCCCTACGCCGGCGCCTGGTGGCCGCCGGGACACGTGCTCGGGTGGGAGCACACCTTCGTCCACCAGTATTACGAGTTCTTGAAGAGCATTGCGGAACAGCGGCAGCCCGCGCCGTCGTTCCTGGACGGGCTGCGCAATCACGAGGTGCTGGACGCCGTGGCGCAGGCAGCGGTGGAGAAGCGCTGGATTGAAGTACCGCGGGCCAGGGGAGCCGAAGCATGAACATGATGGCGGTGGTGAAGACCGCGCCCGGGGTGGGCAACGTCACCTACATGGAGGTGCCGGAGCCGGAGGTCAAGCCGAACGGCGTGAAGATCGAGGTGCGGTACTCGGGCATCTGCGGAACCGATATTCACGTCTACCACGATACGTTCCGCAACTATCCGCCGGTGATTCTGGGACACGAGTTCTCGGGCGTGGTGGTGGAGACCGGCGCGCAGGTCGAGCGCGTAAAGCCGGGCGACCGGGTTACCGTGCTGCCCTCCTCGGCGGTGGTTTGCGGCGTCTGCGACTACTGCCGCCGCGGCTACTACATGTTTTGCAGCGTCCGGCGCGGCATGGGGCACGGCGTCAACGGCAGCTTCACGCGTTACGCCGTGGTGCGCGACGACCAGGCCTATAAGCTGCCCGACGACGTTTCGTTTGAAGAAGGCGCGGTGGCGGAGCCGTTTGCCAGCGCCGCGCAGGCCATCGAAGACCTCACCGATTTCCACGTGGGTGATACCGTGCTGCTCTCCGGTCCCGGTCCCATAGGGTTGTTCTGCCTCTCCCTGCTGGTGGCGCACAACTGCAAAGTGATCGTGGCGGGAGCGGACGATTGCGCGCGGCTCGAGATCGCCCGCTCGATGGGCGCCGACGTGGTTGTGGACGTTACCCAGGAGGATCTCGCCGAGGTAGTGCGCCGCGAAACCGACGGCCGCGGCGCGGATGCGGTGGTCGAGGCTTCCGGCTCGGCCGATTCCGTGCTCGCCTGCCTGGCCGCCGTGCGCCCCCTCGGCAGGTTCGTGCAGGTGGGGATCGTGGGAAGCTCCGTGACCCTGCCCTACGATCAGTTCCTGTTCAAGCAGATCCGCTTTTTCGGCTCCGTGGGGCATTCGCTGAAGACCTGGTCGCGGGTGATGCACATTCTCGAACAGCGCAAGCTGGATGTCGCGCGCGTGATCAGCCACAAGCTGCCTATCTCGCGCTGGCGCGAGGCCTTCGACCTGTGCGAGAGCAAGCGGGGAGTAAAGGTGCTGCTGCACTATGACGGGCTGGAATAGCGAAACCGCGGCGCGGCTCCAGGACCTGGCGCGCGAGCTGCGCTGCGACATCATCCGGATGATCACGGAGGCGGGATCGGGGCATCCCGGCGGGTCGCTCTCGGCCATCGACATCGTCACCTATCTCTACTTCCATCTCATGCGCGTGGACCCGGCCAACCCCGGCTGGGAAGACCGCGACCGCTTCGTGCTCTCCAAGGGCCACTGCTCGCCGGCGCCCTATGCCGCGCTGGCGCGGCGCGGCTACTTCCCGCGCGAGGTGCTGTGGACCCTGCGGGACGTGGGCAGCCCCCTGCAAGGCCATCCGGACATGCGTAAAACCCCGGGCATCGATATGACCACCGGCTCGCTCGGGCAGGGCTTCTCCGCCGCTACCGGCATCGCCCTGGGAGGCAAGTGTCAGGGCAAAGATTTCCGGGTCTACTGCATGCTGGGTGACGGCGAAGTGCAGGAAGGCGTAGTGTGGGAAGCCGCCATGGCGGCGGCGCACTACCGGCTCGATAACCTGGTTGCCGTGGTGGACAACAACAAGCTCCAGACCGACGGCGCGACCGCCGAAATCATCGGCATCGAGCCCCTCGAAGAGAAGTTCCGCGCCTTCGGCTGGGAGGCGCGGCGCATCGACGGCCACGATTTCAACGCCATCCACGAAGCCTTCGCATGGGCCCAGGAGCGCGCCGGCAAACCTCACGCCATCGTGGCCGATACGGTGAAAGGCAAAGGCATTCGCGAAATGGAAGGCGATCATCGCTGGCACGGGCTGCCGCCCACCCGCGAGCAGGCGGAGCGTTTCCTGAAGGAACTCGGGGAGGAGGTGGCGGTATGAAGCCCGAACCAACGCGCGTGGTCTACGGCCGCACCCTGGTGGAACTCGGGGAGCGCAATCCACGGCTGGTGGTGCTGGAGGCCGACATCGCCAAGTCCACCAATACCTTCCAGTTCCAGAAGCGCTTCCCGGAGCGCTTCTTCCAGGCGGGGGTGGCGGAGTTGAACATGGTCTGCATGGCGGCGGGCATGGCCACCACGGGGCTGCTGCCGTTCTGCAGCACCTTCGCGGTCTTCGCCAGTATGCGGGCCTGCGAGGGCGTCCGTACCTCCATCTGTTACCCGCGGCTGAACGTGAAGATTGTGGCCACCAATGGGGGCGTCGAGATCTGCGGCGACGGCGTGACGCACCAGGCGGTGGAGGACATCGCCATCACGCGCTCGTTCGCCAACATCGCGGTGCTGGCGCCCTCGGACCCCGTCACCACCCGCAACGCTACACTCGCGATTGCGGAGTACGACGGCCCCGTCTACATGCGGCTGGGGCGGCAGACGGCCGCGGTACTTCATCCGGACAATCAGGCGTTCGAGATCGGCAGCATGATCCGGCTGCGCCGCGGCGACGATCTTGCCATCGTGGCCTGCGGGAACATGGTGGAGCAGGCCCTGGTGGCCGCAGCCGAGCTGGATAAAGAAGGCATCCGCGCCCGCGTGCTGGACTGCCACACCATCAAGCCCATCGACAGGGAGGCGCTGCGCGCGGCGGCGCGCGAAACCCGCGGCATCGTCACCGCCGAGGACCACAACGTGGTGGGCGGCCTGGGCGGCGCGGTCTGCGAGGCGGTGGCCGAGGAGTGCCCCACCATCGTGCGGCGCGTGGGGCTCCAGGACAGATTCGCCAGCTCGGGACGCGATTACCGCAAGCTGCTGGCGCAGTACCACATCGATGCCCCGGCGATCATTGCGGCCGCGCGGGACGTTCTGGCGACATCGCGGAGCCATGCGGCGGATCGCGCGGAGCCTGCTGGCGCCGGCCATGTCTGCCGTTAAATCGCGGGCTTAACGGTAAGTTACTTCTGCTCTCCCAACGCTTCGGGTATACAGAGGTGGTCTCGTTCGGAGTCACCCACTATGAGAAGCGTTTGCCTGTTCATCGCAACTTTACTCATCTCTCCCCTGCTGTGTTTGGCGCAGAGTGGACGTGGCGGCATCACGGGATTGATCACCGACCAGAGCGGTGCCGTCATGCCGGGAGTGAAACTGGAGATTACCAACACGGCCACTGGTGTACGGCAGGAAACCACCAGCAGTAGCGCCGGTCTCTACTTCTTTACCGCGCTGGTCCCCGGGACGTATCACGTCTCGGCCGGCTTCGCGGGGTTCCAGAAGACGGTCCGGGAGAGCGTGCAGGTGGAGACGGATCGTGTTACAGAGGTCAATTTACAAATGTCACCCGGCGAGGTCACTGAATCCGTGACCGTCATCGGCGATCCCGTTCTCACCAACACGACGAATTCGACGATTGGGCAACTCATCACCACCAAGACGCTCGAGAACATGCCGATGAACGGCCGCAACGTCTACCTCCTGGTACAGCTCACGCCTGGCGTGGTGCCGATCAACGGATCGCTCCACCAGACGGGTGCGGTGCAGCGGCCCGGCGTGGAGGTTTCGGCCTTCCGCATCAACGGGCAGCAGGCGGGGTCGGTGGCTTACATGCTGGACGGCAGCCCCCTGACGGTGATGGGCTACGGCGCGGGCGCCACGTCGCCGGCTTTCACTCCGGCTCTGGATGCGGTGCAGGAATACCGCATGGAGAACAGCAACCTGCAGGCGTCCGTGAACAGTCCGGGAACCGGGATCATCAGCGTCGTGAGCAAATCGGGCACGGACCAGTTCCACGGCAGTGGGTTCTACTATGCCCGGCCCAACGCCATGGCGGCGAATGATCCGTTCAACAAGGCCTCGCAGGCGCGCGCGGGCCTGGAGAACAAGCCGCCGGACTTTCACCGCTACCAGTTCGGCGGCAGCATCGGCGGGCCGATCAAGCGCGGCAAGCTGTTCTTTTTCGGAGATTACGAACGCACCGAGACGCGCACGCTGGGCACCGCGACCCTGACGGTTCCCACCGCCGCCGAGAAGCAGGGGGATTTCTCGGGCATCCCCACCATCTGGAATCCGTTCGATGTCAATGCCGCCGGGCTCCGGCAACCGTTCCCCGGCAACGTCATCCCGACATCCATGCACGATCCCGTAGCCCTCAACATCCAGAAGCTCATTCCGGACGCCAACCAGCCAGGCGTGGGCGCCTATCATTCCAACAACTACTTCAAGGCAGCCACCTTCCCGAACGATTCGCACAAGTTCAACACCCGGCTCGACTCCTACATCGGCGCGAGGCACCAGGTGTTCGGGCGCTATTCGTTTGCGCGCATGGTCACCGGCATCCCGGACTTCTACGGCAACGGCGCGGACCCCAACTGGTACAGCAGCATCACCCACGGGCAGAACGTACTGCTGGCGCACAACTTCAGCATGAATCCCACCACGCTGCTGCAACTGCGCGCGTCGTTCACCCGGCACGCGGAAGACCAGCCGCCGCTGGCGCAGGTCGTCCAAGACAACAATATGGCGAAGCTCGGGTTCCCGGAGAGCCTGGCGAGCCAGGCCGTATTGCAGACCATCCCGCGCATGAACATCAGCGGCATGACCGGTGTGGGCAGCCGTACTTTTTCGACCGGTTTCAAGTTCATCACGTACAACTACGACGCCATCGTTTCGTTGGACAAGGTCTACGGCCGCCACCGTATGAAAATGGGGTTCGAATACCAGAAGCACTTCGTGAACATGGGCCAGCCGGTGGCGCCGTCCGGCCAGTACAACTTCGACACGACCGCGACGAGTTCGCGGACTCGCGCCGGCGACGGGTACGGCTATGCCGGCTTCCTGCTCGGCATGGGCCAGGAGAACACCCCTACCAACAGCTTCACCATCGACCCTTTCGTGGCGCAGTCCAACCCGTACTATGGCTTGTACTTCCAGGACAATGTCCGGCTCACTTCGCGGTTGACGATCGACTTCGGCTTGCGCTGGGAGGTCTTCGTGGGGCGAACGGAGCGGTTCGACCGGCAGACGTACTTCGATCCGGATTTCGCGCAGACCATCAACGGCGTGTCGATGAGGGGCGCGCTGCGCTTCGTCGAGCCGGGCAAGAGCCCGTTCAAAACGAACATGGCGGATCTGGCGCCTCGCTTTGGCGTCGCATACCGCATCACCGACAGAACGGTGTTCCACGCGGGCGGCGGCATCTTCTTCGGGCCGAGCATTCAGGCTGTGGCCATCGCCGGCACCAACGCGGACGGCTTTTCCTCGCGCACGCGGTGGAATGCGACGGAGTTGGACGAGTGGGGCAATACCGTGATGCTGAACCCGTTGCACGACCCGTTCCCGAACGGCTTGACGCCGGTCACCGGAAACCGGCTGGGAACCGCGACGCTCATCGGCAGCAATATCGCCACGGTACTGCATTCCCAGCCCACCCAGAGCGCCTATAACTGGAATGCCGGTTTCCAGCACGAGTTGCCGGATGCCTGGGTGATTTCGGCGGCCTACGTGGGGAGCCGGGGCCTGCACGGTCTGGCCAACTACGATATGAACCAGTTGCCCATCGAAACCATCGCGCAATACGGCCCGGCCTTGAACGACACCGTGAGCTACGCCTTCGCACCAGCCATCACGGACCCGACATCCATTTACTACAACCGCACTACGGCGCCCCGGTGGCTGACCCTCACGGAGTATCCGCAATATCTCACGGGAAATCCCTCGGGAGGCGTCACCATCAACACGGCGCCGCTCGCGAATTCGTCCTACCACTCCTTGCAGTTGCGGGTGGAGAAGCGGCTTACCAGGGCCCTCTCGATGCTGGCCTCCTTTACCGGAGGGAAGATCCTGGGCACGGGGACCGGACCGTACGCCTACATCGGCCAGCACGCGAACTATCAGAACTCGAAAAACAGCAAGCTGGACAAAGCGGTGGACAGTCAGGATGTGAGCCGGTGGTTCTCCCTGGCGGCGTTCTACGATTTGCCGGTAGGCCGCGGCCGGGCCGTGAACACCACCGGGCGCCTGGCGAATGCCGCCTTCGGCGGGTGGACGGTGAACGGGGGCCTCTTCTGGAGCACCGGCGTGCCGTTGCAGGTATCCGGAAGCTGGCCGAACCGCAGTACCTTCTTTGGCCAGCGTCCCGACCTGGTGTGCGACCCAGCCCGGGACGCGCCACGGACGCCGGAGCGGTGGTTCAATCCGAGCTGCTACGCTGCTCCGGCGAGCCCCTACGTGCTGGGGACGGCACCGCGCACGCTGCCGAATCTGCGCGCCGACGGAGTGCACAACATCGACTTTTCGCTATTCAAGACGTTCCTGTTGAAAGAAGGGATGAGCGCGCAGTTCCGGGTGGAGGTCTTCAATCTGCTGAATTCGGTGCAGTACGGGATTCCGAATACCAGTTGGAACCCACGAGACACGTCCACATTCGGGATGGTGACGTCGGCGTCGAGTTCGCCCCGGCAGTTGCAGTTTGCGGTAAAGTTCAACTTCTGAGTTCAAGCTTCCGGGTCCGGGCGGGCCGCGAGTCCGCCGCAGCGCACGGCGCTGCCCACCGCAATGCCGTGCGCTGCCGGATCGGCGATAATGAAGGGTAACGTACCCTGAACAGCCGATGCGGCCCCCCGAGCAGCAGTTACTCCAGCGCGTGCTCTCGAGCAAGCAGTTCGAGCACGCCCACATCCTCAAGCGGGTGCTCCAGTATATCTGCGAGCGGTCCGCGGCCGGTGTGGCGCCCAAGGAGTTCGACATTGCGGTCTCCGCCATGGGGCGGCAGAAGTCCTTCGACCCCCGCACCGATCCCATCGTGCGGGTGAGCGTGGGCGGCGTCAGGGAGCGGCTGGCGGCCTACTTCGCAGGGGAGGGCGCCGCCGAACCGCTGCGGCTGGAGATTCCCAAGGGGCAGTACCGCGCCATTTTCACCGCCGTGGAGCAGCCGCCCGCAACGGTGCGGGCTTCCGGCGCGCTAGGGCGCTTCTGGCGCCCATACTTTACCGGCGCCGCGACGGGCAACATCATCGTCTACACCGATCCGCTGTTCTTCAAAGACGACCACGGCCTGTACATACGGGATTTGCAGGTCAACGATCTCTCCCGCGGGGCGCGGCCGCTCCTCGATCGCGCGGGGCTCGAAGGGCTGGGCCCGCTGCGCCCGTCCTACCACTACCTCTCGGCCGGGGAGGTGCACTGCATGCTCTCCATCAGCCGCATCTTCCACGAGCGCGGCATCCCGCTGGAGACACGCAACTCCCGCATCTCCGCCTGGAACGAACTGGGGCACGCCAACCTGGTGCTGCTGGGCAGCCCCCGCACCAACACCTTCATCGACACGCTGCAGGGCGAGGGCGATTTTCTGGTGACCGGCGAGGCAGTGGAGAATCGCCGTCCGCAGTCCGGCGAACAGCCCGTCTACCAGGCGCGGCGCTACATGGACGGCAAGCTGCCGCGCAGGACCGACTACGCGGTGGTGACGCGCCGCCCCGGCACCACGCCGGGCACCGCCATCACCATGATCGCCGCCAACCATGGCCGCGCCATCGAGGGCGCCGGCCGCATCCTCACCATCGAGAACGAAGTGGCGGCGCTGCTCGGCCAGATCGGGCTCGGGGAGAACAAACCGCTCCCCTGCGCCTTCCAGGTGATGCTGCGCGTGGAGATGATCGATTGCGACGACGAGGTGGTGCACGTGGAAGCCGAGGCCCACCGCGCCGGCGCATGCGCTACAGAGTGAGTTTGTGCTTTTTCAGCAAGCCTTCGACCTTGCCGCGCAGCTCCTTGGTTTGCCTCGAAGCGGGCACTTCTTCCACCGTTTCCATGGCCTCCCGGAGCAGCAGTTTGGCCCGCTGCGGCTGATCGAGCTTGGTGGGTCCGAACAGCTCCGTGACTTCGTAGAGCTGGGATGCCATGTGCACGCGAAACGCCGCAACCGAAACCTGCGGGTTGCCCGCTTTGAAGATCTCCAGGGCCCTGGCCGCATCCTCCACGGCGCCGACCGCCCCGCAGGCGGCCAGTAGCACGCCGCGCTGCGCCATGGTCCGTTTCAGCAGTTCCAGCTCCGCATCCGGGACCAGGATACCGCTGCTGACCTTCTTCAACTCGAGCGGCTGACCGGCACTGCCCCTGGGGAAGTCGAACTCGAGCGTGATGGTCTCCTGGTTTTCAGCGTGCTGGAGCTTGTGAAAGGCCTCGGCAAACTGAATCGCCGCGGCGCTGGCCGCGTTGCGGAAGATGTTCACCTGCCGGCGGAACGGCGCGGGATTGCGGCTGCGGGCGGCCACCCGGGCGCCTGCTTCGTAGGTGTCGGCCAGTTCCGAATAGGCCTGCGCGAGTCCCGCGGACATCACCACTTCCCACGGGAGCGCGCGAGCCGTGAACTCGTTATCGGTCCTGGTGATCTGGCCCAGGTTCTCGTTGGTCTTGATGTAATCTCCGGCACGGTACATTTCGCCGGCGGCGGCCCAGTAAAAAGCCGGTGTGCCCGGCTGTGGTGGTTTAGGCCCCCCGGAGCAGGAGATCAGGAGGAAACCGAAGACCAGAATGGCAGAGACGAAGGCAAGCCGATTTCGGGAACTCATTATCCACCTCCCGGAGCTATGGCTCCGGGCATATTCTACGCCCGAATCGAGCCGGAGCCCAGGGGTGCGCGGAATTTACAGGGTAAGCATCTGGTGATCGCCGCAGTCCAGCCGGATACATTCGTGGATGCGGTCCACGGTGTCCATGCCGTGCCTGGCGAGGAACGGCAGGATGGAGTAGAGCCGCTCCTGGAGATGGCGTTCCGGATAGATCAGTCCATAAAGATACGCGGCATCGCGGACGGCGCGCTCGTCCCGTGCCAGCATCTCGCGGCCGATCTTGTGTTCGATTTTGGCGAGCTGGTAGAGCATCTTAGAGCGGCTCCGGCGGGTGGCGGCGGCGAGGGTGGGGTCGAACTCCGCCACTTCGGCGCCCAGCCGGTCGACGGCAGCTTCGACGGCGGCACGGGTTTCCTCCACCGTGCGGCGCAGGTCCGGCGGCACCAGCCGAAGGGCAATGCGCTCCCGCAGCACGTCCTGGCCATGCGCGAAATCGGTCAGGTGCAGGCCGAAGCGGTTCATGAGCTTGCGGCTGCGCTCGTCGAGCAGGGTAAAGCCGCTGCGCGGCAGCGCCGCGGGCATGCGCCCCAGCAGGCGGCGGTAGAGCACTTCCGATTGCGCCAGGTAGGCCAACTCCGCCGGTCCTCCAACGTAGGCCGCGGTAGGGAGCATGAAATCCTGCGCCACGGGCCGCAGCAGGGCGTTAGGGGAGAGCTGGTCGGCGCGCCGGGCGAGTTCGGCCGCGGTGAAGCGCCGCCCGTTGATGCTGTAATCGGCTCCGTGGCGCTCCATTCCCAGCCGGCGGCCTTCCTCCAGCAGGAACACCAGCGAGGTCCGCTCTTCCAGGTGGACCTGCGTGTGATAGCCGGCATCGGTGAGGGCGCGGTTGCGCTCGAGGAGCGCTGCCGAAAGCTCCGGCGCGGACTCGACGGCGGCGCGCAGCAGCGGCGCGGCCAAACGCCGCACGGCCGGCGCCATGGGATCCACGTGGATCAGATCGTAGCGCGCCAACAGCCGCTTCAACAGCGCGGAGAAGCCCTCCCCCATGGTTCGTCCGGGCGCGTACGCCTCGGCCACGGCATCGGCTACTTCGTCCCCGAAGGGGAATCCGGCGAGCGCGGCGCGAAGCTCCTCGACGGGCGGGGCTTCGACCGCTACCTCCCCCACCGGCCGCCTGCCCTGCTGCGCGGCGGCGGTTTCCAGGCGGATGGGCCGGTGCTCCGTATCGAAGACCCAGCAATGGTTCACCTCGGCGAAATCGTGGTCCTCGGTGGCCAGCCAGAAGACCGGCACGGCGGGGACGCCGGCAGCGCTTAACTCGCTCGCCAGCCGTACCGCCGTCAGCGCCTTATAGATCGTGTAACAGGGACCGGAGAAGAGGCCCACCTGTTGTCCCGTGACCACTGCCACGGTGCCCGGACGCGCCAGCGCCTCCAGCGCCGCGCTTCCCGCATTCAGCGGAGCCAGCGCTTCCACCAGCGCGGCGCGGCGCTCGGCGGGAATCTCCGCTTCGCGCGCCGCCTCCAGCACTGAGGCGAAATCGTGTTTCGGCCTCGGGTAGAACGCCCGCAGCCGGCCGGGATGGTACAGGTAATCGGCGTAGAGCCGGGTGGTGTTGGGCAGATCGGTTTGCCGAACGCAGGTACAGTCCATCTAGACGCACCTTACCAGATGAGGAGGTCGCAGAGCATGATTCAGCTTTAGCCGGGCAGCATCTTGGCGATGTCGTTGTAGATCACGAACGCCACCAGCGCCATGATGACCACAAACCCCAGCTTAAAAACCGTTTCCTTCACCTGCAGGCTCATATCGCGGCGCATGATCATCTCGATGACCAGCAGCAGAATCACGCCGCCGTCCAGAATGGGGATGGGCAGCAGGTTGAAGATGGCCAGGTTGAGGCTCACGATGGACATCAGCATGATGAAGGCCGACGGCCCCTCGCGCGCCGCCTCGCCGGAAAGCCGCGCGATACCGATGGGGCCTTCCAGGTGCTTGGCCGACATGCGGCGTTCAATGATTCCCGAGAGGAATTTGAAGATCAGGGTGGCGCCTTTGACGTTCTGGTCGACGGATGCGCGCAGCGCGTCCGGGAAAGAGAGCCGGGTGGTGACCACGTCGAAGCGCTGCGCGGGGTAGACCCCGATCACCCAGCGCGCCGGCCCGTCCAGGTCGCTGAAGACCGGGTTTACCGTGAAGGACCGCAGCTCACCCTCGCGCTTCACCTCGATTTCAAGCGGCTTGCCGCCGCTCGAACGCACCAGCTCATGGAACTTGGTGGTGGAGTGGATCGGCTGGCCGTTGGCGGTGACGACCAGGTCGCCCTTGCGCAGCCCTGCCTTATCGGCGGGAAGCCCCGGGGTGATGGCGGCCAGTTGCACATCGCCGCGCGCCGACCAGCCCGCGGAACCCACGCCCGAACGCTCGTCGAGTATCGGGGTGACGGACTTGTCGATGCGCTGGCCGTCGCGCTCCACGGTAAGGGTGAGCGGCTGGAAGGCGGCGGCGACCTCCTTCAGGTCGATGTCTTCCCAGGTGGGATTTTCCTTGCCCTCGAAGCGCACGATCAGGTCGCCTTCCCGAATATCCGCCTTGGCGGCGGGAGAGTCCGGCATGACGTGTCCCACCACCGGCTTCAGGTCAGCGTCCGAAACCCGCTGGTACTTGAACATGTACAGGCCGGTAAGCAGCGCCACCGCCAGGGCGAGGTTGGCTACGGGGCCGGCGGCCGCAATGATCAGCCGCTGCCAGCGCGGCTTGGCCAGGAAGCTGCGCGGGTCTTCTGTGTTATCGTCGCCCGGCTGTTCACCGGACATCTTGACGTAGCCGCCGAACAGAATCAGGGAGAAACGATAGTCGGTTTCGCCTCTGCGGAAGCCGAACAGCCGCGGCCCGAAGCCGAAGCTGAACGCCTCCACCTTCACGTCGAAAAAGCGGGCGGCCCAGAAATGGCCCAACTCGTGGATCAGGATCATGATCCCGATCAGGACGAGTACCCACAGAATGCTTTGAAAAACCATATGTCCTTCCGGTCCGCCTCTTTACCGCGTGGCGCCCACTCCCGGCCGCTCGACGCCGGCGCGTTTTTCGGCCAGCGCGCGCGCTACGGCGCGGGATTCCCTGTCGATTTCCAGGATATCGTTAATTGAGTGCGCCTGCCGGCTGGGTACCCGGGCCAGCGTCTCTTCCACCACTTCGGCGATGGCACAGAAGCCGATGCGCCCCGCCAGGAAGGCCTCCACAGCAATCTCATCGGCCGCGTTCAGCGTGCAGGTGGCCGATCCCCCGGCCTCCTGGCAGTCGTACGCCAGTCGGAGCAGCGGAAACCGGGCCTCGTCGGGCGGCAGAAACTCCCATTGGCGCGCTTCCGCCCAGTTGATCTTCGGCACGGGCGCTTCGGCACGCTCCGGCCAGGTCAGCGCGTACTGGATCGGCATGCGCATATCGGTGGCGGAGATCTGGGCCAGCACGCTGCCGTCGCGGTACTCCACCATGGCATGCACGGTGGATTGCGGATGAACCACCACATCCACCTCCGAGGGCGCGAAATCGAACAGCCAGCACGCTTCGATCACCTCGAATCCCTTGTTCATGAGGGTAGCGGAGTCGATGGTGATGCGATTCCCCATTCTCCAAGTGGGATGATTCAGAGCCTGCTCAGGCGTCACAAAAGCAAGCTCCTCCGCCGGAGTGTTGCGGAACGGACCGCCGGAGGCGGTGAGAATCAGGCGGCAGGCTTCCTTGCGGCCGCCCGCCCGGAGGCACTGGTGGGCGCCGTTGTGCTCGCTATCCACGGGCACCAGTTCGGCGCCGCTTTGGCTGACCGCTTCCATCACCAGCCGGCCGCCGGATACCAGAACCTCTTTATTCGCAAGCCCTACGCGCTTTCCGCAGCGCACCGCTTCGTAGGTGGCCTCCAGGCCCGCTATCCCTACAATGGCGGAGATCACCACATCGACGCCTTCGGCGGTAGCCGCCCTCACCCGCGCCGCGGGACCGGAATCCAATTCCGGCCATGCCGATCTGGGAATCGAGTTTTCAATGAGCAGGCGGCGCAGGCGATCCGCGCCCTCCGGCTCCGCGGTAACCACGACCTCCGGCTGGAACTCCCGAACCTGCTGAAATAAAAGGTCCGTATTCCGGCCTGCCACGAGCGCCTGGATGCGGTATTGCTGCCGGTTCTGCCGGACTACGTCCAGTGTGTTGGTGCCGATCGACCCGGTCGAGCCCAGTATCGTGAGCGTTTTCATCAGGAGTATCGAGCGAGCAATACTAGCGCATCATAGCACGCCTGTATCCGTTTTTTGGAATCGTTGAGAGCTTCGTGGGAAGGAAAGAACCCTTTCGGGCGCCGGGGAGGATTGCTTCAGGGGTCTTTCTTTTTAGAGGTTAGTCTCGCTTTGGTGGGAGTTGCCTCCCCGGCTTGATTCCAATAATAGAATACTTCGGATTCGAATGCAACAGTTTTTTGTATTTTTTTCAGCGGCCTACCAAAAACGGAATGTGATCTATCATACGCCAGATCCGCCGCTGGCCCCCTGGACCTTCACCTCTACGCCGGCCAATCCCTCCAACACCTTGATTGTACTACACATATCCTCCTCCGCGAGGCCCGCGGAGAGCGCTGCCTGGAAGAGTTGCTGGGTCAGACCGGTGAGCGGGAGGGGGACGCCCAACTGTTTTCCGGTCTCCAGGGCCAGGCCGACGTCCTTGTGCATCCATTTTGTGGAAAAGTTGGCCTTGAAGTCGCGCCGGAAGACGAAGGGCGCCTTGTAGGAGATCAGCCCGGAGCGCGCGGCGCTGTTCTCCAGGATGTCCAGCATGAGCTGCGGATCGACGCCCGCCTTGGCGGCCAGCACGATGCCCTCGTTGAAAGCCTGCAGGATGTTGGAGAGGATCAGGTTCTGGGTCAGCTTGGCGTGCAGCCCCATACCCGGACCGCCGCAGTGGTAGAGACGCTTGCCCATGGGCTCGAAGTACGCCCGGACGCTGTCGAGCACCGCGGCGTCGCCGCCGATCATGAACGTCAGGGTGCCGCCTTCGGCGCCCGGAGTGGAGCCGGTGCAGGGGGCGTCCAGAAATTTCACTCCGCGGCTCGCCAGGGTGCTGCCGATTCGCCGGCTCACGGTGGGACTCACGGTGCCGGCGTCCACCACGACCGTGCCCGGTTTTGCTCCCTCGATGATGCCGTCCGGGCCGCAGATCACCCGTTCGGACATTTCACTGTCGCCGACGCACACGAAGAGGCAATCGGCCCGGGTGCCGGCGTCGCGAGGCGTTTCACAGAAGACGCCGCCTTCGGCCTCGGCCAGTTGGCGCGCCTTGTCCGCGGTGTGCGACCATAACGCCACCTCGTGTCCCGCGCGCAGCAGGTTGCGCGCCATCGGGTAGCCCATCAATCCCAGTCCAAGAAAACCAAGCTTCGCCATGCGAGGATTGTACGATGCCACGGCGGTGTGCGACAATTGCGATCCGATGAAACCTCCCGTCCTGATTACCAAGCGCGTTTATCCCGAAGCGGTCGAACTGCTGCGCCCGCATGCCGAAGTGGAGTACTGCGACTCCGACGACGGCCTCACGGCGGCCGAACTCGCCGCGCGCGTACGCGGCAAGCAGGCGGTAGTCAGCCAGCTTACCGACAAGTTCAGCGCCGCAGTGATCGAGAGCCTCGCTTGCGTGCGGGTGATCGCCAACGTGGCGGTGGGCTTCGACAACATCGACGTTCCGGCGGCCACCCGCAAGGGCATCCTGGTGACGAACACGCCGGACGTCCTTACCGACACCACTGCCGATCTGGCGTTCGCCCTCATGCTGGCGGCGGCGCGCCGCATCGTCGAGGGCCACCGGTTCGTGCATTCGGGCCAGTGGACCAAGTGGCGCATCGATCTGTTGGTAGGACACGACGTGCACCATGGCACCCTGGGGATCTTCGGCATGGGCCGCATCGGGCAGGCCGTGGCGCGGCGCGCGGCGGGCTTTTCCATGCGCGTCCTCTACCACGACGCGCGCCGCGCACCCGAAGCCCTCGAGCGCGAGCTGGGCCTGGAGTACGCCACCCCCGATGAACTGCTGCGCCAATCCGATTTCGTGAGCCTGCACGTGCCCCTGACGCCGGCCACGCGCCACATGATCGGCGCCGCGCAGCTTCGCCTGATGAAGCCCACCGCTGTCCTGGTGAACACCTCCCGCGGGCCGGTAGTGGACGAGGCGGCGCTGGCCGAGGCGCTCGAGCGCGGCGCAATCGCCGGTGCCGGTCTGGACGTCTTCGAGCACGAGCCGCAGGTCCATCCCACCCTGTTGAAGCTGGAGAACGTGGTGCTGGCGCCGCACATCGGCAGCGCCTCCGTGGATACCCGGCGGAAGATGTGCCTCATGGCGGCGGAGAACGCGCTGGCCGCGCTCCAGGGCCGCCGCCCGTCGAACCTGCTCAACCCGAAGGCGTGGAAGGACCGCTAAGCCACGTTGCGGATCTCTTCCAGCCGCCCGCTGGCAGCGGCGCGCAGCACCGGTTCCATGTAGCCGTCCACCATCTCCGCGGTGAGGGGCACGGGCATGTTTTCGAGCTTCATGCGAAGCTGCGGATTTTTCGCCGCGGTGAGCGCGCGCCGGATGTGCTCCTCACCGAAGCCCGGCACTTCTCCCAGGGTGGCGGGCACCCCGATGGCTCTCTCGAAGCGCATGAAGGCTTCCGCGACCGCCACGCCCAGCGCCCGTCCTTTCAGGTCCGCCACAGCCGGGTCCGCGTAGCCCGCCTCGACGCACACCCGCGCGGTCAGGCGCAGGGGCTCCTCGATGGCGGGGGCGAAGAACACCGCGTAGTAAGGGTTCATGATGGCGCAGGCGCGGCCGTGGCTGAGGATGTCGATCAGGGAGAAACTGGTGAGGTGCGGGCCGTTGGT
>JAWLGN010000445.1:0-3028 GCA_041685075.1 Bryobacteraceae bacterium
GTGGCCTCGATGGTGGGATGGATGATGCGGTCCATGACGAAGCGCGTCTGGGCCTGGTTCAGGATGCGGGAGTCGCAATAAGCGCCCATCCCGCCGGTGTTGGGGCCCGTGTCGCCGTCGAAAACCGGTTTATGGTCCTGCGTAGGCTCGAGCGGTACCACGTTCCGCCCGTCGCTCAGGGCGATAAAGCTCACCTCTTCGCCGGTGAGACATTCCTCGACCACGAGCGGCGGTTTCAGGGTGGCCAGTGCGCGCTCGGCGGTCTCGCGATCCGGCGCTACCACCACGCCCTTGCCCGCGGCCAGGCCGTCGGCTTTCAGCACCACGGGAAAGCCGAAACGGTCCAGCGCCGCGCGTGCCTCGGCCGCGGTGGCGGCGGTGACGTACTCGGCCGTGGGAATGCTTCTTTGCGCCAAAAAGTCCTTTGAGAAAACCTTGGAGCCTTCCAGGCGCGCCGCCTCCGCGGTGGGTCCCACAATGGCCCGGCCGGCGCTGCGGAAAGCGTCCACCACGCCGTCGACGAGCGGCGCCTCCGGCCCCACGACTGTAAGGTCCGCGCCAGCCGCTTCGGCCGCCTGCAGCCAGTCCGCCGGCGTGGTCGCCACTCCCTCCAGGCAGGTGCCGATCCGGGCGATACCGGGGTTTCCGGGGACGGCAAACACCCGCTCAACCGCGGGACTCTGTGCCAGATGCCACGCCAGCGCGTGCTCCCTGCCCCCGCCACCGATGACCAGTATTTTCATTCCGATACAATGATAGCAATGCAGGACCGGTACGACGTCGTGGTGGTAGGGGCGGGACACGCCGGGTGCGAGGCTGCCCTGGCGTGCGCGCGCATGGGTCTGAAGACCGCCATGGTCACGATGAACCTCGACCTGGTGGCACAGATGTCGTGCAATCCGGCCATTGGAGGGATCGCCAAGGGGCACCTGGTGCGGGAAATCGACGCTTTGGGCGGCGCCATGGGGCTGGTAACCGATGCGGTGGGAATCCAATTCCGGTTGCTGAATACCAGCCGCGGTCCGGCCGTCTGGTCGCCGCGGGCGCAGTGCGACCGGAAGCTGTACCGTACGCGGATGCGGGAAGTGCTGGAGCAGGAAAGCAACCTGCGGATTAAGCAGGCCGAGGTGGCGGCGCTCGAAATTGCCGAGCGCGACGGCCGCCGCCGCATCACGGGCGTGCTACTGCGCGACGGCCGCACCCTTGGCGCGGGCGCGGTGATCGTCACGACCGGTACGTTCCTGAACGGACTGGCGCATGTTGGTGAGACTACGTACACCTGCGGGCGCAACGGCGAGTCGCCTTCCCAGCTCCTTGGGAACCAGCTTCGCACCCTGGGACTGCGATGGACCCGGCTGAAGACCGGCACGCCTCCCCGGCTGGACGGAAGGACCATCGACTGGGACCGGTTCGAGCCGCAGGACGGCGACCCGGTGCCCACGCCGTTCTCCTTCCTGACGGAGAAGATCGAGCGGCCGCAGGTGCGCTGCCACGTCGGTTACACCAGCGAGGCGACGCGCCGCCTGCTGCTCGACAACATCGCCCGGTCGCCGCTCTACAGCGGGCAGATCGAGGGGATCGGCGCGCGTTACTGCCCTTCGATCGAAGACAAGATGGTGAAGTTCCCGGATAAGCCGCGGCACCAGATCTTCCTCGAGCCCGAGGGCCTCGATACGCACGAAGTCTATCTGAACGGCATGTCCACCAGCATGCCCATTGACGTGCAGGAGGCCATGGTGGCGTCGGTGCCGGGCCTGGAACACGCGGAGATGATCCGTCCGGGCTACGCCATCGAGTACGACGCTGTGGACGCGCGGGAACTCTCCCACACCCTGGAGGTGAGAGCGATTGCGGGGCTGTATCTGGCCGGGCAGATCAACGGCACCTCCGGGTACGAGGAGGCCGCTTGCCAGGGGCTGATCGCCGGTGCGAACGCCGCCTGCCGGCTCGGGGGACAAGAGGAGCTGATGATCGGACGGCCCGAAGGGTATGCCGGTATCTTGATCGACGACCTGATCACCAAGGGCACCGACGAGCCCTACCGTATGTTCACCTCGCGCGCCGAGTTCCGGCTGCACCTGCGCATCGATAACGCCGACGAGCGCCTGACACCGCTGGGCCGGCGCATCGGGCTGGTGAGCGACGAGCGCTGGGAGGTGTTCCAGGAAAAGGAGCGCCAGAAAGAAAGGCTGCGCGAGGCGCTGAGGCGTCACCCGAACGGCGAGTGGCTGAGGCGGCCGGAGTCGGGGATCGGCCAGATCGACGAGTGGGTGCGGCAAATCATCGGCGGACCACCGGCGCGCGGCGTGCTGCTCACCGTCGAAACGGAAGTGAAGTACAACGGCTACATCGCCCAGCAGGAGCGGCAGATCGAGCGGCTGCGCGAGGCTGAGCGGCGGCGGATCCCGGAGGACTTCAGCTTCGGGGATATCCCCGGGCTTTCGCGGGAAGTTCGGGAGAAGCTGGAGCGCGTGCGGCCCGTTACTCTGGGGCAGGCTGCTCGCATACCCGGGGTGACTCCCGCGGCCATCGCGGTCCTGGACGTTTACCTGAGCATGCAACGTGTTTGCTGAACTGCTGGCCCGGCGACTGCGGGGGATTGTGGAGGTCTCCGCAGAGCAGGCGGCCGCCCTCGAGCGGCACTACGAGTTGTTAGTGCGCTGGAACAAGGTGCTCAACCTGACTTCCGTGCGAAAGATGGAAGACGCTGTCGAGCGGCACTACTGCGAATCGGTCTTTCTGGCGGCGCATCTTCCGGCGGGGCGGCTCACGGTAGCCGACGTCGGCTCGGGAGCGGGTTTTCCGGGCTTCCCCGTGGCAATCATGCGGCCCGATTGCACCGTCACCCTCATCGAGTCGCACCAGCGGAAGGCCGTCTTTCTACGGGAGTCCAGCCGCGAATTGCCGAATGTGCGGGTCCTTGCGCGGCGTGCCGAGGATGTAACGGAACGGTTCGATTGGGCGGTATCGCGCGCGGTGAACCCGGGAGAGATCGCGCACGTGCTGCGGCGCATGGCAGCTAACCTGG
>JAWLGN010000103.1:0-16749 GCA_041685075.1 Bryobacteraceae bacterium
GTGCCCATAGCCGAGAAGTCGAAACTCGGCGCTAAGCTGGCCGCCGGTACCTTCGTCGCCTTCGTCGAAATCCTGCCGCCCCGCGGGGTGGACGCCTCCAAGGAAATCGAGGGCGCGCGCATGTGCGCCCAGGCGGGCATCGACTGCATCAACGTTCCCGACGGGCCCCGCGCTAGCGCCCGCATGAGCGCGCAGGTCACCTGCCACCTCATCCAGCAGCACGCCGGCATCGAGGCGGTGAACCATTTCTGCTGCCGCGACCGCAATATCCTGGGAATCCAGTCGGAACTGCTCGGGGCGCACTGCATGGGGGTGCGCAACCTGCTCTGCATCACGGGCGACCCGCCCCGCATGGGCGCCTACCCGGACGCCACCGCCGTCTTCGACGTGGATGCCATCGGGCTGGTCAACATCGTCAACGGGCTGAACCAGGGCCTGGATATCGGCGGCAACCCCATGGGATCGCAAACCGCGCTGCTGATCGGCGTGGGCGCCAACCCCGGGGCTCTCAACCTGGACGAGGAAGTCCGGCGCTTCGAGTGGAAGGTGGAAGGCGGGGCCGAGTACGTGGTTACCCAGCCGGTCTTCGATCTGCATCTTCTGGAGAACTTCCTCAAGCGCATCGACCATGTGAAGATTCCGGTCATCTGCGGCATCTGGCCGCTCACCAGCTACCGCAACGCGGAGTTCATGGTGAACGAGCTGCGGGTGCCCGTGCCGGAGCCTTATATGGCCCGCATGCGCGCCTGCGACAACGCCGAAGCCGCGCGGCAGCAGGGCATCGCCATCGCGCGCGAGATGGTGGAGCAGGTGCGCCCCATGGTCCAGGGCGTGCAACTCAGCGCTCCCTTCGGGCGATACCAGATGGCGCTCGACGTGGCCGAAGCCATCGGACCGCGCTAAACTGGCGACAGAGAATGGCAACCGACCTGATTGAGATCGACGTCGAGAACCCGGCGCCGGAAGCCATCAGCCGCGCGGCCGCGGCGGTCCGTCGGGGACGCGTCGCTGCCATCCCTACCGACGCGCTCTATACTCTGGTGGCCGATCCGTTCAATCTGGACGCCGTCGCCCGCGTCTACCAGGCAAAGGGGCGCGAAGTGCACCGCTCGCTGCCGGTGCTGGTCGCCGATATCCTGATGGCCGAGGACCTGGCCGCGGAACTGAACCACTGCTTCTACGTGCTGGCCCGGCGTTTCTGGCCGGGGCCCCTTACTATCATCGTGCCGGCCTCCGCCAAGGTGCCGCTGAAGGTCACCGGCAACACCGGACGGCTGGCCTTACGGCAGTCCTGCGCGCCGGTGGTGAAGGCGCTGCTCGCCGACCTTGGCCAACCCCTCATCGCCACCAGCGCCAACATCTCCGGACGCCCCACCTGCCGCAGCGGTATCGAGGTCTTCGGGACGATGGACGGCCGCGTGGACCTGGTGCTCGACGGCGGCATCGCCACAGGCACTGGCGCCACCACCGTGGATGTCACCGAGACCTGGTACCAGATCATCCGCCAGGGCGCCATCGAAGAGAAAAACATCGCCGCGGCGCTCAGCCCGGCGTAACCCGCATTCCCGGCCGGACACCGCCCCCGAGGCGCACTGTGCCAATCCTCACAGGGAATTGCTTTACCATCGAGTAGGGAGGATCTTTGAGCCGGATTCGTATTGCGGTCATCGGGGCGGGCCAGTTTGGCCGCAACCACTGCCGTGTGGTGAATCAATCGAAGCGGGCTGCCCTGGCGGCGGTTGTGGACCTGGATGCCGCGCGCGCAGCCGACGCCGCGCGTGCCTCGGGCGCGCCCGCCCTCACCTCCATCGAAAAGGTGGCCGAACTGGCCGATGCGGCCATCGTGGCGACCCCCACGGTGTCGCATGCCGAGGTGGGCTGCCGCCTGATGGAGGCGGGCCTCGACGTGCTGGTGGAAAAGCCTGTGGCGCCGGACCTGGCCTCGGCCGACCGCCTGGTGGAAACCGCCGCCCGCTGCGGGCGCGTCCTTCAGGTGGGGCACCTGGAGCGCTTCAACCCGGCGGTCCAGGCGCTGGCCGGCCGGGTCACCCTGCCGCTCTTCTTCGAAGTGCACCGGTTGAGCGTCTTCAGTCCCCGCAGCCTGGACATCGACGTGGTGCTGGACCTGATGATTCACGATATCGATCTGGTCCTGCACCTGACCGGCGCCGAGCCCCGGGAGATCAAGGCGGCAGGCATCTCCATCCTTTCCCCCAAAGTGGATATCGCCAACGTGCGACTGGATTTCGCCAACGGCTGCGTGGCCAACCTCACCGCCTCGCGGGTTTCCACCGACCGCGTGCGCAAGCTGCGGATTTTCCAGCCACGGCAGTACATTTCCCTGGATTATGCCCGGCAGGACATCTCCATGTTCACCGTAGGGAAGGACCATCAGATCGGCTTCGAGAGCGTGCCGGTATGCCCGGGCGAGCCGCTGGCCCGGCAATTCGACGCGTTTCTCGACTGTATTCAAAACCGCTCGGTTCCCGCCAGTTGTGGGGACTCGGCGCGGCGGACCCTGCGGGTGGGGTTGGCGATCCTTGATAGAATTGAGGAGCACGCGGAAATCGTCCGCAAGACCCTGGTAGCAGGATGGACACCCTAGCCACGCCACGCGGTCCGGACGTTCTCGAAATCCGCTTCCTGACGGAGTGGGGGAACGAAGATAGAGGTGGCCGCAGGCGCGCCGGGGCCCTCTCGGTGCTGTTGCACATCGTCGGGATTACGGGGTTGCTGATGGTGCCTGCAAGCTACCTGGCGCCGCCCGAACGGGAGGTGGCAACGGAGCGCACTATCACGCCGCTGGTGGCGCCCCTCACTGAGCCTACCCAGACGGCCGAGAACAAGGGGCCCTTAAGCAAGGAGTTCGATACGGCGGCGCTGCTGCCGCGGCCGCGCATCCAGATTCCGCCGTCGCCGCCTTCGACCACGCGCCCGGCGGCCATCCGGCCGTCGCTGCCGTCGCCTCCACCCGCGGCGCCGGCGCCCCTTGCCGCGCCCCCACAACTCGAAGCTCGTACCGGTGCGGTGGCGCCGCCGTTGCCGGCGCCCATGGCGCCTCCCCCGCCGCCGCGGATCGAAGACCAGGAAAAACCCAAGCTGGCCTTCGAGGATCCCACCCCGTTGCCCCCGCCTCCCGGCCCCGGACGCCTTCCGGGAGGACTGGCCCCGGCCGGCCAATCTATTCAGGAAGCCATCCGCAGCGTCATTCGGGGCGGCGCCGGCGGCGGCCTTACCGTGGGGGACATCGGGGAGCCGGGCCTGGGCGGCATCGGCGAAGGCTACAACCTGCCGCCTTCCCCCGGCCGCCAGGCCAGCAACCTGGAGTTGTTGAGCGATCCCATGGGGGTGGATTTCCGGCCCTACCTCATCAAGGTCCTCTCCTCGGTCCGGCGCAACTGGTTTGCCGTCATGCCGGAGAGCGCCAAGCTGGGGCGCTCCGGCCGCGTTTCCATCCAGTTTTCGATCGCCCGCAACGGTTCGGTTCCCAAGCTGGTGATCGTGGCGCAATCCGGCACCGAGGCGCTCGACCGCGCGGCCGTGGCCGGCATCAGCGCCTCCAATCCTTTTCCGCCGCTGCCCACCGAATATCGCGGCGAGCAGATCCGGTTGCAACTGAATTTTTCCTACAATATTTCCCGAAGGTGATCATGAAATTGCGCCTCTTTTCCGCCATGGCTGCCTATGCCGTACTCGCCCTGATGGCGGCGTTCACGCTCGATGGCATCTTCAGGACCGCGGTGTGGATTCTTATGGCCGGTCTGGCGGCCAAGACCCTGCTCGCCTACCGCGCGGGCTGATAACAGTTCCGTTCCGATCCACCATCGTTCCGATTTGAAACCGGTGTTCCGTTCCGCAGCACCCTCTTTCCGGCATTAATACTGGAACAAAAGGTCTTTTGAGGCAAAATCCGTTGGTAATTAGGTTGCATCCCTACTAACACCGGAAGCAAGAATCCGGCAACCTTAAAAAGTACGGTTCTAAACCCTAGAGGAAAGAGGAAAACTCATGCACAGCCATGGTGTCTCCCGGCGCAAGCGCGACCAGATCGTTCTCAACCATCTCTCCCTGGTGAGGGCCATCGCGGTGAGGGTGCATGAGAGCCTCCCGGTGCACGTGGACCTGGATGACCTGATCCACGCCGGCATTCTGGGGCTGTTCGATGCGGCGGATAAGTACGATGCCGACAAGAATGTAGCATTCCAGAGCTACGCGAAACATCGTATCAAGGGCGCCATCCTGGACAGTCTGCGGCAACTGGACTGGGCCTCCCGCGACTTACGCAAGCGCCATCGCAAGGTGGAGACCACGGCGCGCGAGCTGGCGGCGCGCCTGGGCCGCACCCCTACCGAGGACGAAATGGCCGACGGCATGGGGGTGGGGTTGGAGCGCTGGCACCGCATGATGAGCGAACTGCGTACGGTGGGGCTGGTTTCGGCCTCCTCCTGCAACAATGAGGACGGCGCCGCGACGCCGGAGTTTCCCGCTCGTCCGGACTCCCGTCCGGATGCCATCTGCGCCCATGGCCAGTTGCGCGCGGTCCTCAGCCAGGCCATGCGGGTGCTGCCGGATCGCTACCGCCAGGTGGTGCAGCTCTATTACACCAACGACATGACCATGAAGGAGATCGGAGACGTTCTGGGGGTCAACGAGAGCCGCGTCTCCCAGATCCACAAGACCGCCCTGGAGAAAATGGCCACGGCGCTGCACTCCAACGGCATTCACTCCAGCGCGGCTTTCTGAAAGCGTTATACGCGCAACCGGTCGGAACTCAACTGGCGCACCACTTCTTCGAGTTGCTCCACCCGGCGCGCCAGGTCCTCGATGGCCTGGCCTTCCGGGTCGGGGAGCTTGCCGTGCTCGAGCACGCCGTTGGCGACACGGGAGCGCACCACGCGCCCCGGAATGCCGACCACCGTGCAATGATCCGGCACAGGGTGCACCACCACGGAACCGGCCCCGATCTTGGCGTGATCGCCGATCCGGATATTGCCCAGCACCTTGGCCCCGGTGCCCACCACGACGTGGTTGCCCAGGGTGGGGTGGCGCTTGCCCTTCTCGTTACCCGTACCCCCCAGGGTCACCCCCTGGTAGAGCAGCACGTCGTCGCCGATCTCGGTGGTCTCCCCGATCACCACCCCCATGCCATGGTCGATGAAGAAACGCCGCCCTATGGTAGCGCCGGGATGGATCTCGATACCGGTGAAAAACCGGCTGATCTGCGAAATCAAACGCGGCAGCAATGGAACGCCCCAGCGGTACAGCTTATGCGCCAGCCTGTGGGCCAGAATCGCATGCAGACCGGGGTAACAGAGGATGATTTCGAGCACGCTTTTGGCAGCCGGATCTTCCCGGAAAATGGTATCGATCTGTTCTTTAAAGGCTCGAAACATCGCTTGGACCTCTCGGGGGGGGCGGTCAGGCGCTCACGCCCGCGGGCGCGCTCGCCAGCAGTTGTTCTTTGCGCATCACCAGGTCGGCTGTGTGACAGGCGGCGCTTTCGAAGCCGTGTCCGTGGGTGATGGCGTCGGTGGGGCAGGCTTCCACGCAGTAGCCGCAAAAGATACACCGGGTGTAGTCGATGTTATAGACGGCCGCGTAGCGCTCGCCCGCGCTGATGCGTTCCGCGCCCGTGTTCTCGGCCGCTTCGATATAGATGCAGTTGGAAGGGCACGCCGCGGCGCACAGGAAGCAGGCCACGCATTTCTCCAGCCCATTCTCGTCGCGTTGGAGCACGTGGGTGCCGCGGAAGCGCTGTTCAAACCGGGGCGGACCGTCGGGATAGTTTTCCGTGATCGCGGGAGACACCAGCGCCCGCAGGGTCACCGAAAACCCGCGGATTGCGGCTGCCGCCGTGCCGGCCATCTCCCCTACACTACCGGACATCTTCCTCCATCGTTCTCATTCTAACGCGGCCCCCGCCGGGGGCCTAATTCCTAGACCCTCAACCGGCCTTGGCTTCCGGCACGTACTCGCCTGGCCGGAAGGGGTCCACGCCGAACCGGCTGGCCAGCGATTGGATCTCGCTCTTCCGGAAACCTTCGAGCGTCCACGATACGGTGCCGTCGCGCTCGATGAGAAAGGCCGAAGGGACGACCGAAATGCCGTAGGCGTTGCTGGCCGGATAACCTGCTGCATCGAGCAGCATAGGGAAGCTGATCCCGTAGCGGCGGCGAAAGTCTTTCGTCCACTCGGTGTTGTCCTGGGAGATCGCGTAGACTGCCACCGCGCCGCCGGCTGACTGCCCGGCTTCCTGATGGATGCGCTCCAGGAACGGCAGTTCCAGTTGGCACACCGGACAGGTCACCTTGAAGAACACCAGCAGCACGGGCCCCTTGGCCAGCAACTCGTCCAGCGTCCTCGAACCGCCGTCCAACTCCCGCAGGTCGAAGCTCGGGGCGCGCTCCCCCACTCCCACGATGGCCTTTCGCCGCGCGGTGCCCATAGCCACAGTGTACATCGCCCAGGCGTATAATCGGACTGCACATCCGGGTGTCAATATGCAGATAGTGAACAAGGTGATTCAGGCCCTCGACGCCTTTGCCATCGAACTACCCTCCTGGGGCTTCGCCAATACGGGGACGCGCTTTGGCAAGTTCCTCCAGCCCGGCGCGGCTGCCACCATCGAGGAAAAACTGGCCGATGCCGGCCAGGTACACCGCTTCACAGGCTGCTGCCCCAGCGTCGCGCTGCACGTGCTGTGGGATTTCCCGCGCGGCCGCGAGAGCGCCGCCGAAGTGATGGCGCTCGCCGGGAAGTACGGGGTGCGCATAGGGGCCATCAACCCCAACGTTTTCCAGGACCAGATCTACAAGCACGGCTCCTTCGGCAACCCCGACCCCGCGGTACGGCAGGCGGCGCTCGATCACATCCTGCAATCGGTCGAGATTGCCCGGGTTACCGGCAGCCGCGATATCTCCCTCTGGTTCGCGGACGGTTCGAGCTACCCCGGCGCGGCCAACATCCGGCAGCGCCGCCAGTGGTTCCTCGAAAATCTCCAGGCCGTCCACGCGCGCCTCTCCCCCGCGCAGCGCATGCTGGTGGAGTACAAGCCCTTCGAGCCGTACTCCTACCACACGGACCTGGCCGACTGGGGCATGGCGCTGCTAGCCGCGCACTACGCCGGGCCGCAGGCCAAGGTACTGGTGGACACGGGCCACCACTACCAGGCGCAGAACATCGAGCAGATCGTCGCCTGGCTGCTGGCCGAAGACATGCTCGGCGGCTTCCACTTCAACGACCGCCGCTATGCCGACGACGACCTCACCCTGGGGTCCATCGATCCCTACCAGGTCTTCCGCATCTTCCACGAAATCAGCTATTTCGAGTGGGAGACCGGCCGGCGCGCCGATATTGCCTACATGGTGGATCAGAGCCACAACTTGAAGGACAAGATCGAGGAGATGATCCAGACGGCCATGAACGCGCAGGAACTCTACGCCAAGGCCGCGCTGGTGGACCACGAGACGCTCGCGGCGGCGCAGCAGAAGGCCGCGCTGGTGGATGCCGAGGAGTGCCTCCGGGCGGCCTTCGCCACCGACGTGCGGCCGGCAATCCGGGAGTGGCGCAAGTCCCGCGGTTTGCCGGAAGATCCGCTCGGCGCCTTCCGCGAAAGCGGCTACCAGCAGCGCATCGCCGCCGAGCGCGGCCCCCGCAATCGTGAGGCCGCCTCCAGCTACGCATAGGCAATGCTCATGAGAACGCTTTCGATGGTTCTGATGTTGCTCAGCGCGGCGTCAGCGTGGGGCGCCGCTCCCCCGGTGCGGCCGGAGGCCTGGACGGCGCGATGGATATCGGTGCCGGATGCTCCGCCGCGCGACTACGGCGTCTATCACTTCCGCAAGCGCTTTGATCTCGCGGCCCGCCCCGCTTCTTTCGTCGTCCACGTGAGCGCCGACAACCGCTACCAACTCTACGTGAACGGCCGCCGTGTTTCGTGGGGCCCGGCCGCCGGCGACCTCTTCCACTGGCGCTATGAAACGGTGGATCTCGCGCCGTATCTCCAGCCGGGTCGCAACGTGCTGGCGGCGGTAGTGTGGAACTACGCAGGGCTGGCGCCGCAATCGCAGATCACGGACGAAACCGGCTTCCTGCTACAGGGCCACAGCGAGGCCGAGCGCGCCGTGGATACCGGCCGCGGCTGGAAGTGCGCGCGCAACCCGGCGTACTCGCCCGTCGAGCTGCCGCGCAAAGAGCTGCCCTACTACTTCGCCATCGGGCCGGGCGACCGCATCGACGGCGCGCGCTACCCCTGGGGATGGGAGCAGCCGGCGTTTAACGATTCCGGCTGGGCGGCGGCCCGCGAAGGACACCTGGCTGCGCCGCGCGAGGGACGCGACGCTCACAGCCGCTACATGCTGGTGCCGCGCCCCATCCCGGTTATGGAGGAGTCCGCCCAGCGCTTCGCCGCCGTGCGGCAGGCCGAAGGCGTGCGCCCGCCGGCGGACTTTCCGGCCCGCGCCGCGCCCCTCGAGATTCCCGCCCGCAGCCGCGCCCGGCTGCTGCTCGACCAGCGCCGCCTCACCACCGCCTTCCCCGAACTGGTCCTGAGCGGCGGCAAAGGCGCCTCCGTCACCCTGCGCTACGCCGAGGCGCTGTGGATGCCCAACCGGCGCGACAAGGGACACCGCGACGAGATCGAGGGCAAGCTCATGCTCGGTTACAGCGATCAATTCGTCTCCGGCGGCGGCCGCCAGCGCCTCTATCGCCCGCTATGGTGGCGTACCTTTCGCTACGTCGAGGTAGCCGTCGAAACCGCAGCCGAGCCGCTGGTCCTCGACGACGTGCGCTCCGTCTATACCGGCTATCCTTTCGAGCGTCGGGCGCGCTTCGAGGGCGGGGACGAGGAGCTCGCCCGCATCCTCGACGTCGGCTGGCACACCGCGCGCCTCTGCGCCCACGAGACCTACATGGACTGCCCCTACTACGAGCAGCTCCAGTACGCCGGCGACACCCGCATCCAGGCGCTGGTATCGCTGTACATGAGCGGCGATGCCCGGCTGATGCGCAACGCCATCGAGCAGATCGATTCCACCCGCACCGCCGAAGGCGCCACCTACAGCCGCGGGCCCTCACGCCTGCAGCAGTACATCCCGCCCTTCTCCCTCTGGTGGATCGGGATGGTGCACGACTACTGGCGCTACGTCGACGATCCCGCCTTCGTCAGGCAGATGATTCCCGGGACGCGGGCGGTCGTGGCCTTCTTCGAAGCGCACCGGCAGGCCAACGGTTCGCTCGGCAAACTCCCATGGTGGAACTTCGTGGACTGGACCAGGCAGTGGAGGCATGGCGTGCCGCCGGAATCGGAGGAAGGTTCCTCGGCGCCGCGCGATCTCCAACTCCTGCTGGCTTACGGTTGGGCGGCCGAGATGGAGTCCGCCCTGGGCATCCCGGCGCTGGCGGCCGAATACCGCAAATCGGAAGCCCGGCTGCGCCAGACCATCCGGGACCTCTACTGGGATTCCGGCCGCCGGCTCTTCGCCGATACGCCCGCGCGGCGCGACTTCTCCCAGCACACCAACGCCCTGGCGGTGCTCGCCCGGGTGGTGGAGGGCGATGCGGCGCGCGACCTGGTCTCCCGCATCCTGGACGACCCCTCGCTGGTTCAATGCTCCATCTACTTCCGCTACTACCTGCACTCGGCGGTGCTCCGGGCAGGTCTGGGCGACCGCTATCTCGACCTGCTGGGCCAGTGGCGCACCATGCTCTCCCGGGGGTTGACCACCTGGGCCGAACAACTCGATCCCACACGCTCGGACTGCCATGCCTGGGGATCCAGCCCCAACTACGAGGTCTTCCGCACCATCCTGGGCATTGATTCCGCCGGGCAGGGCTTCAGCCGGGTGGTCGTGCGGCCCCACCTTGGGAAGCTCGAACGCGTAGCGGGAGCCATCCCACACCCCCGCGGCGAAGTGGCAGTGAGCCTCACGGTTCGGGGCGACAGGCTGGATGCCGAAATCGTGCTGCCGCCGGGCGTCGAAGGTGAGCTGGTATGGCGCGGTACAACGCGTAATCTAAGTGGGGGGATGAACAGATTAACCCTCTGAGGCATGCCGCCGCTTATGATACGATAAGCAGAAACAATGCTCATCCGGACCGGCGTTTCCCGCGCGCTGGCCCTGCTGTTTGCGTCCGTACCGATCATCTGGGCCCAACCTGCCGAACCTGAGGCTATCGCGCTGGCCGAAGCGGTGGAATTGGCCCTGAAACGCCATCCGGACGTCGAAAAAGCCAGGGCCGCGGCAGACATTCTGAAAGGCAAGATTCGCGAAGTGAGGGCGCAGGCCCTTCCGGACGTGAAGATCCATTCGAGCTTCACGCGCTGGCGGGACCCTAGCCTGTTGAACGCCTCCGGGCTGGATAATTTTCCTCCGGAGTTGCGCAACGCCCTGGTGCCCTCGCCGGTGAACCTGTTCGACTACCACATCGCCGTCAATCAACCCGTCTACACCGCCGGGAAGGTGGGGAAGGCGATGCGCCTGGCTTCCGTAGAGGCCGAAGGCGCGCTGGCGGAGATCGACCGCGCCGAGCAGGACCTGGCGCTAGAGGTCACCCGGGCCTTTTACGGCCTGCTGTGGGCCGAACGCGCCGCCGAGCTGGCCGCCGAAACGCAGCGCCAGCGGGAGCTGCACGCCGATATGGCACGCACGCGCTTCAAGAACGGGGTGGCCACCGAAGTGGACGTGCTGCGCTCGGAAGTGGCGGTGGCCAATGGAGCGCCGGAACTGGTGCGCGCGCGCAACGCCGTGCGGCAGGCCCGCGCGCTGTTGAACTATTACCTGGCGCGCCCGCTCGATTTTCCCACCAAACCGGCCGGTGATTTCCATGACAGGCCGCTCGAAATGGACGGCCTCGATGGCCTGATGCAGGAAGCCACGCGGCGCCGTCCCGAGTTGGCCCGCCTGCGCATCGCCGAGCGCAGCGCCGGCGTGCAGCTCGACCTGGCGCGCTCGGAGAGCCGCATGAAGGTGGACTTTGCGGCTACTTACGGCATCAATTCGCGCCTGCCCTCGAACCTCGCGGATTCGCAGTTCACGCGCTGGACCGCGGGTTTCAACTTCACCTTACCGGTCTTCGACGGTTTCCGCCGCAGCGCCCTGGTCCAGCAGGCGGTGGCCGCGGAGCGCTCCGCGCGCCTGGAACGCCAGCGCGTCGAGGAGCAGGTGCGGCTGGCCCTGCAGCAGGGGCTCGATGAGATGACCGCCGCCGCCGAGACCATTCGCGCCGCCCGCGCCAACGTCGCGCAGGCGGAACGGGTGCTCACCATGACCCAAAACAACTACAAGTACGGGGCCGCTACCACGCTGGACATCGTCGACGCGCAGACCGCGCTCGCGGTGGCCCGCACCAACCTGCTGCGCGGACTGCACGACTACACCGCGGTGCGCGCCACGCTGCGCTGGACCGCGGGCATGTCCCCCTGGGAATAATATGCCGAAACGCATCCCGATCCTACTCTGCGCTCTGATCTTGCTTGCCGTGGCTCCGGGTTGCCGCCGCCAGGAGGTGCACTCGGCGGCGCCCCCGGAGCTTCCACCGGTCCAGGCTGCGCTCCTGCGGGTGGAGCCGCGGCCGTTCACCCTTGCGGTGCCCATCACCGGCACCCTCTATTCCAACGCCCGCGTGGACGTGAAGGCCGAAACCGCCGGCCGGGTGGTGCGCTTCGATAAGAAAGAAGGCGACCCCGTGGCGGCCGGCGAAGTCGTCCTCTGGGTGGACGAGGAGAACTACAAGCTGGCGGTGCGGCAGGCCGAATCCGCCGTCCAGGTGGCCGAAGCGGTGCTCGAGAAGGCGCGCGTGCTCGAAGCCCACAGCAGTTCCGAACTCGAACGCGCCCGCAACCTGCTGGCCTCCGGCGGCATCACCGACCGCGACTTGAAAGCCGCCCGGGTGGCCGAACAGGACGCCCGCGCGCAGGTGTCCCTGGCTTCGGCACAGCTCGAACAGGCCCGCGCCGCTCTGAACGTGGCCCGCAAGCGCCTGCGCGATTGCGCCGTGCGCGCGCCGGTATCCGGCGAAATCCAGCGCAAGCACGTCAATCCCGGCGCCTACGTCGAGCCTTCCACCCCGGTCTTCACCCTGGTGGACAACAGCCGGCTGGAACTGGAAAGCGCCGTGGCCACGGCCGATCTTGGGGCCATCCGGCGCGGCCAGAAGGTGGTCTTCCGGGTCAACAGCTTTCCGGAGACGAATTTTGAAGGCGCGGTGGAAGAAATCAATCCTGCCATTGAAACGGAATCGCGCTCGGCGCGGGTGCGCATCCGCGTGGCCTCCTCGGGCTCAAAGCTGAAGTCCGGGATGTTCGTGCAGGGCGAGATTCTCACCGGCGTGACGTCGAACGCGCTCCTGGTGCCCCTGTCGGCCGTCTACCGCGACGATCGTTCGGCCAAAGAGGCGCGCGTCTTCGTCGTCGAGGACGGCCGCGCCGCCGCCCGCAAGGTAGCCCTCGGGCGCGAACGCGATCTTCAGGTGGAGATCGTCAAGGGCCTCCAGCCGGGTGACGTCCTGGTGGCCGAGCAGAGCATCGAAATCGCTGAAGGCGTGCGCGTGGCGGCGCGGTAACCCATGTTCCTGAGCGATCTTTCCATCAAGCAGCCGGTGCTGGCCACCATGCTGGCGGTCACCCTGGTGACCCTGGGCCTCTACTCCTACCGGGAATTGTCCATCGACCAGTTTCCGGATGTAGAGATCCCCGTCCTCACGGTCCAGACCATCTATCCGGGCGCGTCGCCGGAGACCGTCGAGCGCGAAGTCACCAAGCGCATCGAGGAGACCCTC
Source organism: Bryobacteraceae bacterium (assembly GCA_041685075.1). Taxonomy (GTDB): domain Bacteria; phylum Acidobacteriota; class Terriglobia; order Bryobacterales; family Bryobacteraceae; genus JAMCRM01. Next base: position 12,778 of record JAWLGN010000103.1, read on the forward strand.
AACACCATCCCCGGCATCCGGCATATCAACTCCACCACCACCGAGGGACTCTCGGCGGTGATTGCGGAGTTCCGGCTGGGCACCAACATTCACACCGCCCAGCAGGACGCCCAGGCCAAGATCAACGCGATCCGCGCCGATTTCCCGCGCGACATCGAAGAGCCGGTCATCCAGCGCATCGACTTCAACGCCATGCCGATCGTCTCGGTGGCGGTGGAGAGCGAGACGGCGGATATCAAGACCCTCTCCTTGCTCGCCGAGAAGGTGATCAAGCGGCGTCTGGAGGTCATCCCCGGCGTTGGCGAGGTGCGGCTGGTGGGGTTGGCGCGCCGCGAGATCCAGATCCTCATCGACCCCAACAAGCTGAAGGCCTACGGGTTGACCTATGCGCAGGTGGCCGGCGCCGTGCAGCGGGAGAACCAGGACGTGCCCGCGGGCAAGCTCGAACAGGGCAGCCACGAGCCGCTGCTGCGCGTGGCCGGCAAGTTTCGCTCGGTGGAGGCCTTCGACGACCTGATCGTGGCGGTGCGCAATGGCCGCCCCATCTACCTGCCCGAAGTGGCGCACGTGGTGGACGGCATCGAAGAGCGCCGCAGCGCCTCCCTGGTGAACGACCGCGACGGCCTCTCGCTCGACATCGTCAAGCAGTCCGGCGCCAATACCGTCGAGGTGGCCGACGGCGTGGCCGAAGCCGTCGTGGCCATCAACCGGGAACTGCCTCCCCACATCCGCCTGCGCACCGTGGTGGACAACTCCATCTTCATACGGGACTCGGTGGAGGACGTGCAGGTCACCCTGGTCGTCGGTGGGCTGCTGACCGTTTTCATCGTTTTCCTGTTCCTGAATAGCTGGCGCAGCACCGTCATCACGGGCCTGGCGCTGCCGATCTCGGTCATCAGCACGTTCATCGTGATGCACGCCCTGGACTTTACCTTGAACGTCCTGACCCTGATGGGACTCTCGCTGGCCATCGGGCTGCTGATCGACGACGCCATCGTGGTGCGGGAGAACATCGTGCGCCACATGCACGCCGGCGCCGACCACTTCACGGCGGCGCGCGAGGCCACGGCCGAAATCGGGCTGGCGGTGATGGCCACCACCTTCACCATCATCGCGGTCTTCGTGCCGGTGGCCTTCATGGGCGGCATCATCGGGCGCTTCTTCTACCAGTTCGGCATCACCGTAGGGTTCGCCGTGCTGGTATCGCTCTACGTGAGCTTCACGATTGACCCCATGCTGTCCTCGCGCTGGTACGATCCGGCGGCCGATCCTTCCGTGCCGCGCTCCTGGGTGGGCCGCGCGCTGGGGCGCCTGAATGACGGGGTGGATCGCCTGCAGGGCGTGCTCGCCGCTTCGCTCGGCTGGGCGCTGACGCATCGCTGGAAGGTGGTGATGCTGGCTACCGCGTCGATTTTTTCCAGCTTCTACCTGTTCGGGAAGCTGGGCGGCGAGTTCATGCCGCAGGCCGATCCCGGCCAGTTCCAGGTGACCTACAAGGCGCGCCCCGGCGTCAGCCTCGAGCGTTCGGTCGAGATCGCCCGTCAGCTGGGGCACGAAATTCGCAGCGCTCCCGGGGTGGCCTATACCTACGCAACCATCGGGGGCAACGGCACCCTGCCCATCAACGAGGGCCAGATCTACGTGCGGCTTACCGAGCGCAGCGAGCGTCCGCATTACAACCAGATCAAGGCGCTGGTGCGGGATCGCCTCGATCGCTTCCACGGGTTGAGCACCTCGGTGGGGGAGGCGGGTCACGCGGTGGCCGATTCCAAGCCCATCCAGATCAGCGTGCGCGGGGCGGAACTGGCGCGCGTCGAGCCGCTCAGCCGCAAGTTGGTGGAGATGGTGCGGGACGTCGCGGGCGCCACCGACGTCGAGACCAGCGAGGAGGAGCCGCGGCCGGAGGTGCGCATCGCCGTGGACCGCCGCGCCGCCGGCGACCTGGGCCTGGACCTCGGCACCGTGGCTTCCACCGTCCGCGGCCTGGTGGCCGGCGAGGTGGTCTCGCAGTTCGAGGATCCCGACGGCGACAGCTACGACGTGCGCCTGCGCGTGGATCCCGCCTGGCGCCGCGAAGACGCCGGACTGCTCACCCTGGATCTGCCCGCGCAGGGCGGCCGCGCGCTGGTGCCGCTCTCGCAGGTGGCCGCCGTCGAGACTTCCGCGGCGCCCTCGAAGATCCGCCGCCGCGACCTCAACCGCGAAGTGCGGGTCAGCGCCACCACCGAGGGCCGCTCGCTCGGCGAGGTGATCAACGAAATCAAGGAGCGCGCCGCCGCCATCCCCCTTCCCCCGGGTTACTCCATCGACTACACCGGAGAGTCGGAGGACATGGTGGAGAGCTTCGGCTACGCGCTGCAATCCCTGGTGCTGGCCGTGGTTTTGATCTACTCCATCCTGGCCTCGCAGTTCCGCAGCTTCCTCCAGCCGCTGGCCATCATGCTGTCGCTGCCGCTTTCGCTGGTCGGGGTGGCGGGAATGCTCTACCTGGTGGGCGACACCTTGAACATGATGTCGATGATCGGGGTGATCCTGCTGATGGGCCTGGTAACCAAGAACGCCATCCTGGTGGTGGATTACGCCAACGTGCAGCGGCGCGCGGGGCTGGAGCGACGCGAGGCGCTGATCTCGGCCGGACGCGTCCGCCTGCGCCCCATCATCATGACCACCCTGGCGATGATCTTCGGCATGCTGCCGCTGGCGTTTGAATGGGGCGCCGGCGCGGAGTTCCGCGCCCCCATGGCGCGCGCGGTCATCGGAGGGCTGATCACCTCGACACTCCTGACCCTGCTGGTGGTGCCGGTGGTCTACACGTTCCTGGACGATTTCGCGGTGCGGCTGGCGCGCTGGTGGGCCCCCAAGGAGCGCGAGGCGGAGCGGGTCGGCGCCTGAGCGGGACCGCCCGCCGGCGCGTCATCGCTCCCGCTCCTTACGGTTTTGCCTTCCGGTAGTGCTCCGCGTTGATCTCGGCGAAGTGAGCCCACTTCGCCGGCAGATCGTCCAACGCGAAGATGGCCGAAACCGGGCATACCGGAACGCAGGCGCCACAGTCGATGCACTCCACGGGATCGATATAGAGTTGCGTTTCGGATTCGAAGTCCGCCTCGTCCTTTCGTGGATGTATGCAATCCACGGGGCAGGCGTCGACACAGGCAGTGTCCTTAACCCCAATGCACGGTTCTGCGATTACGTAAGCCATAAATGCTCCACACTCTGTGCCGGACCTCCGGGTTCATCGCCCGGCGCCGGCCATCACTCCTTCACCCCCACGTAAGCGACCGCTTCCAGGTGGTGGCGGTACTCCCGGAAGACGCGGCGTATGCCGATGACGCGCCGCCTCGCTTGCGGTTTACGCACTACATTCCAGGCGAAACGAAGGGCTCCGGCAACCCCCTCGTCCTGCACCAGCCGCCGCGGTTCGAGCAAACGCATGGGCGCCCGTTCTTCCCACACCACCCGGAAGCCGGCGCACTCGAGCAGCTTCCGCCATTCGCTCGCCACCAGCGGTTGAGCGCCCACGTGGATCTTCAACGACAGAGCGCGCCGGATCTCATACTGGATCTCGCCATCGGCCTCGTCGGGTACGATGCAAAGCTCGTGGATACCGTACCTGCCTCCGCGCCGCAGAAGCCGACGCGCCTCGGTGAGAATCCGCATCTTCACTTGCGTCGTCTGCATCGTGAGCATGGCTTCGCCATAGGCGACGGAGAACGTCTCCGACGGCAGCCCGGTGGATTCCGCGGTACCACGAACACAACGGCGGCACCCCCCCTGGAGGAATTCGGCAAGCCTGTCCGCGGCTCTTTCGTCCCGCTCTACAGCCGTGTAGCTGTGTGGCAGCCGCTCGAGAGTCAACCTGGCGGTCACACCCAGGCCCGGAGCGAGTTCCAGAACGTCGTCGGGCGGGCCGATGGCCAGCCTGTCGAGCAGGCGCCGGGTCACTTCCAGGCCGCCTGGCCGCAACACCCGCTT
>JAWLGN010000104.1:0-16732 GCA_041685075.1 Bryobacteraceae bacterium
CCGTGCGGAGGAGGAGCGGGCATGACCCTCCGGGAAGCCGCCGCCCTCCTGCGCGCCCGCCGGGTCTCCTGCGCGGAGTTGACTGCCGCCGCCTTCGATACCATCCGCCGCCTCAACCCGCGGGTGAACGCCTTCCAGACCCTCATGGAGGAGCCGGCCCTTCTCCGCGCGCGGCAGCTCGACGAAGAACTGGCCCGCGGCGTGGACCGCGGCCCTCTGCACGGCATTCCCGTGGCGGTGAAGGATGTCTTCTCCACCCGCGGCGTCCGCACCACCTGCGGCGCGCGCCTGTTCGCGGATTTCATCCCCTCCTGCGACGCCGCCGTGGTGGAGCGCCTGGCCTCTGCCGGCGCCGTGCTGGTGGGCAAGACCGGGATGCACGAACTGGCCTACGGGATCACTTCCGACAATCCCCACTTCGGCCCCGTGCGCAACCCCTGGGACACGGCCCGCATCCCCGGCGGCTCGAGCGGCGGCAGCGGCGCGGCCGTGGCCTCCGGGATGGTCTTCCTGGCCATGGGCAGCGACACCGGCGGCTCCATCCGCATCCCCGCGGCCTACTGCGGCGTCGTGGGTCTCAAGCCCACCTTCGGCCGGGTGAGCCGTTTCGGCGTGCGCCCGCTCGACTTCAGCCTGGATCACATGGGGCCGCTGGCGCGCTCGGTCTACGACGCCGCCCTGGCGCTGAACGCCATCGTCGGCTTCGACCCCCGCGACGATACCTCCTCCCGCCGTCCCGTCGAGGACTACCTGCCCGCGCCGGAAACCGCCATCACGGGTCTGCGCATCGGCATCCCCGAAAACTTCTACTTCGAGGCCGTCAACCCGGAGGTCGAGACCGCCGTGCGCGCCATGGCGCAAAAGGCGGAAACGCTCGGCGCGCGCCTGGTGCCCGTGCGGGTGCCTGATATCGTCGGCCTCAACACGGTGAGCCGCATCATCCTGATGGCCGAGGCCTCCGCCCTGATGGAGCCCTACATGCACCGCGCCGCGGAGATCGGCGCCGACGTGCGCGCGCTGCTCCAGCAGGGACGCCTGCTCCCCGCCACCGATTACGTCAACGCCCAGCGCCTGCGCCGCGTCTACCAGCGCGAGTTCCGCGCTCTGTGGCAGAGCGTCGACTGCCTGTTCACCCCGACCACCCCCATCACCGCGCCGCGCATCGGCGAAACCGTCAAGTCCATCGCCGGCCGCGAGGAAGACGTGCGGCTGGCCTCCACCCGCCTGGTGCGCGGCCTCAACGCCATCGGGGTGCCGGCGCTTTCCGTGCCCTGCGGCACCGATGGCGGTGGCCTCCCCATCGGTCTCCAGATGGTTGCACGGCCCTTCGCGGAGTCGCTCCTCCTCCGGGTGGCCCAGGCGCTCTCCCCCGCCGAGGCGCCGCAGCCGCAGCTATAATCGGGTTCGACATGCACATCACGCGCCGGACTTTTCTTCATGCCACCGCGGCTTTGGGCAGCGCGGCCGTTGCCCGCCCCGCTCCCAGCGACCGCATCACCGTAGCGATGCTCGGCTGCGGCGCTCGCGCCCACGAGTTGATGGCCGCCATCCTGCAAATTCCGGAGGCGGAAATCGTGGGACTGGTGGACGCCTACACCGGCCGCATCGAGCGCGCGCTCGAGCGCGTCAAAGGCCGCGCCAGGCGCTACGCCGATTACCGCGAAGTGCTCGCCGACCCCTCCATCGACACCGTCGTGGTGGCCACCCCCGATCACTGGCACAAGCAAATGGTCCTCGATGCCGTCCGCGCCGGCAAGGACGTCTACTGCGAAAAGCCCCTCACCTATACCTCCGCCGAGGGTAAAGAGATCATCGCTGCGGCGCGCGAGAACCGGCGCATCGTGCAGGTGGGCAGCCAGGGCATGAGTACCCCGCAGCAGCGCGCCGCCAAGGAAGCCATCGCCGCGGGCAAACTCGGCAAGGTTACGCTCATCCGCGCGGCCTACAACCGCAACACCGCCTCGGGCGCCTGGATCTACCCCATCCCGCCGGACGCTTCTCCCCAAACCGTCAACTGGGAGATGTTCCTCGGCCCCGCGCCCAAGCGGCCCTTCAGCCTGGAGCGCTTCTTCCGCTGGCGCTGCTACCAGGAGTACTCGGGCGGCATCGCCACCGATCTCTTCGTGCACCTCTGCACCGCCATCCACCACCTGATGGATGCCCAGGTGCCCTCGCGCGTGGTGGCGCTCGGCCAGTTGTACCGCTGGACGGAAAGCCGCGACGTGCCCGATACGCTCAACGCCGTTCTCGAGTACCCCGAAGGCTTCGCCGTGAACCTCAGCTCCACCTTCAACAACCAGATGGCCGCCGAGGGCAGTATCCAGATCCTCGGCACCGAGGGCGCCCTCACGCTCGGCGGTGAACTGATCTTCTACCCCGAGAACGCCCGCGAGGACAACCGCTGGATCGTGGAGAGCTGGCCGCGCCGCCTGGAAGAAGCCTACTGGAAGGATCCCCGGGTGATCGCCTCGGAGATCGAGCCCGCCAAGCGACCCTGGAAGAAGCCGGAGAAGATCGAGTTCGAAAACGCCGACGCCACGGTGGAGCACTTTCGCCACTTCTTCACATCCGTCCGCACCCGCACCCCCTACTGGCAGGACGCCGCGGCCGGTCATCACGCCGCCGCCTGCGCCCACATGGTCAACCTGGCCGCTTCCGAGCGGCGTATGGCCGAGTGGGACTTCACGACCGGCGATATCCGCAAGGTCTGATCGCGTACCGCGCCGGCCCGCCCGCCTCTTGACGCGCGGGCCGGTTCTGCGTAGACTCTTTAGGAGTCCTAAAGGAGTAAAGATGCCCCACGACGCTCCCGGGCCGCGGGTCATTGCCGGCCTGGCGAAAATCGGGCTGGCGCTGAAAAGCCACGCCTGGCAGCAGGCGGGCGGCCGCGGCCTGACCCCCACCCAGGCCCAGATCCTGACGGTACTGGGCGCCCGCGGGCAGGGCGGGTTGCGGCTGTCGGAGGTCGCCGAGGCGCTGGCGGTCACGCCGGCCACCGCGAGCGACGCCGTCTCCGCGCTCGAATCGAAGTCCCTGGTCCGCAAGCGCCGCCAGGCGGCCGACGGCCGCGCCGTGGCCATCTCCCTCACCGCCCGGGGGCGCCGCGAGGCCGCCCGCGCCGCCGTCTGGCCCGACGTGCTGCTCGAAGCCGTGGACGAGCTTTCCGAATACGAGCAAGGCGCCTTACTCCGCGCACTTACGCGAATCATCCGGAGGCTGCAACTGCGGGGTAAGATCCCGGTCTCCCGCATGTGTGTCACCTGCAGTTACTTCCGGCCGCACGTCTATCCGGATCGCGCGGCGCCCCACCATTGTGCCTTTGTCGACGCGCCGTTCGGCGATGCCGCGCTCCGCATCGACTGTCCGGATCACGTTGCGGCTTCCGAAGACCAGGCTGCCGGCGCCTGGCGCGAGTTTATCCACCCCGAAAGGAGACCTGACCATGTCGTCTGAACTCTCTCGTTCTGGAGCGGCGGCGGCCCCCCAACTGCCTGTCTCCATGGAGGAATTCGACCTGATGAAGAAGACCGTGCTGTTCGGCGAAGAGGACACCCGGTATCTCCGGATGTCGCGCGACGTGCTCGCCGGACAACTGGACGCCGTGCTGGACGTCTGGTACGGCTTCGTCGGGTCGCACCCGCACCTGCTGGAGTCCTTCACGCGCAAAAGCGACGGGCAGCCCGACCCCGGCTATCTGCAAGCGGTCCGAACGCGTTTTGCCCAGTGGATTCTCGACACGGCCTCGGCGAACTACGACGCCAATTGGCTGGCCTACCAGTTGGAGATTGGGCGGCGCCACCATCGCAGCGGCAAGAACAGCACCGATCGCGTGGATGCGGCCGACCACATCGCATTCCGCTACCTGATTCCCCTGATCTTCCCCATCACCCACACGCTGAGGCCGTTCCTGGAGAAGAACGGCCACGCCGCGGCCGAAGTCGAGAAGATGCACCAGGCCTGGGTAAAGTCCGTACTTCTGCAATTAACCCTCTGGAGTTACCCCTACGTTAAGGACGGGGATTACTAACTGACACCCCAGTGTCAGGAGCTATCGCCGCGCTGCCTTAACAGGCTCCGGGCGCCGCGGCCCTTTTTCCCGGTTTTGTACGATTTCGAACCGACACCTTTGCGGTCCTGGAGTAGCATTCGGAATCGCTTGAACAAGGAGTTGCCCGGCGAGCGGCTGCTGCCGGGTTTGCGTACTCCCGGATGCGGCTGCACCCGGGCCGAATCCACAGCCAGGAAGAAGGCGAAACGAATGCCAATTCGATCATTTGTTTGCGTATTTGCGGTTACACTTCTTACCGCGCCCGCAGTGTGGTCCCAGGAAGCCAGGGGCACCATCCGCGGCCGCATCACCGACCAGCAGGAGGCCGCCGTTGCCGGCGCCACCGTCCAGGTCACTAACGTGGCAACCGGCGTGGTTCTCACGCTGAAATCCAACGAACAGGGAGTTTACCAGGCGCCCTACCTGCCCCTGGGGCAGTACACCATCACCGCCGAGGCCCCCGGCTTCAAACGCGCGGTGCGCGAAAACGTGGAGCTTCGGGTAAACGACCGCATTGAAATCAACCTCACCATGGAGGTCGGTGCGGTGACCGAGACCGTGACGGTTACCGCGGCGCCGCCGCTGCTTGAAACCTCGTCCTCCGCCACCGGACAGGTAGTGGATGCCCGCCGGGTGGCGGATCTCCCCATCGCCCACGGCGAACCCTACGCCCTGATGGCGGCCACCACCGGCGCGGCTTTCACCGGAAACCCGGCCCTGGACCGCCCCTTCGAACCCTCCCACGTCGCCAACTACGCCATGGGTGGTGCGCGCGGCCTGCGCAACGAGCTCACGCTGGACGGCGCTCCGGCCGGCGCCTCCACGGCCAACCCTCGGGAGGTCTCCGCTTCCTATGTGCCGCCGGTCGATATCCTCGCCGAAATGCGCGTCTCCCAGACCGCCATTGACGCCAGCGTCGGGCAGACCGAGGGCGGCTCGGTAGCGCTCAGCCTGAAGTCCGGCACCAACGAATTCCACGGCACGGCTTATTTCACGAAGCTCGCGCCTTCGCTCAACGCCAACCTGTTCTTCGCCAATCGCGCCGGCGAGGCCATTGTAGATTTCGATTACAACCGCTGGGGAACCTCCGCCACCGGTCCCGTCCGTCTGCCCGGCATCTACGACGGCCGCAACCGCACCTTCTACATGTACGGCTACGAGGGAATTCGCGAAACCCGCCCCCGGGGTACCGTCACCACCGTGCCGACTCCCGCGCAGAAGACCGGCGATCTCTCGAACCTCCTGGCCCTGGGCGGCCAGTACCAGATCTACGACCCCTACAGCCGGCGCCGCGAAGGGTCGCGCTACCGCGTGGACCCCATCCCCGGCAATATCATCCCGTCCACGCGGATCAGCCCCATTGCGAAGAACATGCTGGCCTTTGTCGCCGATCCCAACGTGCCCGGAACCGCCGACGGCGGCAACAACCTGAGCCTGCCCAACCTGCCCGAAGTGGCCGATTACTACACCCATACCTGGCGGCTCGACCATAACTTCACCGAGCGCTGGCGCACCTTCGGCCGCGTAAGCTGGTACAACCGCGAAAGCACCTATACCGACACCTTCAACAGCATCGCCACCGGTCAGTGGTTCTGGTTCCACTCTCTGAACGCGGCCTTCGACCACGTCTACACCATCAGCCCCACCACCGTGATGAACCTGCGTTACGGTTACAATCGCTTCATCCGGCACCAGGACCGGCTCAAGACCGTGGGCTTCGATCTCACCACCCTGGGTTTCCCGCAGGCCTACAACGATGCCATACCGGAGAGCATTCGCCGCTTCCCCAACTTCGACGTCGATGGGTATTTCAATACCAACGGTAGTGTTTCGTGGCGGCCCCAGGACACCCACCACTACGGCCTGGCCTTCGACCACGTGCGTAGCTCGCACGCGCTGAAGTTCGGCGCCGACTACCGCCTCTATTTCAAGAACGAGAACAGCCCCAACGTCAACTCGACCGGCCGTATACGCTTCCAGACCAACTATACGCGCGGGCCGCTCGATAATTCCCCGGCCGCCCCGCGCGGGCAGGGACTGGCGGCGCTGCTGCTGGGCCAACCCACCGGCGGGCAGGTAGATCGCCTGGTCGATTTCGCCGAGAACAACACCATGTGGGCCTTCTACGTCCAGGACGACTGGAAGGTGACCCGCAAGCTCATGCTCACCCTGGCGCTACGCTACGAACTGGAGTCGCCGCTGCGGGAACGCTGGGACCGTTCCGTCCGGGGCTTCGATCCCAACGCGCCTTTGGAGATCGCAGCCGCCGCCGAAGCCGCTTACGCAATGAACCCCACGCCGGAAGTTCCCGTCAGCCAGTTCAAAGTCGCCGGCGGCCTGACCTTCGCTGGCGTCGGCGGCCAGCCGCGGGGCCTATGGAACCGCGACACCAATAACTTGATGCCGCGCATCGGCCTGGCTTATAACGTCACGCCCAACACCGTAATCCGTGCCAGTTACGGTATGTTTTACACCTCCCAGGGCCTGCGCCGCGGGGACGTGATCACCCACGGTTTCTCCACCAACACTCAACTGGTGCCCACGCTCGATGGCGTCACCTTCATCGCCACCCTGGCCAACCCCTTCCCCGACGGCATTGCCGTGCCGCAGGGCGCGGCGCTCGGGCCGGCCACCTTCCTGGGGCAGAACATCACGTTTTTTAACTCCGACCTGGCTACTCCCTATAACCAGCGCTGGCAATTCGGCATCCAGCGCGAGTTGCCGGGGCGCACGGTCGTGCAGGCCACCTACGCCGGCAGCCGCGGCGTAGCTATCGAGATCAACCGCAACCTGCGCGGCACACCTCTCGAGTTCCTCAGCACCTCCCCCGTGCGTGACAACGAGCGGAACGCATATCTCACCGCCAACATCCCCAACCCCTTCGCCGGGCTGCTGCCGGGAACCGGCCGCAACGGCAACAACATCGGGCGGCAGGGCCTCTTCGCCCCCTTCCCGCAGTTCGGCGATGTGACCACCACCACCAACCAGGGCTATTCGACCTATCACTCCCTGGCGCTGGAGGTAGACCGTCGCTTCTACAAGGGCTTCACGGTGCAGGTGGGCTACACCTGGTCGAAGTTCATGGAGGCTGTCTCCTACCTGAACGCCGCCGATCCCATGCCGCACTACGTCATCTCCGAACAGGACCGTCCCCACCGCCTCAGCGGCAGTTTCATCTATGAGCTGCCGTTCGGCAAGGGCCGCTCGCTGTTCGGCTCGGCTCCCGGGGTGGTCAACACCCTCATCGGCGGATGGCAGGTGCAGGGCATCTACGTGCGGCAGTCCGGCCAGGCGCTGGGCTTCGACAATGCGCTGATGTACAGCGGCGACATTGCCCTTCCGGCGAGCGAGCGCACCATCGACCGCTGGTTCAACACCTCCGCCTTCGAGCGCAACACCAACCGGCAATTGGTGAGCAATGTGCGGGTGGCGGCGGCACGTTACGCGGGAGTCCGCGGGCCCAGCATGAACAACTGGGATCTGTCGGTCATCAAGAACACGCGCATCCGGGAGAGGTTCAACTTCCAGATCCGCGGCGAGTTCCTGAACGCCACCAACACGCCGTTCTTCAACAACCCGAACACCAGCCCCACCAACACCGCCTTCGGCACCATTACCGCCCAGCAGGGATACGCGCGCCGCATCCAGCTTGGGGCGAAGTTCATCTACTAATCGAACGACCGCTGCGGGGCCCGGCCAACCCGGGCCCCGCGGCCTCAGCGCGGCCGGCGAGCCAGCTCCGCACTTCGCTCAACACATCGGCGCGGCCCTTCCAGGGCTTGTACACCACCCGCATGTCGAGCCCGTATTCACTCCCCACCTTGGGATCCGGGATCACCAGTTGGAAATCCCAGGCCGGGTTGGTGTCGTCTCCTGAAGCGCTGCGCCCACCCCCGTTCGGAGAGTGCGCGAAGCGCAGATAGGGATTCGGCTTGAAGATGTAGATCAAGACCATGTCACGGAAGCGCCCGCAAAAGAACGGCTGGCTGTAGCGCAGCGGCGACATGTTGCGGAACAACGAAGCGGGGTCGTCGCCCATGGCCAGCTCCCGCGTATCTCCCTCTGGCCTCACGGTGCTGTCGCGGCCGTGCTCCTGCGTCAGGAACTGAATCCACTGCGGCTTCTCCAGGGTCGAGTTCCTGCCCAGCATGTAGAGACTCTTATCCAGCGGCCCGTTGATGTAAGAGGCCCAGAAGATGCCCAGAAACCCGCCTTCGAAACCACCCTTGCGCGGCGTGGCCCGATAGGTGACGTCCACGTAATACGGCTCCTTGAGTTCGAACTCCGTGCGGCTCTCCACGCCATAGACCGGGGTGGCCGCCTGCACGAGCGCCGCCTTGGTGGCCGAAAGTTTCCGAAACTCCATCGGCGCGTGGCGCGGCTCGAAGAAGACGCGCACGTCACGCGACCGCGGTCGCGCATCGAAGTAGTGCTCCAGGTTCACTCCCGCGAACTGCGGCACAAAGACCGACTCCGCTTCCTCGGGCGCCGTCATCCGGAAGATGCCGTTATAGCCCGGCCGGTGATCGCCCGCGCCTTCGTTGTTGCCGATCACGCAGACCAGCCGCGATACGCGGAAGGCATCGTATGCTCCCGGTCTGCTCTCCTGCGCCTGGAGGCAGGACGCCAGAATCACTCCGCTCAAGACATACGCCGGCTGCTTCATACCGCACGAATGTACCACTGCCGCGCCCGGCCGCCCAAATGCGAGGTCGAACATCCGCGGCGGCTCGGTTTTCGCGGCCCCGTAGTATGCTGGGACGAGGAGAACGCTACATGAGTGCTGCCGATAAGCCCGGCGCGCGGACGGTCTTCTGCGTGAAGTTCCAGCGCGAGATGCCGGGGCTCGACGAAGTGCCTTTCGATGGCCATCCTCTGGGCCAGAAAATATATGAAAACGTATCCAAAGAAGCCTGGCAGATGTGGGTCGAGCGCATGAAGATGATCATGAACGAATACCGGCTCAACCTGGCTAACCCGGAGGCGCAGCAATTCCTCCTGGAGCAGATGGACCAGTTTTTCTTCGGAGAAGGCGCGGCTCTGCCGCCGGACTACGTCCCCCCACGCCAGTAAAGCAATGAGGCTGAGGATCGCCGCCCTGGTTCTGGCGCTCAGCGCGCCGGCCGCGGCCGCCGCATGGAAAGCGGGGACCGCCAGGGTGGCGATCACGCCATCCGAACCCATCTGGATGGCCGGATTCGGTTTCCGCAACCGGCCCTCGGAAGGCGTCCGGCAGTCGCTCTACGCCAAGGCCCTGGCGCTGGACGACGGCAGCGGCAAGCCCGCCGTGCTGGTTACCCTCGACCTGGTGGCCATCGAGCGCGAGATGGCCGAAGCCATTGCCGCCCGTCTGCGCGAGCGCCATGGCCTCACGCGCGACCGCCTGCTGCTGAATGTCTCCCACACCCACAGCGGTCCCGTCGCCGGCCTGGTGCTCATGCCGCTTTACGAGTTGACGCCCGAACAGCGCGATGTCATCCGCCGGTATACGGCCAGCCTGATTGATAGCGTGGTGAATGCAGCCGGCGCAGCCATTGCGGATCTTGCGCCCGCTACGCTCGAATTCGGCCAGGGGTTGGCGGGCATCGCGGTGAACCGGCGGCGCGTGGCGCGGCGGTCGCTTCCCGGTCCCGTGGACCACGACCTGCCGGTCCTCCGGGTGCGTGACGCCGCGGGCAAGGTGCGGGCCATCGTCGCGGGCTATGCCTGCCACGCCACCGTCCTCAACGACTACCTTCTCAACGGCGACTGGCCCGGCTACGCGCAGGAGGAGATCGAAGCAGCCTACCCCGGCGCCACGGCTCTTTTCGTGCAGGGCTGCGGCGCCGATGCCAACCCGCTGCCGCGCGGCAGCGTGGAAGCCGCCCGTCGTTACGGCAGCATCCTCGCCGCCGGCGTGGCGCAGGTGCTCGCGTCGAAGATGAAGCCGCTCGACGCTCCCCTTCGTACCGCGTTTGAAACCGTGGACGTGCCCTTCGAGCGGCCGCCCTCCCGCGAGGAACTGCGCGCGCGCCTGGACGACAAGAACGTCTACCAGCGCCGCTGGGCCGCCCGCCTGCTCGAAACCATCGAGAAGGAGGGCACGCTGCCGGAGGCTTATCCTTACCCGGTGCAGGTCTGGAACTTCGGCTCCGGACTGAAGCTCATTGCCCTTGCCGGCGAGGTCGTGGCGGACTACTCGCTCCGCATCAAGGCGCGCCACGGCTGGGACGATACCTGGGTGGCCGGCTACTCCAACGACATCCTCGCTTATATCCCCTCCCGCCGCGTGCGCCTCGAAGGCGGCTACGAAGGCGGCGAAGCCACCATCTACTTCGGCCGCCCCGCGCCTTTCACCCCCGCCATCGAGGACATCATCATCCGCAAAGTGGATGAACTGGTAGCACGCAGCCGCTAGCGCCCTGGCTCCGCGCCCGCGTTGACCAATCTTTACAGGGTCGCGCGCGCAACTTTCGTCTATACATATGGAGCCGACAATATGCCCGACCGTCATCCAGTTGAAGAATCGCGGCGCGGCCGCATCCTGAAGTTCAGTGCGCTGGCGGCCGTCGTTGCCGCCGCGCTGGTGGGCTGGCGGCTGTTCGGACGCAGCGAAACCATCACCTACACGCAGGCGCGCGTGGAACGCGGCGACGTCGTGAAGACCATCAGCGCCACCGGAAAGCTGCAGGCCGTCGTGACCGTGCAGGTGGGCAGCCAGGTCTCCGGCCGGATTGCGGAACTCTATGCCGACTTCAACAGCCGAGTGAAGAAAGGGCAGATTATCGCCAAACTGGATCCCTCGCTGCTCCAGGCGCAGCTCGACCAGGCGCGCGCCAACTTGGCCAACGCGCAGGCGCGTCTGGAGACCGCCGAGAACGCGGTAACCAACGCCGTGGCCAACGTGGCTGCGGCCGAGGCCAACCGCGACCGTGCTCTGGCCGCCCGCCGCGACGCCGAACTGGCCCTGGCGCCGCTCCAGGAAGTCGTTTCCACCGGAGCCGTTTCCCGGCGCGAGGTGGAGGCCGCCCAGGCCGCCCTCGCCCAGGCCGACGCCCAGCTCCAGCAGGCCTCCGCGCAGGTGGACCAGGCCAAGGCGCAACTGCTTTCCGCCCGCTCCCAGGTCAACGAAAGCCGCGCCCAGGTGCGCCAGAACCAGGCCGCCGTGGAACTGGCCACCGCCAACCTGGGCTACAGCATCATTCGCGCCCCCATCGACGGCGTGGTCATCGCCCGCGACGTGGACGTCGGGCAGACCGTGGCCGCCAGCCTGCAGGCCCCCACCCTCTTCCTGATCGCCAACGACCTGACCCGCATGCAGGTGCTTGCCGATATCGACGAAGCCGACGTCGGCCAGCTCGTCGAGGGTACCCGCGTCAGCTTCACGGTGGATGCCTACCCGGACGATGTCTTCGAAGGCGCCGTCTCCCAGGTGCGGCTCAATCCCCAGACCGTGCAGAACGTGGTCACCTATACCGCCGTCATCGACGTGCACAACCCCGAGCTGAAGCTCAAGCCCGGCATGACCGCCAACGTCACCGCCACGGTGGCCCAGAGCCGTAACGTGCTGCGGGTGCCCAACGCCGCGCTGCGCTTTCGCCCGGCGGGCGTGGCGGCGCCGCGCGGCACGGTGGTCTGGAAGATCGGGGAGAAGGGCGAGTTGCACCCCGTGCCCGTCAACCTGGGAATCACCGACGGCACCCACACCGCGCTCCTCTCCGGCGACCTGCGCCCCGGCGACGCCCTGGCCACCGGCCAAACCGGCGCCGGCGCGGCGCAGCAACCCGGCAGGAATCCCATGATGCCCTTCGGCGGGCGCGGAGGCCGGCGATGAACCCCGTCATCGAAATTCGCAACGTCTTCAAAACGTATACCGGCGGCGGCGAACCCGTACACGCGCTGCGCGATGTCTCCCTGACCGTCGGAGGAGGCGAGTTTGTCGCGATCATGGGGGCCTCCGGTTCCGGCAAGTCCACCCTCATGAATACGCTGGGCTGCCTGGACCGCCCCACCCGCGGGGAGTACCTGCTCGACGGAACCGAGGTGACGCGCCTTTCCGCCGACCGCCGCGCCGATATTCGCAACCGCAAAATCGGCTTCGTCTTCCAGGGGTTCAATCTCCTGTCGCGCACCAGCGCGATTGAGAACGTGGAGCTGCCGCTGCTGTACACCGATGTTCCGGAACGCGAGGCGCTCCGCCGCAGCCGCGAGGCGCTCGGCATGGTGGGGCTGGCGGCCCGCGAGCACCATCACCCCAACCAGCTCTCCGGCGGGCAGCAGCAGCGTGTGGCCATCGCCCGCGCGCTGGTGAACCATCCCTCGCTGCTGCTGGCCGACGAGCCGACCGGCAACCTGGATACCCGCACCTCCATCGAGATCATGAACCTGTTCCAGGAGCTGAACCGCGAGCGCGGCATCACCATCGTGCTGGTCACCCACGAGCCCGATATCGCGGCTTACGCGAAACGCATCATCGTCATGCGCGACGGCCGCATCGTGCGCGACCAGCCGGTCGAAAACCGGCGCAGCGCGGCCGAGGAACTGGCCGCCGCCCCGCCGCCGGAAGAGGAAGTGGAGGAGGTGGCATGAAACTCGCGCCCATTATCCGGATCGCGTTGCGCGCCCTGGTGCGCAACAAGGCGCGCTCGTTCCTCACCGCCCTGGGCATCATCATCGGGGTGGGTTCGGTTATCGCCATGGTGAGCCTGGGGCAGGGAGCGCAGCAGCAGGTGGAGCAGCAGATCGCCTCCATGGGAACCAACATGCTCATCGTCTCCTCCGGCGGGCAGCGTAGCGGCGGGCTGCGCGGCGCCATGGGCACCGGCACCGCCCTCACCCCGGAAGACATCCAGGCCATCGCCCGGGAAGCCCCCGCGGTCGAGGCCGTCAGCCCCAGCGTGAACGCCTCCGTCACGGTGGTCTACGGCAACCAGAACTGGACCACCCGCGCGGAAGGCGTCAGCGAAAGCTATCCCGCCATTCGCAACTGGACCGTGGCCTCCGGCACCTTCTTCACCCCCATGGACGTGCGCGCCTCCGCGCGCGTGGCCGTCATCGGCCGCACCGTGGCGAACCAGCTCTTCGCCGGTGAAGATCCCGTGGGCCGCATGATCCGGGTGCGCAACCTGCCCTTCCGCGTCATCGGGGTGCTCGATTCCAAGGGCCAGAGCGGCTTCGGCCAGGACCAGGACGACATCCTCTTCGTCCCCTACACCACCGCCATGAAGAAGCTGCTCTCCATCACCTACGTGCCCAGCGCCTTCATCTCCGCCGTGAGTTCCGAGGCCACCTTCGCCGCCCAGGACCAGATCGAGCAACTGCTGCGCCAGCGCCATGGCATCCGCCCGGGCCAGGAGGACGACTTCCGCGTCCGCAACCTCACCGACATCGCCGAGACCGCCGCCCAGACCACCGGCGTGATGACCCTGTTGCTGGGCAGCATCGCCGGCGTCTCGCTCATCGTGGGCGGCATAGGGATCATGAACATCATGCTGGTTTCGGTCACCGAGCGCACGCGCGAAATCGGCATCCGCATGGCCGTGGGCGCGCGGTCCCGGCACGTGAAGATGCAGTTCCTGATCGAATCGGTCGTGTTGGGCCTGGCGGGCGGGCTGGCCGGCATCGCCGCCGGCGTGGGGGTGTCGTTCGTCCTCTCCCAGGTCTTCGGCTGGCCGCAGTTGCTGTCGCCGGCCGCGATCCTCGCCTCGGTGATCTTCTCCGTCGCGGTGGGGGTTTTCTTCGGCTACTACCCGGCCCACAAGGCCGCATCTTTGGATCCTATCGAGGCGCTTCGCTATGAATAGCCGCATTCGGAAAGTCACGGTTGTCGCGGCCGCCGGCCTGTTGCTGGCGGGCTGCGCGGCGCGCAGGCCGGCGTCGGTTCCGGCGGCACGCCTGCCCGCGGCCTATGGCGCGGGGGACGATTCGGTTCGGATGGAGCCGGCCGATCTCGCCAAATGGTACCGGGAATTCCACGACCCGCTGCTGGACTCCCTGGTGGACCGCGCGGTGGTGGGAAACCTCGACCTGCGCATCGCGCGAGAGCGTGCCCGCGAGGCCCGCGCCCTGCGCGGCTACACCGCCGCCACCCGCCGGCTGCCCGATGCGGGCCTTTCCGGCGGCGCCTCCGAACGCGGCGGCGGCGCGAACTTCACCTCGCGCGAATCCACCCTCTACCAGACCGGTTTCGATGCCAGCTACGAGCTGGACATCTTCGGTGGGGCCCGCGCCAGCGTGCGCGCGGCCGAGGCCGATGCCCAGGCCGGCGAGGAAGCCGCCCGCAACGCGCTGGTGACCGTGGTGGCCGAAACCGCCCGCGCCTACCTCGACCTGCGCCAGGCGCAGGAGCGGCTGGACGTGGCCCGTAAGAGCCTCGCGGCGCAGGAAGAAACCCTGCGGCTCACCCGTGTCCGCCGCGACGCCGGCCTCACCTCGGACTTCGACTCCACGCGCGCCGAGGCGCAGGTGGAATCCACCCGCGCCACCATCCCGCTGCTCGAGGCCCAGGTGCAGCGCTCGATCCATGCCATCGCGCTGCTGCTGGGCGAGACGCCGCAATCCCTCCAGGCCGAGCTGGCAGCGCCCGGCGCGCTGCCCGCGGCGCCCCCCGAAATTCCGGTGGGCCTGCCTTCGGACCTGCTGCGCCGCCGCCCGGACGTGCGCCAGGCCGAGCGCGAAATCGCCGGTGCCGCCGCCCGCGTCGGCGTGGCGGTCTCGAACTTCTATCCCAAGTTCGCCCTCACCGCCCAGACCGGCGGCCAGAGCGGCACCCTGGCCAACCTGCTCTCCGGCGCCGCGCGCATCTGGTCCCTCGGTACCTCCTTTTCCTGGGGACTGCTGAACTACCCGGCCACCTCCGCCAACCTGCGCGCCGCCGAATCGCGCGAGCAGCAAAGCCTCGCCAACTACGAGAAAACCGTCCTCACGGCACTGAAGGACGTGGAGGACGCCCTGGCCGCCCTGACCAAGGAGAAGGAGCGCCAGCCCTCGCTCGTCCAGGCGCTGGAGGCCAACCGCAAGGCGCTCGAGCTGGCCAACATCCGCTATGAAAAGGGCCTCTCGAGCTTCCTCGACGTGCTGGATGCGCAGCGCTCGCTCTACAGCTCCGAAGACGCCGTCACCCAAAGCCGCGCCGCGGTAAACACCCACGTGGTGGCGCTCTACAAGGCCCTGGGCGGCGGCTGGTAGCCGGGCAGCGGACGACGGGCCTCGGCCGGCGGCCGGGCAACGCGCGCGGCGGCTTGATAGAATCCGGTCATGGTTCTGCGTATCGCCGTCTGGTTCACAACCGCCGCGGCGGGCCTGTCCGCCGCCGGCTTTTCGCGCGTGCCGGGGTCCAGCCCTTGCCGGTTCGCCGGCGGCTCCGGGCGCGCAGTTCCTCGGATGGAGTAGCGATGGGCGACCGCATCGATGCCCCCGCACTGGCCCGGCGTTTCCGCAGCGAGTTGTTCGAGTACGTGCTGCCCTTCTGGGAACGTCACGGCATCGACCACGAGCACGGCGGCTTCTGCTGCGCACTGGACTACGACGGCCGGCAACTCAGCAGCCGCAAGTTCCACTGGTTTCAGGGCCGTGGCCTGTGGCTATACAGCTTTCTCTATAACCACTACGGCCGCGACCCGCGGCATCTCGAGATCGCCCGCCGCACCAAGGAGTTCATGCTGGCCCGCTTCCCGCAGTCCGACGGCTGGTGGGCCGAAACCGTCACCCGCGCCGGCCGCACGGTGCAGCCCTTCCGCGGCGACCTCTACGGCATGTACTTCGCCGCAGAGGGACTCCAGGAATACGCCGAGGCGGCCGGCGACGAGCAGGCCTTCGAAACCGCGCTCGCGCTGCTCCGGCGGCTCTGGGAGCACATTCACCGCCCCGAGATCGGCGTCCGCCCCCAGGGGTTGTGGATGATGAACCTGCGGATTGCCACCCAGATGCTCGCCCGCCGCAATCTTCCGGAGGTGGCCGCGATGGGGGAAGAGGCGCTCGACGCCATCGTCGGCCGGCACTACAACCCCGACATCGGCCTCAACGTCGAGGACCTCAACTTCGATTTCACCCGCACCGCCTCCGGCGCCACGCTCTGCGCCGTGGGCCACTCCATCGAATGCCTCTGGATGGCCATGCATGAAGCGCAGCGCCGCGGCGACCAGCGCTTATGGCAGGAGTGCGCCGCGCGCCTGCGCCGCCACCTCGATGTCGGCTGGGATCACGTATACGGCGGCCTGGTGACGGCGGTGAACGTGGGGCAGACCTGCTACGAGTGGCCGCTCGACCGCCCCGTGGGCACGGCCCTCGAGTTCCGCGAGCGCGGCGAGTACAACTACACGAAGTCCTTCTGGTCGGTGAACGAGGTGCAGATCGCCGCCCTGCATGTCTGGGAGCACGCCGGAGAGGAATGGGCGGCCCGTTATTTCAACCTCGCCCAGCAGGTAACGGACGAGAAGTTCTCCCTGCGCGACCGCGGCTTCTCGCTCTACCTGCTCTTCAGCGACCGGCAGATCCACTTCCAGCCCCGCACCGGCCGCCAGGACAACTACCACCACCCGCGCAGCCTGGCGCTGAACATCCTGGCGCTCGATCGCATCGCCGGCAGCGCAGCCGGTCGCAGCGCTGCCGGCAATTGATCTCACCGGGCGGGGGCCAGGTGCGCCCCCAGGGCTACATCGCTTACCTGGTCAGGCGCAGGCCGAACTGCAGCGAGCGCGCGCCGTT
>JAWLGN010000446.1:0-3016 GCA_041685075.1 Bryobacteraceae bacterium
CTCCCCGGGCGCGTCCCGCTGTTCCTCCGCGAAACCGGCCAGCTGCTCCAGATCGGCCAGTGTACGCGCGGCCTCCTCCTCGTCCACCTTGCTGATGGCGAAGCCCACGTGCACCACTACGTAATCGCCCACACCGGCTTCCGGCAGGTACTCCAGGCAGGTTTCCCGGCGGATACCGCCGAAATCCACTTGCGCCATCCGAATACCCGAGTCATTCGATACGGCCACGATCTTTCCCGGTACAGCAAGACACACGGCAGAACACCTCGGAGGTGGATCGCCTCGCTTGTTCGTATATAGTCATGATAACAGGATCGAGGTGAGCGCCCGCGCGCGGTGGGCAACGCGGGCAGATACACCGCTGGCCTTCATACCTGGCCAAGTTCCATCAGGAACCGGCTCCCATGGGGAAAGGTTCGCACACTGGTGGATCAAGTGCTGCATTTACAGCAACGCAGGCCGGAAGACTCGCGCCACGCCGCAACAAACCAGCAGGAGGAGTGATGCAAGATAACCTTACCATCATCATCTTTTCTCACCTGCGCTGGGATTTCGTCTACCAGCGCCCGCAGCACCTGCTCTCGCGCATGGCACGGTTACATCGTGTGATATTTATCGAAGAACCTGTCTATGAACCTACCGTCCCTCCCTACCTGGAACGCCTTCAGCCGGAGCCCGGCGTAACCGTATGCCGGCCCCACACACCTTCCGACGCTCCCGGCTTCAACCATCCCCAGATTTCTCACCTCGAACCGCTCGTCCAGGGCCTGATCGCGGAAGAAAATATCCGGAACTACGTTTTGTGGTTTTACACTCCAATGGCCCTGCCCCTGGCGAACGGCCTGGTCCCCCGGGCCGTGGTGTACGACTGCATGGACGAGCTTTCCGCCTTCCTGAACGCTCCGCCGGAACTCCTCCAGCGCGAAGAGCAACTGCTCCAGGTGGCCGACGTGGTTTTCACCGGCGGCCCCAGCCTCTACCGTGCGAAGAAGGACCGTCACCCCAACGTCTTCTGCTTCCCCAGCAGCGTGGACGCGCAACACTTCTCCTCGGCCCGTAACGACGCTCCCGAACAGGCGCCGCTTCCGCGCCCGCGGCTGGGCTTCTTCGGCGTGATCGATGAACGCGCCGACCTGCCGCTGTTGGAAGCCCTGGCCCGCGCCCACCCCGAGTGGCAGATCGCCATGGTGGGGCCCGTGGTGAAGATCGCTCCCGATGTGCTGCCCCGCCATCCGAACATCCACTACTTCGGCCAGCGCTCCTACCAGGAGCTGCCGGCCTTCCTCAAGGGCTGGGACGTCTGCCTGCTGCCCTTCGCGCGCAACGAGGCCACCCGTTTCATCAGCCCCACCAAGACCCTCGAGTACATGGCCGCGGAAAAGCTGATCGTCAGCACTCCCATCACCGACGTGGCCGAACCCTACGGCGACATCGTCTACCTGGGCGCCACGCCCGAGGAGTTTATCGCCGCATGCGAGCGCGCGCTGGCCGCCTCCGAGACCGAGCGCCGGCGCCGCATCGGCCGCATGCGCCAGGTGCTCTCCCGCACCTCCTGGGACGCGACCGCGCAGGCCATGGCTCGCGAAATCGCCAAAACCATCGAGACGCGCCCCGTGCGCTCCGGCTCCCGCTCCCCCTCACCCCCTGCCCGCAGCGCTCCCCGCGCCATCGTCATCGGCGCCGGGCCCACCGGCCTGAGCGCCGCCTACCACCTCGGCGACGACGCCCTGCTGCTCGAACAGAACGACCGCGTCGGCGGCTGGTGCCGCTCCATCCAGGTGAACGGCTTCACCTTCGACTTCGCCGGCCATATCATGTTCAGCAACGAACCCTACGTCCACCAGCTCTACCGCATGCTCCTCGGCGACAACGTCCACTGGCAGGACCGCGAAGCCTGGATCTACAGCAAGAACGTCTACACGCGCTATCCCTTCCAGGGCTCGCTCTACGGCCTGCCCCCACAGGTCATCCAGGAGTGCATCGTAGGCGCCATCGAAGCGCGCTTCGGTTCTCTCAAGCCCACGGCCGGCGGCATCGTGGCCGGGCAACACAACGGCGCCGGCCAGCCGAACGGCAAAGGCAACGGCAGCCCCGCGGCTTGCCGCCACGGCGCTGTGAAGGACTGCTGCGCCGACGGCATCCTCGAAGCCTCCGCCCCTCTGGCGGAGGTCTCCTCCGCGCCCGACGGCAAAGCCGCCGGGCCGCGCAACTTCGAAGAGTTTATCTACAAGGTGTGGGGCGCGGGCATCGCCCGGCACTTCGCCATCCCCTACAACCGCAAGCTCTGGGCCGTGCCCCTCGACGAGATGGAAACCTCCTGGCTCGGCGGCCGCGTGCCGCTGCCCGACCTCGAGGAGATGATCGAAGGCGCGCTCTCCCCCAAGCCCAAGCCCATGGGCCCCAACGCCCGCTTCGGTTACCCGCTGCGCGGCGGTTTCCAGGCGCTCATGGACGGCTGGCTGCCCTACGTCGGCAAGCAGTTGCGGCTCAACAGCCGGGTCCGCGCCGTCTCGCCGCGCCGTCGCACCGTCACGTTAACCAGCGGCGCCGAGCTACCCTACGAGTACCTGGTGAGCACCATGCCGCTCCCCGCGCTGGTGCGCGCCATGGGCGCCGAAGCGCCGCGCGAGATCCGCGATGCCGCCGAAGCCCTCCGCCACGTCTCGGTCCGCTGCGTCCACATCGGCGTGGGGCGCGAAAACCTCACCGAAAAGCACTGGATCTACTACCCCGAGGACACCGTCTTCCACCGCATCTTCGTCCAGGGCAACGCCAGTCCTCACTGCAATCCACCGGGCGGCTTCGGGCTCACCTGCGAGATCACCTACTCGCACCACAAGCCCCTGCCCTCTGAAGGCCAGGACCTTGTCCAACGCTGCATCGAGGATTGCCGCAAGGTGGGAATCATCGCCCCCGACGATCCCATCTGGGCCACCGCGCAGTGCGACCTCCCCTATGCCTACGTGGTCTATGACCACGGCCGCGCCCGGAGCGTGGCGCTCATCCGCCAGTGGTT
>JAWLGN010000105.1:0-16682 GCA_041685075.1 Bryobacteraceae bacterium
GCGCGCGGCATCGACCTCGACGAAGAAGCCGTCTCGCTGTGCCGCTCCCAAGGGCTCGAAGCCGAACAGGCGGACCTGTTCGCGTACCTGGACGCCGCACCGGAGGCAGCCTTCGACGGCATTTTCTGCGCCCAGGTGGTGGAGCACCTGGCGCCCGCGCGCGTGCCCGAGTTCGTGCGGCTGGCGGCATCGCGCCTGGTGCGCGGCGGTGTTCTGGCCATCGAAACCCCCAACCCGGAGTGCCTTGCGATCTTCGCCACCCACTTCTATCTCGATCCAACCCACACGCGTCCGGTGCCCCATCCGCTGCTGGCCTTCTACCTGGAAGAGGCGGGAATGGGGGGACTCGAGTTGCACCGGCTGTCGCCCGCGGCGGAAAGCATGCCCGCGCTCGCGGCGCTGCCGGCGGAGTTCCGCGACACCTTCTTCGGCGGCCTGGACTACGCCCTGATCTCCCGCCGCCTGTAGCCTGGGCGGCCTTGGTCCCTCGTGAGGATTACCGGAATTGCACCTTCACGTCCGGCTTGTTCTCCAGCCGGACGGTATCGATGAAGCGCACGCGGGCGGGGTTGAGAGTCATCACGATGGATTCGGTACGGATGCCATCCCCGAAAAAGCGCACGCCTTCCAGCAAGTCGCCCTTGGTGACGCCGCAGCCGGCAAAGACGATTTCACGGCCGGGCGCCAGGTCGTGGGTGAGGTAGACGCGCCGGGTGTCCCGGATGCCCATCCCCTCCATGCGCTCGCGCTGGGCATCGTCTTTCACCACCAGGCGGCCGAGGATCTCGCCGTTCAGGCAGCGCAGCGCGGCGGCGGTGAGAACGCCTTCGGGCGCGCCGCCGGATCCCATGACCGCATGCACGCCGGTGCCGGCCACGGCCGCGGCGATGCCGGCCGACAGGTCGCCGTCGGAGATCAGGCGAATCCGCGCGCCGGCCTGCCGGATATCGGCGATCAGGTCGCGGTGGCGCGGGCGGTCGAGCACGACGATCACCAGGTCGTCGACGCCGCGCTGCAGCCGGCGGGCGATGGCCTTCAGGTTGTGGCGCACCGGCGCATCGAGATCCACCGCGCCCTTGGCCGGGGGACCCACGATGATTTTTTCCATGTAGCAGTCCGGAGCGTGCAGCAGTCCGCCGGCTTCCGAGGCCGCCAGCACCGTGACGGCGCCGCCCGCGCAGGTGGCGCACAGGTTGGTGCCCTCCAGCGGATCGACCGCAATATCCACCTGGCGCGCTCCGGGTACGCCGCGCGCGGCGCCCACCTTCTCGCCGATGTAGAGCATGGGGGCGGAGTCGCGCTCGCCCTCGCCGATGACGATGGTGCCCTCGATGGCGGTATCGTCCAGCGCGCGCCGCATGGCCTCCACGGCGGCCTGGTCCGATATCTCGCCATCGCCCATCCCCATGGTGCGGGCCGCGGCGATCGCGGCCTCCTCCACCACCCGCAGCACCTCCAGGGAGAGATCGAACATGTGCTACATTCGCTCCTCATGGAGCATCATACAGTCCTGGTCCTGGCCGATCCTACGGAGCGCGAGCTGGCGTTGTTAGAAGCATTACCCCGCGGCACGGACGTGGTGGTGGGGAATCGTCCGGAGGCCTTTCAACGCGCGGCCGCGGAGGCAGACGTGATCCTGCACTGGTCGGGCAGCGGTGCGGTGCTGGCCGAGGTGCTGCGAATGGCGCCGCGGGTGAAGTGGGTGCATGCGCGCTCGGCCGGACTGGACGGGATTCTCTCGCCGGAGCTTATAGAGAGCCCGGCCGTCCTTACCAACGCCCGCGGAGTGTTCAGCGCGTCCCTGGGAGAGTTCGCTATCGGGGCGGCGCTGTTCTTCGCCAAAGACTTCCGCCGCATGGTGCGCAGCCAGCAGGCCGGCGTGTGGGACCAGTTCGACATCGAACTGCTCGAAGGCGCCGTGATGGGCATCGTGGGCTACGGGGACATCGGGCGCGAAGTGGCGCGGCGCGCGCGTGGCATGGGGATGCGGGTGCTGGCGCTGCGCGGCCGCCCGGAACTTTCGGCCGGAGATGAATTGATCGAGAAATCGCTGGGGCCCGAGCATCTCACCGAACTGGTGGCGCGCTCCGACTACATCACCGCGGCGGCGCCGCTCACGCCGGCCACGCGTGGCATGATCGGGCAGGCGCAGCTTGCCGCCATGAAGCCTTCCGCGGTCCTGATCAACGTGGGGCGCGGGCCGGTGGTGAATGAAGCGGCGCTGGTATGCGCGCTCGAGCAACGGCGCATTCGCGGCGCGGCGCTCGACGTCTTCGAGACCGAGCCGCTGCCTTCAGGCCACCCGTTCTACGCGCTCGACAATGTGCTGCTCTCGCCGCACTGCGCCGACCATACGCACGACTGGCTGGAGCGCGCCATGCGCTGCTTCCTGGAGAACTTCGAGCGCTACCACCGCGGCCAGCCGCTCGCCAACGTAGTGGACAAGCGGCGCGGCTATTAAGCGCCGGCGGCGGCCCGGGCCGGGGCTTTGTCCAGCACCTCCCGCACCTTGGCGGCGAGCACGTTCGGCAGAAACGGCTTTTGCAGGAAGGCCACTCCGGAATTCAGAATGCCGTGCTGCATCATCGTTTCGTCGGTGTAGCCGGAGATGTAGAGCAGGCGCGTCTCGGGGCGCAGGCGCGCTAGCTGCACGCCTACCTCGGGGCCGCTCATTTCGGGCATAACCACGTCCAGGATGGCGAGGTGAATGGGATCCTTGTAGCCCTCGGCGACGCGCCCGGCCTCGACGATGCGGCCGGCCTCCAGCACCAGGTATCCGCGCGCGGTCAGCACGTTGTAGATGAGCCTGCGCACGCGCGGCTCGTCTTCCACCAGGAGAACGGTTTCACAGCCGTTGGCGGGCCTTTCATGCGGCCTGGACGCCTGCTCGCGCTCCTCGGGCGCTGCGACGCGCGGCAGCAGGATGGTGACCGTGGTGCCTGTGCCTTCTTCGCTCTCGAGCATGATGGATCCGCCGCACTGCCGTATGATGCCGTACGCCGTGGCCAGGCCTAAGCCCGTCCCCCGTCCGGGAGCCTTGGTGGTGTAGAAGGGTTCGAAGGCGTGGCAGCGGGTCTCCTCGCACATTCCCACCCCGGTATCCGCGATGGTCAGGACCACGTAGGGACCGGGCTTCAGATCCACCGACGCCGCCGCACGGTCCACATCCACATACTCCTCGCCGGTTTCGATGGCGAGCTTGCCGCCGTTCGGCATGGCATCCCGGGCGTTCACCACCAGGTTGAGGATGGCGTGTTCGAGCTGTGCGGGATCCGTCCTGACGGTGTCCTCGGCGACTGCCGGAACGGTGATGAGTTCGATATCCTCGCCGATCAGGGGACGGAGCATGCGCTCCATGTTGACCAGCAGCTCGTTGAGATGCACGATTCTGGTGGCCAGCGGCTGGTTGCGGCTGAAGGCCAACAGCCGGCGAGTCAGCGCTCCGCCGCGCTGGGCGGCGCGGTTGATTTCCTCGATTGCAGAACGCTGGGCTTCTTCCAGGCTGTTGCCCACCAGCAACAGTTCAGCGTAACCGCTGATGATGGTCAACAGGTTATTGAAATCGTGAGCCACTCCGCCGGCCAGCCGGCCGATGGCTTCCAGGCGCTGGGCACGAAGGAACTGCTCCTCCAGGTGTTTGCGCTCGCGCCGCGCGGCCGCCGCGCGCATCTCCCTGGAAAGCGCCGCGGCGAGCCGGATGGGCTCGTTGCGGCCCACCACATCGCCGGCCCCTGCCGTCAGCACGGCATGCACACAGTGCTCGTCTATAGACGAAGAAACGACGATGAAAGGAATATCCGGACTCTTCTCCTTCAGAATACGCAGTGCCTCCACGGCACCGAAGTTGGGAAGGAGATATTCCGATAGAATAACATCGGATTTATCCCGCAGGGCCTCCTGAAAGCACTCTGCCGTATCCACCCGCTGAAAGGTGACAGCATACCCTTGTCTCTCAAGCTGTTCGGCGAGTTCCAGGCAATCGGGTTCCGAGCTGTGGATGATTAACGCCCTTAGCGGGATCTCCGGCACTTTGCCTCTCCTCTGGGGAGGTGGTGGAATCGACACATAACTTTGGCGTTGAGTGAGATTGTAATCGAGTTCGAAGATGCAAGCCACTCGGGCAGGCGGCAGGATGTGATCTAACCGACAATTCGTCGCTAGGACTAAGTGCATGTTTTTGAGATATATCCGGGGCATGCGCCACTCGGCCGGGGATCCCGCACGCAGGCCTTGCTGATGGCAAGCGTGCCGATCCGTACCGATGGCCGTGCGCAGCAGTGCCGAGCCGTGGAACGCACGCCAGACACCATTGTGTCCGGGCAGGTATGGCAGGATGGGAGATGTCACGTCCATGTCCGACACGCTGCTCGTGCGCGGAGCGCGGCAACTGCTGACGTTGCACGGCCCCAAAGAACCGCGGCGCGGTTTCGCTTTGAGAGAACTCGGCATCATTCCCGATGGTGCGCTGCTGGTGCGGGACGGCCTCATCGAGGAGGTCGGCCCCACGCGGAGGGTGGAGAACCTGGCACTGGCGCGCGGGGCGCGGGAGATCGATGCCGCCGGCAAGGTGGTGATGCCGGGTTTTGTAGACAGCCACACGCACCTGGCGTTCGGAGCACCGTGGCTGGAGGACTACGAGGCGCGCATCGCGGGCGTCAATCCGCTGGATGCCATGAGCGGATGGCGCGCCGGGGCGCAGGCCCTTCGCACGATGTCGGCCCGGCGGCTGGAGGCGCACTGCCGCGCGGCGCTCGATGCGATGGCACGGCACGGCACTACCACCGTGGAGGTCAAGTCGGGGCTGGGCTGCGACCCGGCGCTGGATCTGAAAGTGCTGCGAGTGCTGGCGCGGCTCGACGGCGCGCCCCTGACGGTGCTGCGGACGTGCCTAGCGGTGTCGCCGCTGCTGGCCTCCGGGCACGGGCGGCCGGCCGCGCCGGATGCCGACCGCTTCACGCTGGCGCTGGCAAAGGCGGCGAGCCGCAAGCTGGTGCAGTTCGCCGATGCCTACGTGGATGCCGGCGAGCAAGGCGCGGAACCCGCGCGGCGCTATCTCACCGCGGCCGCGCGCCTGGGCCTCCATCTCAAGGTGCACGCCGACCAGTTCGCCCGAACTCACGGCGCCGCACTGGCCGTGGCGTTCGGCGCGGCCAGCGCAGACCACCTGGTCTACACGGGCGCCGAGGAGATCGCCGCACTGGCGCGCTCCAACACCATCGCCACGTTGCTGCCCGGATCCAGCTTCCATCTCGGTTGCGGGCCCTATGCTCCCGCCCGCGCCCTGGTGGACGCCGGCGCGGCGGTGGCGCTGGCCAGCAATTTCAGCCCCAATACCAGTCCCACCTGCAACATGCAAACGGTGCTTTCCCTGGCTTGCTCGCGCATGCGGCTGACGCCCGCCGAAGCCATCTCCGCCGCCACCATCAACGGAGCGCACGCGCTCCGGTGCGCGGCCACCTGCGGCTCGCTCGAGGTCGGCAAGTTCGGCGACCTGATCGTGCTGAACGTCTCCGATTACCGCGAGATTCCCTACTGGTTCGGAGTGAACGCCGTCCACATGACGCTGAAGCGCGGCAAGGTGATCTACCGCGAAGGGCGCGTGGGAGGGACGGAGGCGGATTAGGTCCGGCACCGGTAATCTCGCGTTCTCCGAAGGTGATATACTTCGCCCAATGCACAGCCCAAGCAGGGATGCGTTGTGGCGAGAGCAGGGGTACCTTCGAGTTTCGCATCCGGAGATCCGTGCGCGCGCAGCGGACCCGCCTGGAGCTGTTCAACGAACATTCAGGAGGTTAGTCATCGATGTGCCATACACGTGTGCTTCCGGCCGCGGCATTGCTGGCGGCTGCGCTGTTCACGCTTCCTTTCCAAGCGGGCGCACAGGACCCCCGCGGCGCCATTGTAGGCCGCATCACAGATTCCACCGATGCCTTCATCCCGGCGGTGACGGTGCGCGCGACGAACGCTGAAACGGGCGTCGTGGCGGCGGGGCAGTCCAACGCCGCCGGCAGCTACAGCATCCCGTTCCTGCTGCCGGGCACCTACCAGGTCAGCGCCGAAACCACCGGCTTCAAGAAGTTCGTGCGGGAAGGCATCCAGGTGCGGGTGGCCGAGCGGGTGGAACTGAATATCCAGATGGAGGTCGGGGCGGTCACCGAGACCGTCGAAGTGCGGGCCGAAACGCCGCTGCTCGACACCGCGGGCAGTTCCCTCGGCCAGGTGGTGGATCAGCGCCGGGTGAATGAACTGCCGATCGCGGCGGGCAACCCGCTCGAGCTGATCCTGCTTACCCCGGGCATCACCGAGCCCAGCAAGTTCCTCTGGAAGCCGGCCTGGAACTTCCGCCAGATCACCGCGGACGGCAACGGCCCCACGAACAACGAGTTCACCATCGACGGCGTGTCAAACACCTTCGCCGAAGGCAACGCCGGCCGCAGCCGATACGCTTTCAGCCCCCCGGCCTCGGCGGTGCGCGAGTTCAAGATGGAAACCTCTCCGTACGACGCTTCGACCGGCCACAGCATCGGCGCCACCGTAAACGTCAGCACGGTGGGCGGCACCAACGAACTGCACGGCGAGGCGCACTGGTTCGTGCGCAACAAGGCCTTCGACGCGCCGAACTTCTTCAACAACAAGCGCGGCACCGAACCGGCCGTCTACCAGGACAACCGCTACGGCGCCTCCGCCGGCGGGCCGGTGGTACTGCCGCGGCTGTACAACGGCAAAAACAAGACCTTCTGGTTCTACGCCTATGAAGCCAACAAGTGGGGCGTGCCGTCGCCGTTCACCGGCACGGTGCCCTCGGCAGCCATTCGGGCGGGTGATTTTTCCGAGCTGCTGGCCCTTAACAGCAGCTACCAGGTCTACGATCCGGCCACCATCGCGGTGGCTCCCGGCGGGCGCTTCAGCCGGCAGCCCTTTCCCGGCAACGTGATTCCAACCAGTCGCCTGGACCCTGTAGGCGCGGCGCTCGCCGATCTCTACCCCATGCCCAACCAGCCGGGCACGCCCGACGGCCGCAACAACTACTTCAACGGCGGGCTCAAGGCGCTGGAGGACTACTACGTGCATTTGGCCCGCGTGGATCACGCCTTCAGCGACAGCCACCGCATGTTCGTGCGGGTGCACTACGACTGGTGGGAGGAGGATAAGAACCGCCATTTCAGCAACAGCGTCAACGGCATCATCCTCAACCGCACCAACCGCGGGCTGACCCTGGACGACGTCTTCACCCTCAGCCCCACCCTGGTGGTAAACCTGCGCTACGGCCTCACCCACCAGGACTTCCCCGAGGAGCGCGTGAGCCGAGGGTTCGATCTCGCCTCCATCGGATTCTCCCAGAACCTGGTCTCCCAGCTCGTGGATAAGAGCCTGGCCACGCTGCCGCGCGTGACCAACGGCTACAGCACCATCTCGCCGTGGGAGAGCGGCGACGGGACCACCACCAGCATGACCCACAGCTTCGCAGCCGCCCTCACCAAGTCGCAGGGCTCGCATCACTTGAAATTCGGAGCGGATTTCCGCGTCTACCGCGCCTTCGGCAACCGCTTCCCGGAAACCACCGCCCCGCGCCTCGATTACTCGACTTACTGGACCCGCGGGCCGTTCGATAACTCTCCCGCCGCGAGCATCGGACAGAATCTTGCATCCCAGTTACTCGGCATCCCCGACGGCCAGATGGTGCGTTCCGCCAGCTTCGCCATGCAGGACCGGTACCTGGGGATGTACCTGCACGACGACTGGAAAGTCAGTCCCCGCCTGACGCTCAACGTGGGGCTGCGCTACGAGTACGAGTCGCCGGTGACGGAGCGCTTCGACCGCCTGGTGGCGGGCTTTGCCTTCGACACGCCCAATCCCATCGAGGCCCAGTCGCGGGCCGCTTACGCCCAGGACCCCATCGACGAGATCTCGCCCGACAACTTCCGGGTGCTCGGCGGGCTCACCTGGGTGGGGGCGGATGGCAACCCCCGCACGCCGTTCGGCGCCGACAAGCACAACCTGCTGCCGCGCATAGGGCTGGCCTACCAGTTGCTTCCCAAGACCCTGCTGCGCGCCGGCTACGGCATCTACTACGACACCACCGGGGTGAACACCACGCGCGCTATCCAGACCGGCTTCGCGCAGTCCACCCCCATCCAGCCGTCGCTCGACAGCGGCCTCACGTTCATCGCCAGCAACGCCGATCCCTTCCCCAGCGGGCTGCTGGCGCCGCTCGGTCCGGCGGGCGGCCTCGTCACTAACCTGGGACAGTCCATCGAGTTCTATAACCGCGACCGCAAGCACGCCTACTCGCAGCGCTGGTCGTTCGGCATCCAGCAGTTACTACCGCACGAATTCCTGCTGGAAGCCAGTTACGTGGCGAACCGCGGCACCCGGCTGCCGGTGGTGCGGAATTACAATGCGCTGCCGAACCGGTATCTCAGCACCAGCCCGGTGCGCGACAACGCCACCAATAACTACCTCACCGCGTCGTTCCCCAATCCTTTCTTCGGACTGGCGAGCACTTACGGCGCCACCACCTCGCGCTCCGCCCTGCTCCGCCCGTACCCGGCCTTCGGCAGCATCGAGGCGGAAGAGAACATCGGCTACTCCTGGTACCACAGCCTGCAGGTGCGCGCGGAGAAGCGCTTCTCCCAGGGCTACACGCTCCTGCTCGGCTACACCTTCTCGAAGCTGATGGAAGCGGTGGAATTCATGAACGCGGCGGACGCCATGCCGTATGAGTCCATCGGGAACTTCGACCGGCCGCACCGGCTCTCGCTCAGCGGCATCTGGGAGTTGCCCTTCGGGCGCGGCCGCCGTTTCGGCAGCCAGTGGGCGGCGCCGCTGAACTTTATCGCCGGCGGCTGGCAACTCGGCGGCCTGGTGGTCCGGCAGGCCGGGCCTCCGCTGGGCTTCGGAAACGTCATCTTCAACGGCGACCTGAAGGACATCCCGCTGCCCAAGGGCCAGCGCGACGTGGACCGCTGGTTCAACATCGATGCCGGCTTCAACCGCGTCACGGCGCAGCAACTGGTCAACAACGTCCGTACCTTCCCGCTGCGCTTCAGCGGCATCCGGGGCGACGGGCGCGCCACCTGGGACCTCTCGGCGATCAAGAACTTCAGTATCTCGGAGAGAGCCACCCTACAGTTCCGGGCCGAGTGCTTCAACGCCTGGAACCACGCGAACTTCAACAACCCGAACACCTCGGTCACCAGTTCCAGCTTCGGCATGATCACCGGAGTCAGTACCGACGCACGTAACTTCCAGTTCTCCCTGAAGCTGAAATTCTAAGTCCGGGTTGGTGAGGGGGCGGGCTTCATAGCCCGCCCCACCACGATGTCAGGCGAGGGTATTGATACGGCCGGCGCGGCGCGCCTCGTAGGCTGCGATCCGGTCTTCATGCTGGAGGATGTAGCCCAGCTCGTCGATGCCGTTCACCAGGCAGTGCTGCGCGAACGGGTCCACCGGAAACTCCACCTTGCGGCCGTCCGGAAGCGTGAGGGTGGCGGCGGCCAGGTCCACCGTGACGGCGGCCTCCGGGTCGCGTTCGACCGTCTCGAACAGGGCGGCGTGCACGTCCGCGGGGACCACAATCGGCAGCAGTGAATTTTTCAGCGCGTTCTGCTTGAAGATGTCCGCGAACGACGTGCTGATGACGGCGCGAAACCCGAACTGCGTGAGCGCCCAGGGGGCGTGCTCGCGGGAGCTGCCGCAGCCGAAGTTATCGCCGGCCAGCAGCACCTGCGCGTTCTTCCCGCGCGGCTGGTTCAGGATGAAGTCGGGACGCGGGTTGCCGGCTTCGTCGTAGCGCCAGTCGCAGAAGAGCTGGTCGCCCAACCCCTGCTTGGAGGTGGTTTTCAGGAACCGCGCCGGGATGATCTGGTCGGTGTCGATGTTGTTCACCGGGAGCGGCGCCAGGCGGCTGGTAAATGTGGTGAACGGTTTCATAAGAGGGTCCTCACATCGGCTACGGCGCCCGCTACGGCCGATGCCGCGGCGGTCAGGGGACTGGCCAGGAACGTGCGGCCGCCCTTGCCCTGCCGGCCTTCGAAATTGCGGTTGCTGGTGGAGACGCTGTACTGGCCCGGCTGAAGCTGGTCGCCGTTCATCGCGATACACATCGAGCAGCCCGGCTCGCGCCACTCGGCGCCGGCGGCGCGGAAGATCTCCGGCAAACCCTCGGCCGCGGCCTGGCGCTTCACTTCCTGCGACCCCGGCACCACCAGCATGCGCACGCGCGGGTGCACCTTGCGGCCCTTCACAATCGAGGCGGCCTGGCGTATATCGCTGATGCGCCCGTTGGTGCAGCTTCCGATGAAGACCACGTCGATGGGATGGCCCAGCAGCGGGCGCCCGCTCTCGAGAGCCATGTACTTGAGCGCCTTGGCTATGGATTCGCGCTCGATGGCATCGGCAGCCTGCGAGGGGTCCGGAACCGGCGCGGTCACCGGGATGCCCATCCCGGGGCTGGTGCCGTAGGTGATCATGGGCTCGAGCGCGCCGGCGTCGATGGTTACTTCGGCGTCGTAGCGCGCGCCCTCGTCGGTGGGAAGCTGCTTCCAGCGCGCCAGGGCGGCTTCCCAGGCCTCCCCCCTGGGGGCGTAGGGACGGCCGCAGAGATACTCGAAAGTGGTGTCATCGGGAGCGATCAGGCCGGCGCGCGCACCCGCCTCGATGGACATGTTGGTAATGGTCATGCGCTCTTCCATCGAGAGCGCCCCGATGGCGCTGCCGGTGTACTCGAAGACGCAGCCCGTGCCCCCGCCCGCGCCGATTTTGGCGATCAGTGCCAGGATGATGTCCTTGGCGCCCACACCCCGGCCGAGCGTGCCATCCACCTGCACCCGGTAACTCCGGGAAGGGCGCTGGAGAAGGCACTGGGTGGCCAGCACGTGTTCCACTTCGCTGGTCCCCACCCCGAAGGCCAGGGCGCCGAAAGCGCCGTGGGTAGCGGTATGGCTGTCGCCGCAAACCACCGTCATGCCCGGCTGGGTAAGGCCCAGTTCCGGCCCGATGACGTGCACCACGCCCTGCCGGGGGCTGTGTACGCCCTGGCAGGGAATGCCGAACTCGCTGCAGTTCGCCTCGAGCTGCGCAAGCTGTTTGGCGGCGATGGCGTCCACAATCGGCAGGCTGCGGTCCGTGGTGGGGATGCTGTGGTCCGAGGTGGCCATGGTGAGGTCCGGACGCCGGACCTTCAGCCCCCGCTCGCGCAATCCCTGGAAGGCCTGCGGGGAGGTGACTTCGTGCACCAGGTGAAGGTCGATGAACAACAGGGCGGGAGCGCCCGGCTGCTCGTGCACGACGTGGGCGTCC
The DNA here is from genome assembly GCA_041685075.1 of Bryobacteraceae bacterium. GTDB lineage: Bacteria > Acidobacteriota > Terriglobia > Bryobacterales > Bryobacteraceae > JAMCRM01. The sequence goes on from JAWLGN010000105.1 coordinate 11,302, forward strand.
CAGACCTTTTCGATGATGGTTCGGGGTTGACTCATGGGGTTCACTTCCAGGATAGTGGAAAAGCCCGGGGCCGGTAAGCCCCGGGCTCATCCGATCGCGGCGCAGACGGCCTCGCCCACCTGTTCCGTGGTGGCCGGAGCGCCCGACGGTCTGAGGTCGGCGGTGACTCTGCCGCTTGCCAGTACGGCTTCCACTGCGGTGAGCACCGCCGTCGCCTCATCTTTCAAACCAAAACTGTATTCCAGCATGGCGGCCACCGATCCGATGGCGGCCAGGGGGTTGGCCTTGCCTTGCCCCGCGATGTCCGGTGCCGATCCGTGGACGGGCTCGTAGAGACCCACCCAGGCGCCCGACGGCTTGCGGTCCCCGATGGAGGCCGAGGGCAGCATCCCGATGGAACCGGCCAGCACCGCGCCTTCGTCGCTGAGGATGTCGCCGAACATGTTCTCGGTGAGGACCACGTCGAAGCGCCGCGGGTTCAGAATGAGCTGCATGGCGCAGTTGTCCACCAGGATGTGGTCCAGCGAGACGTCCGGATACTCGGAAGCCACCTCGCACACCACGCGGCGCCAGAACTGGGAGTTCTCCAGCACGTTGGACTTGTCCACCGAGGTGACCTTGCGGCGCCGCCCGCGGGCAAGCTGGAAGGCCGTGCGGGTAACACGCTCGATTTCGGCGCGCGTGTAGCTCATGGTGTTGACGGCGCGCTCCTCCGCCCCCTCGCCGGAGATGCCGCGCGGCGTGCCGTAGTAGATCCCGCCGGTGAGTTCCCGGACGATGATCATATCGGTGCCTTCCACCAGGTGGTTCTTCAGGGGGGAGGAGTCGAGCAGCGCCGCATACGCCCGGACGGGACGCAGGTTGGCGAACACGCCGAGCGTTTTGCGGATGCCCAGCAGGCCCTTTTCCGGCCGCTGGTCCGGCGGCGCTTGATCGAACTCCGGCAGACCGACCGCGCCCATGAGCGTGGCGTCCGCCTCCAACGCCAGCCGCCGGGTATCTTCCGGCAGCGGCGAACCCGTTTTATGAATGGCCACCCCGCCCAGCAGGCCCTCGGTAAGCCGGAGACTGTGGCGCCACTTGTCGGCTACGTGGCGCAGCACGCGAACGGCTTCGCGCGTGACTTCCGCGCCGATGCCATCGCCGGGCAGGACTAATACGTTCAGGTTCATTCGTTATTCCGCACTGACCGCGGCGGCCTTGCCGCTCTCCCGGATCAGCGTGAGGATCTCCTCGTCGAGGACGCCTTTCTTGGTGTCGGCCAGGGCGATAAAGCGCTTGTAGAGATCGTCGATCTCGCCCTTGGAAAGCTGGAAGCCCAGGTCTTCGCAGCGTTTCTTCAGCGCATGGCGGCCGCTGTGTTTACCCAGCACGAGACAGCTTTCCGGCACCCCTACGGTGACCGGGTCGATGATCTCGTAGGTGCTGCGGTCCTTCAGCATGCCGTCCTGGTGGATGCCGGCCTCGTGGGCGAAGGCGTTGCGGCCCACGATGGCCTTGTTGGGCTGCACCCCGAAGCTGATGAGCGAAGTCAGCAACTGGCTGGCGGGGTACAGGTGTTCGGTGTTGATGGCGGTGGTGTAGGGGAGGCGGTCGCGGCGGGTCTTCAGAATCATGACCACCTCTTCCAGCGAGCAGTTTCCGGCGCGCTCCCCGATGCCGTTGATGGTGCACTCGATCTGCCGCGCCCCCGCGCGTACGGCGGCAATGGAGTTGGCCACCGCCAGCCCCAGGTCGTCATGGCAGTGTACGCTCACCACCGCGGAATCCCCCAGCGCGCGCGCAATGCGGCCTACCAGCGCGGCGAACTCGTCGGGGATGCTATAGCCCACCGTGTCGGGGATGTTCACCGTGCGGGCGCCGGCTTCCACCACCGCGCGCGCCACCTGCTCCAGGAAATCCGGATCCGTGCGGGCGCCGTCCTCGGCGGAGAACTCCACGTCGTCCACGTGCCGGCGCGCCAGCGTCACCGCCGCCACCGCGGCATCGAGCACCTCCTGGCGCGACTTCTTGAGCTTGTACTGCAGGTGGATGTCGCTGGTGGCAATGAAGGTGTGGATGCGCGGCCTCTGGGCCGGCTCAAGCGCCGCCGCGGCGCGCTCCACGTCCAACGTGCAGGCGCGCGCCAGCGCCGCCACGCTCACCCAGGGAAACTCCCGGCTGATGAGATTCACGGCCTCGTAATCGCCGTCGGAGGCGATGGGAAACCCGGCCTCCAGTACGTCCACCCCCAGCTCCACGAGCTTGCGGGCCATGCGCAGCTTTTCAGCCGTGGTCATGCTGCATCCGGGCGACTGCTCGCCGTCTCGCAGCGTCGTGTCGAAGATGTAGACTCGCTCGCTCATCGCGGTACTCGCCCCCAATTATGCGGCTCCGGAGAAGATTTGGCAAATTTATAATTTTCGCAGGCCGTATAAACTTCTGTTATGCTACAGGGAGACATGGAATTGTACTCCCTCCAGGTGTTCCTGACGGTAGCGATGGAAAAGAGCTTTTCCCGGGCCGCGGAAAAGCTGTTGCGCACGCAGCCGGCCGTCTCCCTGGCGCTGCAGAAGCTGGAGACCGAGCTGGGCGAAAAGCTCATCGACCGTTCCGGCAAGGAGCTGATGCTGACCGACGCCGGACAAACGGTGCTGAACTATGCCCGGCGTTTCGAGAACCTGCGGCTGGAGTTGGAGAATTCACTGGCCGAACTGCGGGACCATTCGTCCGGGCGCTTGTCGATCGGGGCCAACGAGTCCACCACCATCTACCTGTTGCAACACATCCAGAACTACCGGCGGCTGTATCCCAAAATCAAGGTGCAGGTGCGCCGCAGTCTCTCGAGCCGGATCCCCAACGAACTGATCGACGGCAACCTGGAACTGGGGCTCATCAGTTACGATCCGCCCGATGAACGGCTGGTAAGCCACGTAATCTACACCGACGCCCTGACCTTCGTGGTATCGCCGCGGCACCGCCTGGCCTCCCGGCGCGCGGTATCGATCACGGAGTTGGGCTCGGAGATTTTCATCGCTCACAACGTGCTCTCGCCGTACCGGGAGGTGGTGCTGCGGGAGTTTCAGCGCCACAAGGTGCCGCTTCGCATGGAGGTAGAGATGCCCACCATCGAAACCATCCGGCGACTGGTGCAAAACGACCAGGGCGTGGCGTTTCTGCCGCGCATGTGCGTGGAACAGGAGTTCGAGCAAGGCGTGTTGTGCGAGGTGAAGGTGCGGGAGCTGCACGTGGAGCGCAAGATACGGCTGCTGTATCCCGCGCGGCGCGCCTTGAGCCATGCGGCGCAGGCGTTTCTCGAGTTGGTGAAGGGACGGGCGAAGGCGCTATAAGTTACCCAGAAACTCGCCTGCCACCGCGGCGAACTCCTCCGGGCGATCGTGGAATACCCAGTGGCCCGCGCCCTCGATGACGTGCACCCGAGCATTGGGGAACGCCGCCGCGAAGGCGCGGGAGGCGGACTCCGGCTGGAGGTCCGCGCCGCCATGTACCACCAGCACGGGCGCCTGGACCCGCCTCATAGCGGGACGCCAGTCATAACGCCGCCCCACGCTGAAGTAAATCGCCTGCGCCACCCAGCCGCCGTTGTCCTCGGCGCCCTCCACCATAGGGACACGGGCTTTCGCGGCGGCGGCGTAATACTTGAAAAACTCCGCGTTACGGGCGCGCAGCTCGGATTCGCTCCGGCGGAAGATATCGCTGAAATCGAAGAAACGGTCGAGATAGCTGTCGAAGTCGCGGCGCAGGTGCTCGGGCATCTTGGCGCGTAGACGCTCGTGAATAGCGGCGCCGTCGGAGGGCATCTTCAGCATGCTGGCCGGCGCCACCATCAGCATGCCTTTGACGTTTTCCGGAAACTCGGCGGCATAGAGCGCCGCCAGCAGGGCGCCGAAGGAGTGCGCCACCAGGGTAAGGCGGCGTTCACCCAGGATCTTGCGCACACGCTCCAGATCGGCAATCTGCGCACTCAGTCCAAGCCGCGCTTCGAGTTCCCGGACGTTGCGGAAGTAGTTGCCCGATTCGAATCGGTCCACCGGACGCGTGGAGCGGCCGCAGCCGCGCTGGTCGTAATAGATAAAGCGGTACCGGTCGGCCAGGGGACGAAGGCCGGGGAGCGGGGTTCGAAACGGAAGGCCCGGTCCGCCGTGGAGCACGAGCACACGATCCCCCGCTCCGTCGCCGAAATGGTACAGCTTGACGCCAGCTTCCATGGTCCAGAAGCTTTCGTCGTGGTCCTGCAGCGGGCGGGTAATCGCCGGCCCGGCGCGCAGTACACCCGGCCGGTACAACGGACGCGAAATGAAATACCAGAACGCGCCCGCGAGCGCGACCGCTACGGCCAGCGCCACGCCGGCGCCCGCCAGAAGCCTCCGTTGCATCTGCACCTCCCGGCCCGGCGGCGTCAACCCGCTTTGCCAGCCCGGCAGATTCGGACGGCTCCCAGTAGATCACACCTGCCGGTGCGATTCAACTCTACTTACGGCGAAGGTCTGATTCTCCCAATCAAACAGCGCCTGCTGCCTGCTTACCGCTTGCGGGCGATCTTGCGGGCGGGTGCCTGCTTGTTCGCCGCTTTCTTCACCGCTACCTTCTTCGCCGGCACCTTCTTGGTTGCCGCCTTCTTCACCGCTGCCTTCTTCGGCGCTACCTTCTTCACCGCCGTCTTCCTGGCGGGCGCCTTCTTGACAGCCTTCTTCACCGTCTTCTTGGCGGGCGCCTTCTTGGCAGCCGCTTTGGCGACAGCCTTCTTCACCGCCACTTTCTTGGCGGGCGCCTTCTTGGCAGGTGCCTTTTTGGCGGCAGCCGCCTGCTTGGCGACCTTAGCTTTGCCCTTCATTTGAATGGTACTCGTGCTCTTGCTTGCTGAGCTCTTCTTAGCAGGCATGAATCCTCCTCGTTACAATATAGCTTGAGCCGGCGCTTCTTGAAAGATAAATTACGTTTTCTTTGATAAACGCGATGTTAATTGAGTCGCAATGGATAGACGGATGCATCCCTATTCCGTGCCGGAGTGGAAGTTTTGCTGTTGTGTTCCATGCACCGCGGCCCAAGGGAGAACGGCGTCAGGGCAGCGGCCGGCACATACTGATACGGCGTGCGCGGCCCGCGGTGAAGCGGTGCGGGGTTTTTGCCGTTTCTCCCGCTTTACGGTCCTCGCGGGGATGTGAAAACATCCGTCAGAACAGTCCGGGAGGCCGGCGCGAGTAGTTCACCGCGGGCCTGTTTTCACCCGTTCACCGCGGTCCCATTTCACCGCGCTCGCCGCGCCTCATGGCCCCCGCCATATCCTAGGAGCCTGTCCGAGTAATTCAGATCCCGAAACTCTGATCTTCGGCGGCAAGCACTTGGATTTTTCGATTGACGACCAATCAGACGCCGCTCAG
>JAWLGN010000106.1:0-16628 GCA_041685075.1 Bryobacteraceae bacterium
CCCGCCCAGCGAGCGCGCCGCCTCCAGTGCCTCGAGCGCCGTCTTCGCCAGCCCGCCGCCGGCTTCCGTATGGGCCAAAAACAGTACCGTCTCCATCGTCATTCCCCCCGGATCCAGGCGGCCAGTTCGCGCGCGATCTCCTCCGGCGCCATGTCCTTCACGATGCGCGTCTCGCGCTGCTGCCTGGGCAGCGTCACGCGTGCGAACGCCGCATCGCCCGTCCCCACCGCCGCCGCTTTGGCGCGCTGCAGCGCCGGCATGATGGCCCGCATGTTCATCATTCCCACCTGCGGGTTGTTGCGCGGCTCCGGCAGGTTGCCGGTGGCCCAGCCCAGCAGCGCCGGCGGCCCGGCGCACACCGATACCTGGTGCCTGCCGCCTTCGATCCGTTCCAACACCTCCAGGCTGCCGTCCTCCCGTACCTTCAGCTCGTCCACGCCCTGGAACTGGTCGGTAATTCCCAGCCGTTCCCCGACGGTCTGCATCACCACTCCCGCGCCGCGCGAGGCCGACTCCCAGCCGCCGAACACCAGCAGCCGCGAGCGGTCCAGCCCCGCGATACTCTCGATCGCCGAGGCCAACGCCGCCGCCGTCTCCTGCGCGTCGGTGAAGCCGCCCGCCGGACCGTCCAGCGCCACCAGCTCAAACGGCGCCTTCTGCGCCACCGTCATCATCACCTGCTGCAGCTTGGCCTTGGGCCCCAGGCTCACCAGCCACACCTTGCTCCCCGAGTGCTTCTGCGCCAGGCTGGCCGCCTCCCACAACGCATGCCCCGCCCAGGGGTCCAGCACCGCCGGCAGCATCATCTCGTTCTTGAGCGCCCAGCCCGCCGGGCCGCTGACGGGCTCCAGCGTCTGCAACGGGTCGGGAACGAGGCTCCCGCACACCACGATTTGATAACTCATTCGGTATTCCTGTGTTTCCTCTGCTACTTCTTTTTCGCGCCGCCCCCCAGCATGCGGTCGATCACGGTGTACAGCCCCTTGCCTTCGAAGATGTCCCGGTGCAGCGCGCTGTAGCCGTAGTCGTGCCGGATGGTGCCCTGCGGGTCGATGATGAAGATGTGGGGTACGTCGAAGGTGGGCTTCTGCGGCGTCACCCTCAGGTAGGACGCCGCCACCTGCCCGCAGTCGAACAGAATCGGGCTGGTCACCTTGTGCGCCGCGGCGTAGCGCGACACGGTGTTCTGGTTGTCCGCCGGGGGATTCACGATCGACAGCACCGCCACCTTGCCGCCGTAGTGGCTCTTCACCTGCTCCAGGATCCTCGATAGCGTGGCGCAATGCGGGCAGTTGGTGGCCATGAAATCGACAATCAGGATGCGCCCGCGGTAGTCCTGCGGGTCGTGATATCTCAGGCTGGAATCCGGCAGGGCGAAGCCGGGCGCCCGCCGCCCGGACAGTTCCCCCGCCGCGAACAGCGAAACGGCGCACATCAGCAACGTGATGAGAAGACGCATAGATCCCTATTGTAATAGACGCCGCAGCGACTCCTCGTACGGCGCGCGGGCCACCCCCCGCTCCGTGATAATGGCGCTCACGTAGCGGTTCGGTGTGACGTCGAAGGCCGGGTTCTCCACGCGCGTTCCCTCCGGCGCCACCGGCTGGCCGAAGACGTGGGTCACCTCCGTGGCGGGGCGCTGTTCGATGGGGATCTCGTCGCCCGAGGCCAGCGACAGGTCCAGCGTCGAGACCGGCGCCGCCACGTAGAACGGCACGTTGTTCTCCTTCGCCAGCACCGCCACCCCGTAGGTCCCCACCTTGTTGGCCACGTCGCCGTTGGCGGCGATGCGGTCCGCCCCCACCACCACGCAGCCGATGCGGCCGGATTTCAGAAAATGGCCCGCCATGTTGTCGGTGATGAGGGTGGCGGGGATGCCGTCCTGCTGCAGCTCCCAGACGGTCAGCCGCGCGCCTTGCAGAAACGGCCGGGTCTCGTCGGCGAAGACGTCGATGCGCTTGCCCGCCTCCACTGCCGCCCGCACCACTCCCAGAGCCGTGCCGTATCCCGCGGTGGCCAGCGCGCCGGCGTTGCAGTGCGTGAGCACGGTCTTGCCGTCCGGCACCAGCGCCGCGCCGTGCCGCCCCATGGCCCGGTTGATCTCGATATCCTCCTGCTTAATGCGCGCGGCCTCCTCGACCAGCCGTTGCCGGATCTCCTCCACCGGCCGCTCCCGCACGCCCTCATAGACGCGCCGCATGCGCTCGATGGCCCAGAACAGGTTCACCGCCGTGGGACGGGTCGCCGCCAGGCACTTGGAGATGGTCTCGAACTGCACGTCCAGGTCGCCCGTGGCGCGCAGCATTCCCAGCGCAATCCCCATGGCCGCCGCCACCCCTATGGCCGGCGCGCCCCGGATCACCATCTCCCGTATGGCTTCCGCCACCTCCTCGTAACCGCGGCAGGTCACGTACCGCTCTTCCAGCGGAAGCCGCCGCTGATCGATCATCACCACGCCCTCGGGCGTCCATGCGATTGTCTCTACCATGTCTGGGGAAATTCTCTCTTTTGCGCTATCAGCGCAAGGAAGAAGGTGCAGTTATAGGCGATGTGCATCACGGTGGCCGCCCGCGTAGAGCCGGTGCGGTGCCGCACCCAGCCGAAACCCGCGCCCGCCAGCGTAATCAGCAGCCCGTGGCGCCAACTCCATCCGTACTGCTGCAGGTGCAGGAGCCCGAACGGCAGCGAGGCCAGCAGAATTCCTCCCACCGCCCCCGCGCTGCGCACGAACAGCGGCTGCATGAAGCCGCGAAAGGCCAGCTCCTCGGCCAGCGGTCCCAGCGTCGTGCCGAAGATCGCCACCATTACGATGGCGCCGCGATGGGCCAGCAGTTCCTTCATTGGTGAATCCACGTCCGGGGTTCGCAGCACCGCGCTCGCAAACGCCACCGCGAAGGCCAGCGCCACCCCGCCCAGCACCAGGTGCGAGGCGGGCACTCCCGAAGGCACCCAACCCAACGAACGCCAGAACGGCCGCCGGTAATGCAGCCGGAAAACCAGCCACAGCAGCGTGAACAGCACCAGGTATCCCACGAACTGCCCCGGCAGCAGGATGTAGACCTGGCGGCGCACCTGGATACCCAAGAGCGCCACCACCGCCTGCACCGCCAGCGCGCCCACCAGCAGGCAGGGCAGCGCCATCCCGATGAACAGCGCCAGGTCGCCGTAGCCCCAGAACGGTTCGCGCGGGGGCGGAGGCGCGATGGGCTCGTTCATCCCCGCCTCCCCGGCCGGCGGAGGCGGGATCTCCGGCTCCATCATGCCTCGCTCTCGATCAGCGCCGCAGCCAGCAGCGGCAGCATCAGCTCGTGGTGCCCCGTGATGGCGTATCCCCGCCCGCCCGCCTGCGCGTGCGGCCGCTCCACCACGTTCACCCGCGGCCGGTAATGCTGCAAGAAATCGAAATTCACGGTGGTGAACCCGCCCAGCGGATGGCCCAGGTTGCGCACCACCGAAACCGCCTTCAGGAAGACCTCCGGCAGCACCACCGCCGACCCCACGTTCACGTAAACGCCGCCCTGGTCGAGTTCCGCCACCAGCGCGCAGAAGAGCCGGAAGTCGTGGTGGGTGCCCGCCCCTATGGCCGCCCCGTCGGCCGCCGGATGCGTATGGGGTGTATCGGTGCCCACCGCCACGTGCACCGTCACCGGCGCGGCATGCCGCCAGGCTTCGTGGAGCAGGCTGTGAGGAGCGAACTCCGGCCGCGCGATCTCCTGCAGCCGCCGGCCCAGCGCTTCGCCGATCCCAATGCCCTCGCAGGCCGCGCGCGCGATGGCCTGGTTCATCTCGCGGCCGGTCTCCTCGGCGGAGCCGAAGCTGCCGTCGGGCAGCACTGCCTCCACATCCTCGCTGGTGTGGCCCGCCAATGCGATCTCGAAATCGTGAATCGCCGTGGCGCCGTTCATGGCGAAGGCCGTGGCATAACCGCGGCGCATCAGGTCCGCCAGCACGGGCGCCAGCCCGCACTTGATGACGTGCCCGCCCAGCCCCCAGATCACCGGCCTGCCTTTTGCCCGCGCGCCGGCAATCGCCGCCACCACGCCGCGGAAGGCATCGCCCGCCAGAATGCGCGGCAGCCCTTGAAGCCACCCCGCGAGCCCCGAACCTTTTTCGTACGGCGCTGCGAAGTCCGCCGCCCGCACTTTACCCCCGCGCGCGGCCAGCGGCACCGTCTTCAACTCCGCGAAATCGAGCGGCTTCTGCGCGTATCTGCTCATCGGATGATCTCAGGATAACAGGCGCCAGCCTGCCCCGCGGTTAGCGCCGCCTGCCCCGCGGTTAGCGCCGTCTGCCCCGCGGTTAGCGCCAGCCTGCCCCGCGGTCAGCGCCAGCCTGCCCCGCGGTTAGCGCCGTCTGCCCCGCGGTTAGCGCCAGCCTGGCCCGCGGTCAGCGCCAGCCTGGCCCGCGGTTAGCGCCAGCCTGCCCCGCGGTCAGCGCCAGCCTGGCCCGCGGTTAGCGCCAGCCTGCCCCGCGGTTAGCGGCGCATGCCGCGGCTTAGAATGGTCGTTGCATGAAGCGCTGGCACGGCGCGGCCCTCTTTCTGGCGATGGCTTTGCTGTTCCTCATCGCCAACCGTGGCGCCTACGAGGGCTACTTCGCCGACGATGAACTCGACAACCTGAGCTGGGCCCCGGCGGTGCCGCTCTCCGATTTCGCCGCCGCGCTCGTCTCCCCCAGGTTCCAGCCGGGCAACTTCCGCCCCGCCGGCCATCTCTACTTCCGTCTCGCCGGGCCCGCCTTCGGCATGGACTTTTCCCAGTACGTTATCCCCATCCATGCCATCCACCTGCTCAACGTCTGGCTCGTGTGGCTGCTGGTACGCCGCCTGGGCGCGAGTCCCTTTGCCGCGGCCTCCGGCGCCGTCCTGTTCGCCTTCCACATGGCCGTCTTCGACGTCCTCTGGAAGCCCATGTACGTCTTCGACCTGCTCTGCGCCACCTTCTCCCTCACCAGCCTGCTGCTGTGGATCGATGGCCGCGTGGTGCTCAGCTTCGCGGCCTTCTGGCTGGCCTACAAGTCCAAGGAACCGGCCGTGATGCTGCCCTTCGTGCTGGCCTGCTACGAGTACTGGCTCGGCAAGCGCCGCTGGAAACCGCTCGCGCCCTTCGCCGCGGCTTCTTTCTCGTTCGGCATTCAGGGGCTGCTGCTCAATCCTCATCGCGGCGGCGACTATGCCTTCCAGTTCAGCGCGCGCGAACTCTGGCGCTCCATCACCTACTACCGCGATCGCATCCTCCTGGTGCCCCACGGCGGCGTCGTTCTGGCGGCGCTGCCCGCGCTTTTCCGCGACCGCCGCGTCTGGTTCGGCACGGCCGCGCTGGCGCTGTTCTTCCTCCCGCTGCTGCCGCTCTCCGGCCGGCTCTTCGGGGCCTACTGCTACCTGCCCCTGGCCGGCGCCGCGGTCGCCTTCGCAGCCATTGCCGACCGCGGCCACCGCGGCTTCGTCGCCCTCTTCCTGGTCGCCTGGCTCTTCTTCAACTTCATCCACCTCAGGCTCAACCGCCGCCAGGCGCTGGCCGTGGCGGAGGAGAACCGCCGCTACGTGGCCGCCATCATGGACTTCGCCCGCCGCGCCCCCGAGATGCGCCAGTTCATCTGCGACGGCCGGCCCTTTGCCCTCCACTCCTGGGGTATCGAGGGCGCGCTGCGCTGGGTCTACGGCCGCCAGGATCTCCTAGTGGCGGGCGTGGAAGATCCTGCCGCCCGCACCGCCCTCCGCAGCCAACGGCCCGTCGCCATCCTGAGTTGGGACCCCGCCCTCAGAACCCTGGCCATCACCGCCCGCGACCGCAACACTCCCGATGCCCCCTACATCAAGATGGACCGCTTCACCCCCGTCTGGCAGTTGGAAGAAGGTTGGTACCAGCTCGAGGGCGGCTATCGCTGGACCGGCCCCACCGCTACCGCGCGCCTCTCGCGCCCTGCCGATGCCCGGCAGTTCGCCCTCACCGTCTACATGCCGCAAGATGTGATCCGAGGTGCCGGAGGCTCCGCCGTGCAAGTTCGGCTGGATGGCGAGCCGCTTCCCGAACAGCACTTCACCGAGCCCGGCTGGCAGACCGCCCGCTGGGAACTGCCGCCCGGAGCCGCCGGTACGGTAACGGTGCGCCTCGCGTCGCCGCCCTACCGCCCCCAGCGCGATCCCCGGGCACTCGGCCTCGCCGTGGGCGGCTTCGGTTTTAAATAAGCTACGCCGCCTCGCCAAACAGCGTGGCGCGCGCCGTTTCGCAGATCGCCAGCACCGCCGGGTGTTTCAGCTTGCGCTCTACCGAGATGGCGTAGACCCGCTCGGTGATGGCCTCGGTGCGCCCCACCACCGCCACCCCGTAGACCTCGCGCGTCTCCCGCTCGATCGCCGAGGGCGCGGCGAACACTCCCGTTCCCGCCTGCCCGAAGGTGTACAGCAGCGCGTTGTCCTGAAACTCCCCCACAATCCGCGGCCGGATGCCCTCCGCCTCGAACCACTGCTCCAGCGAGCGCCGCAGCGCCGAGGCCTCCAGCGGCAGCAGAAACGGCGCCCCGTCCAGCGAACGCGGGAACCCGCGCCGGTAGCGCGCCGCCAGCGACCGGGTGGCGAACAGCGACACCCCACAGGAACCCAGCAGGTGGTTGAACGCCCGCACCCTGGCCACCGGCGCCAGCGGTGCGTCGGCCAGCACCAGGTCCAGCCGGTGCGAGGAGATCAGCGCCGCCAGCCGGTCCGGCCGGTCCTCGTAGCACGCCAGTTGCACGCCCTCCGGCAACGCCAGCGCGGGTTGCAGGATCCGGTAGGCGATCAGCTTCGATACCGCGTCCGATACCCCCACCTGCAGGCGCAGCGCCCGGCCCCCCGGCCGGCCCTTGAGTACATCGGTCATCTCGCGGCCCAGGGTGAAAATCTCATCGGCGTACCGGTAGACCACCTGCCCCACCTCGGTCAGCACCAGTCCCCGCCCCGAGCGCGCCAGCAGTTTCTCCCCCAGGCTCTCCTCCAGCGCCCTCACCTGCCCGCTGATGGTCGGCTGCGCCAGCCCAAGCTGCTCGCAGGCCGCCGCCACGCTGCCCGTCCGCGCCACCGTCCAGAAGTACAGCAGGTGATGGTAGTTCAACCACTCCATACATCGTATTTTACGATGGATCGCTTCGATTCTACCTATTTGTCTATGGATCGCGCGACCGCTATCCTAAGATTATCGGGAGGAAAACCGACGACCTCAGCGTTCACCGACACCGCCGCCGTCTTCGACCCGCGCCTGACGCATGCAACCCGCTCTATTTCCCTTCGTTGATTATTGGTGGGCCTACCTGGCCTTTACCGGCTTCGTCCTGGCCATGCTGGCCCTCGACCTGGGGGTCTTCCACCGCCGCGCGCACGCCGTATCGCCGCGAGAAGCCGCCACCTGGACGGTTGTCTGGATCAGCCTCGCGCTGGTCTTCAACTACCTGCTGTATCACTTCGCCAAGTGGGAGTTTTCCGCCGACCCGCGGCTGCTCGCCACCCCCGGCTTCGATCCCACCGCCGCCGCGCGCCGCGTAGCCCTGGAGTTCCTCACCGGCTACGTGGTCGAGAAGTCCCTCTCGGTGGACAACATCTTCGTCTTCGTCCTGATCTTCAACTTCTTCGCCGTTCCGGCGGTCTACCAGCACCGGGTTCTCTACTACGGCATCCTGGGGGCCCTGATCTTCCGCGGCATCTTCATCGCGCTGGGCGCGGTGCTCATTCAGTACCAGTGGGTCACCCTGCTGTTCGGCGCTTTCCTGATCGTCACGGGCGTCCGCATCCTGTTTGCGCCGGAGCATCAGCCGCATCCCGAGCGCAACCCGGTGCTGAAGCTGATGCGCCGCGTTCTCCCGGTCACCCCGACCTCTCATGGGGAGCACTTTTTCGTGCGCGTAAAGGGCGTGCTGCACGCCACCCCCCTGCTCCTCACCCTGGGGCTGATCGAAGCCAGCGACATCGTCTTCGCCGTGGATTCGGTGCCCGCCATCTTCGCTATTACCCGCGAACCCCTGATCGTCTTCACCTCCAACATGTTCGCCATCCTGGGGCTGCGCGCGCTCTACTTCCTGCTGGCCAACGCGGTGGACAAGTTCTGGCTGCTGAAGTACGGCCTCGGCGTGGTGCTGCTCTTCGTGGGTCTGAAGATGGTGTGGCTCAACCATGCCTTTGGGGGTCAATTCCCCATCGGCTGGTCCCTGGGGATCATCCTGGGGGTGGTGGGCGCCTCCATGGCGGCATCGCTCCTGTGGCCCGCCCCGGCTCAGGACCCCAAGGGCGAAGCTCCCCCGGCCTGACCGCCGGCCGCCAAGAGTCGCCCCGTGTTGTCGTGTTATATTATTTGCTGCCCCGATGGGAAGGGGACCAGGAAGTTACCAATACAGGGTCGAATTCTAGCGACGCGGCCCGGGCGGGGCACACCACCCCGCCCGGCGCGTTTTCCTCCTACATCGCCACCCGCCGCAGTTCCTTCACCGCCACCCGCCGCAGCCGTAGTGCGTTGGCAATCACCGAAACGGAACTGAAGCTCATGGCCGCCGCCGCGATGATGGGGCTGAGCAGCACCCCGAAAAACGGGTACAGCACGCCGGCCGCAATGGGCACTCCCAGGGCGTTGTAGACAAACGCGAAGAACAGGTTCTGCCGGATGTTCCGCATGGTGGCGCGGCTCAGCTTGCGGGCCCGCGCGATGCCCGCCAGGTCGCCCCTCACCAGCGTCACCCCGGCGCTCTCCATGGCCGCGTCGGTGCCGGTTCCCATGGCGATCCCCACCTGCGCCTGGGCCAGCGCGGGAGCGTCGTTGATGCCGTCCCCCGCCATGGCCACGAAGCGCCCCTCGTCCTGAAGGCGCTTCACCACCTGGGCCTTGCGCTCCGGCAGCACCTCCGCGATCACCTCTTCGATTCCCAGCTTGCGCGCCACGGCTTCGGCGGTGGCGCGGTTGTCGCCCGTCACCATCACCAGCCGGATGCCGCTTTTCTGAAGCTGCCGGACGGCCTCCGGAGTGCTCGGCTTGATGCGGTCGGCCACCCCTATCAGCCCGGCGACCCTGCCGTCCACCGCCAGAAAGACCACCGTCTGGCCTTCCTCCCGCATGGCCTCGGCGCGGGCGTCCAGCGCGCCGGCGTGTATGCCTTCCTGTTCGAGCAGCCAGCGGTTGCCTAGCAGCGCATCGCGCCCCGCCACACGCGCCCGCACGCCCCGCCCGGCAACCGATTGGAACTCCATCACCTCCGGCGGTTGGATGCCCCGTTCCTCCGCCGCCGCCAGGATGGCCGCCGCCAGGGGATGCTCGCTGGGCCGCTCGAGACCCGCCGCTAGCCGCAGCAGTTCAATTTCATCGAAGCCCTCGGCCGGCTCCACCGCGGTCACCCGCGGCTTGCCCTCCGTCAGGGTGCCGGTCTTGTCCAGCACCACGGTGTCCACCTGCTCGAGAGACTCGATCGCCTCGGCATTCTTGAACAGCACCCCAGCGGTGGCGCCCTTGCCCGCCGCCACCATGATGGACATGGGGGTCGCCAGCCCCAGGGCGCAGGGGCAGGCGATGATCAGCACCGCCACCGCGTTGATCAGCGCGAAGGCCATGGAGGGCTCCGGTCCCCAGATGCTCCAAACCACGAAGGTCACAATGGCCACCCCCACCACGATGGGAACGAAGTAGCCCGAAACCACGTCCGCCAGCCGCTGGATGGGGGCGCGGCTGCGCTGCGCTTCCCCTACCAGCTGTACGATGCGTGCCAGCAGCGTCTCCGCGCCCACACGCTCGGCCCGCATGATGAACGAACCGCTGCCGTTGACCGTCCCGCCGGTCACCGCATCACCCGGCTGTTTCTCCACCGGCATCGCTTCGCCGGTGAGCATGGATTCGTCCACGCTCGAGGCGCCCTCCTCCACCACCCCGTCCACCGGCACCTTGCCCCCCGGCCGCACCCGCAGCCGATCCCTCGGATGCACGCGTTCGAGCGGCACGTCTTCCTCCGTGCCGTCTTCCCGCACCAGCCGCGCGGTGGCCGGCGCCAGTTCCAGCAACGAACGGATGGCCGCCCCCGTGCGGCTGCGCGCCCGCAACTCCAGCACCTGGCCCAGCAGCACCAGGGTGACGATCACCGCCGCCGCCTCGAAGTACACCGGCACCGCACCCTCCACCCGGAAGGCGGCCGGAAAGATACCCGGCGCCACCACCGCCACCACGCTATAGGCCCACGCCACCCCCACTCCCAGGGCGATCAGGGTGAACATATTCAGGCTGCGGTTCACCAGGGAGTGCCACGCCCGCACGAAAAACGGCCACCCCGCCCACAGCACCACCGGCGTGGCCAGCAGCATCTCGACAAATCCCGACACGCGCCGCGAGAAGAGATTCGCAAACGGCCGCCCCGGCAGGTGCTCCCCCATTGCAATCAGCACCACCGGGACCGTCAGCACCGCCGCCACGGCCAGGCGCCGGCGCATGTCCGCCAGTTCGGCGTTTTTTTCTTCACCCGCCGAAACCGTGCGTGGCTCGAGCGCCATGCCGCAGATCGGGCAGTTGCCCGGCCCGCTGCGAACGACCTCCGGATGCATTGGGCAGGTATATTCGGTGGGCACTAAGGGGGCGGCGGCCGGCGGCGCTTCCACCGCCGCGCCGTTCCCTATGTATCGCTCAGGATTCGCCCGGAAACGTTCCAGGCAGCCGCGGCTGCAAAAGTAGTAGACGTTGCCGCCGTAGGAGTGCGATCCCGCTGAGTGTGCAGGATCCACCTCCATACCGCAAACAGGGTCGCGCATCCCGGCCCCCCGGCCGCCGGCTTTCGATCGATCACAAGTGGCGGGACGGGCCGGTAGTCAGTGCCGGCCCGCAGCGCATTCGAACTTCAGGCACGCACCAGGCGGCGGCCTTCGCCCCACAAATCGGCGGCTTCTTCGACGATCTTGCGCCCTTCGGTGTAGATATGCTGCGCCCGCTCCACGAGGTCCCTGCCGCGCGTGGCGAGTTCTCCCGAGTGCCCGGACATCCGCTTGCCGAAGTGCCGAGCACGGTTCGACCAGTGGGTCTTCCTGCGCCCACGCGAGACAGCGTAACCGATTCCTACCGCGGCCCCTATAGCTATCCCCAGCCACACCGTGGTCATCTTCCCATTCCCCTGCATCGTGTGCTTCATGGGATTCCTAACCCTCCTTCCATCATTCTACTGAGAAGGGGTTGGGCGGCTTCTGTGTCGAGCCCGGGGCTCCGTTCGTCTCGACACACGCGCCGAAATACCGCGTGCCGATGCTTACAGTGCCCGCACCGTGGAGGCTGCGGCGGCCGTCATCACCAGCCCCACAACCACGATCACCGCCGCGGAGACCACCGGCGCCAGGCGCGTCCAGGTGTGCGCGTGGCCGTCTTTCGTCTCCGGCAGCAGGCGGCGCGCGTAGAGCGCCAGCATGCCTATACCGGTGAGCACCGCCGCCAGCCCCACGCTGAAAGCCGCCAGCAAGACCAGCCCCAGGGTCACGCGTCCCAGCGCCATGGAGCTGAGCATCAGGACCAGCGCCGACGGGCACGGCGCCAGCCCGCCGCTGGCTCCCAGCGCAATCAGCGCTCCCAGCGAAATCTCCGCTTCGGGGTGAGGGTGGTGGTGGTGATGATGATGGTGGTGCGCCCGCAGCGCCCGCAGCCGTCGCCAGAACAGCACCCCCCCGACCCACACGATGGCCGCGCCCGATACCAGCGACAGCACCGGCACGATGCGGTCCGGCAGCACGTGGCGCGATAGCAGCAGGGTGGCCAGCCCCAGGGCGAACACTCCGGCCGTGTGGGTGAAGGTGGTCACCGCGCCCAGCAGCACGGCATGCCGCATCTTGCCGCGCGAGCCCGCCAGGTACGCCGCCACGATCGTCTTGCCGTGCCCCGGCGACAGCGCGTGCGCCGCCCCCAGCCCGAACGCCGCAGCCATCCCCGCCGCCAGCACCCCGGCGCTGAAGTCGCCCTGCCGCAGCAACTGCGAGAGATACTCTGGATTCATCCCCTCACCCGGTACCCGCATGGTATCATGAAAATTCCGCTCGACAGTCCGGGAACACAATGATTTCACGGCTCTTACCCCCTCGGGCCGGGCGGCGCTTCCTGACGTGACGGCGACGGAACTCGACCAACTCGTCTCCCAGATCGGCGAGGAGATTCTCGCACGCCTAGGCCGTCTCCCCGCTCCCTCCACTCCCGCCGGCGGCTGTTCCTGCGCCCACCTCTGTGTCGAGAAATGCGAGGAGAGCACCCGGCGCGTGCTTTCCGCCGGCGCCGAGCGCGTCTCCGCCGGGCAGGGCGTCACCGCCGTCAGCCGGGAAATCGCCCGCCTCATCGATCACACCCTGCTCAAGCCCGAAGCCACCCGCGACGACATCGTGCGGCTCTGCCGCGAGGCCCGCCACTGGGGTTTCGCCACCGTGTGCGTCAACCCCTGCTGGATTTCGCTGGCGGTGGCGGAGCTGGCCGGCTCCCCGGTGAAGGTGGCCAGCGTAGCCGGCTTTCCGCTCGGCGCCACCACGACGGCCGCGAAGGTGGCCGAAGCCGCCGGCGCCCTGCGTGCCGGCGCCCGCGAGATCGACATGGTCATCAACATCGGCGCCCTGCGTTCCTGCGATGACGACGCCGTGAGGGTGGATATCGCCGAAGTCGCCCGCGTCTGCCACGAAGCCGGCGCACTGCTCAAAGCCATCATTGAAACCGCACTCCTGGACGATGCCCAGAAGGCCAAGGCCTGCATCCTGGCCAAGGCCGCCGGCGCCGATTTCGTCAAGACCTCCACCGGCTTCGGTCCCGGCGGCGCGACTGCCCGCGACGTGGCCCTTATGCGCCAGGTAGTGGGACCCGCCATGGGCGTCAAGGCCGCCGGCGGCATCCGCACTTACGAAGAACTCAAGCAGATGACCGCCGCAGGCGCCACCCGCATCGGGGCCAGCGCCAGCGTCCGGATCGTGCAGTCGGCGGGCGCCTGATTTGCGCCCCAAGGAGCCTATGCAAGCCACGGGCAATGCCTCAACACGCTTCCAGGAACGTTCCGAGCTGCTGGATTTCCTCCTCGATGTCTCCGCTGCCACTACCCAGACCCTGGATCTCGACGCCCTGCTCGCCAACGTCGCCGAAATCGTCCAGAAGGTCATCCCCTTCGAGCTGATCGCCATCCTGCTTTACAGCGAGAAGCGCCAGGACCTGCGCATCCGCTACGCCGTCGGCCATCGCGAGGAGGTGGTACGGAACCTTTCGCTTTCGTTAGGCGAGGGCATTACCGGCACCGCCGCCGCCGAGCGCCAGCCCGTGCTGGTGAACGACGTGCGCTCGGATGCGCGCTATCTCAACGCCGTCGATGCGGTGCGCAGCGAACTGGCCGTCCCCATGGAGGTGCGGCAGAAGCTGGTGGGGGTCATCGACCTGGAATCCACCCGGCTGAACGCCTTCACCTCCTACGACGCCGACCTGCTGCGCCTCATCGCCGCCCGCATCGCCACCGCCATCGACAACGCCCGGCTCTACCGCCGCGTGGACCGCCAGAACCGCACCCTCCGGGCGCTGGCCCGCATCTCCAGCGAGTTCAGCTCCATCCTGGCGCTCGATGAGCTGCTGGCCAAGATCGCCTCCCGCGTGCGCGGCCTCATCCCCTACGATGCCTTCAGCATCCTGCTGGTGGATGCCGCCGCCGGCGTTCTCCGCCACCGCTTCAGCAGCCGCTACGACCAGCGCGTCGATATCGACAACGTGCCGCTGGGCAAAGGCATCACCGGCGCCGCCGCCGAAGCCCGCGAACCCGTGCGGGTGGACGACACCGCCGCCGACCCGCGCTACATCGCCTCCCACTCCGACATCCGCTCCGAAGTCGCGGTGCCGCTCATCGTGCAGGACCGCGTCGTCGGCGTCATGGACCTGGAGAGCGACCGCATGGGCTTCTTCACCGACGACCACGTCCGCACCCTGGCCCTGCTCGCTCCCCAGATCGCCAGCTCCATCGAAAACGCCCGGCTCTATGAAGAATTGGCCGCCCGCGAGCGCCTCATCGCCTCCGACCTGCGCGCCGCCCGCGAGTTGCAGCGCGTCTTCATGCCCTCCAGCGCCCCGGAGATCGAGGGCCTCGACATGGCCACCGGCTACCGCCCCGCGCGCGAAATCAGCGGCGATATCTTCGATTTCCTGGACTACAAGAACCCCCGCCACCTGCTGCTCGCCTTCGGCGACGTGAGCGGCAAGGGCGCCGCCGCGGCCCTCTACGGCGCCATGGTGAACGGCCTGCTGCGCACCCTGGCGCAGCGGCGCCTCCCTCCCGCCGAGTTGATGCGGGTCCTCAACGACGCCCTCATCGAACGCCGCGTGGAAGCGCGTTACGTCACCCTCCTGCTGATGCGGTGGCACAAGCGCACCCGCCGCGTCACCCTGGCCAACGCCGGCGCGCTCCCCCCCATGATCTGCCGCGGCGGTGAGATCCTGAAGCTGCGCATCGAAGGCGTTCCCCTCGGCCTCCTCGACGCCCGCGAGTATGAAGAGACCATCTTCCAGACCCATCCCGGCGACGTGCTGGTCTTCTACTCCGACGGCATCACGGACCAGATGGACGCCGGCAACCGCGAGTACGGCCGCCGGCGCCTGGCCCAGGTGGTGCGCGACAACTGTCACCTTCCGGCCGCCGACATCGCCGCCGCCATCTTCGCCGACCTGGACCGCTTCTCCCCCGCGCCTTTCGACGACCAGACCCTGCTGGTGGTTAAGATAAAAGAAGAAACGCCACCGGCCTCGTGACTTCCAATGTTCTCCTATTCCGGTAACGATCTTTATTGCGACGGCGTTCCCCTGGCCGATATCGCCCGCCGGGTCGGCACCCCGGCATACGTCTACTCGAGCCGCCTGATCCTCGAGAACTACCGCGCCTACGCCGAGGCCTTCGCCGGTCTCGGCCACAGCATCTGCTATGCCGTCAAGGCCAACTCCAACCTGGCCATCCTGGCCGTCCTGGCGCGCGCCGGCGCGGGCTTCGACATCGTCTCCGGCGGCGAGCTGTTCCGCGTCCTTCAGGCCGGCGGCGACCCCGCGAAGGTAGTCTTCTCCGGGGTGGGGAAGACCGCCGAAGAGATCGAGTACGCTCTCGAAAACGGGATCGGCGCCTTCAATTGCGAATCCGGGCAGGAACTGGCCCTGCTGGATTCGCTCGCCGCGCGCCGCGGCGTGGTGGCGCGCTTCTCCATGCGGGTCAACCCGGACGTGGATGCCGCCACCCACCCCTACATCTCCACGGGCCTGCGGGAGCACAAGTTCGGCATCGATATCGCCGCCGCCGAGGCGGTTTATGACCAGGCCCGCGGCTTCCGCAACCTGGAAGCCCGCGGCGTGAGCTGCCACATCGGCTCCCAGATCATGGATACCCAGCCGCTGCTCGAAGCCCTGGATAAGGTGCTCGCCCTGGCCGAGCGGCTGCGCGGGGCCGGCCACCCCATCGCCCACATCGACCTCGGCGGCGGCCTCGGCGTCCCCTACCGCGCCGAAGACCCCCAGCCCCAGATCCGCGCCTACGCGGAAGCCGTGCGCAGCCGCCTGGAAGGCCGCGGCTTCGAAGTCATGCTCGAACCGGGCCGCTCCATCGTGGGACCGGCGGGCGTCCTGCTCACCCGGGTGCTCTACCGCAAGTGCACCGCCCGCAAACAGTTCGTGGTGGTGGATGCGGCCATGAACGACCTCATCCGGCCTTCCCTCTACCACTCCCACCACGAAATCGCCCCCCTGCGGAAGTCTCCCCGCCCGGAGGTGGTGGCCGATATCGTCGGCCCGGTCTGCGAAACCGGCGACTTCCTGGCCCGCGACCGCAAGATCGCCGACGTGGTCCCCGGCGACTACCTGGCCGTCCTCACCGCCGGCGCCTACGGCTTCGTCCTGGCCTCCAACTACAACTCCCGCTTGCGCCCCCCGGAGGTGCTCGTCGAGAACGGCTCCTTCCGGGTGGTGCGCGCCCGCGAGCAGCTCCAGGACCTCATCCGGGGAGAATCGCTCGAAACAGTGGGGTAGCTACCCTGTTCTCTGCTACAATGGACGCAGTACCAAACAAGGAGGCCGTATGAGATCCATTGGCTTACCTGAACTTCTCGTGATCCTTGGAGTCGCGGTGTTGCTGTTCGGCGGCAAAAAAATACCCGAGGTGGCGAAAGGTTTGGGTGAAGGGATCCGCAACTTCAAGCACGCCCTCAAGGGCGATGAAGCGAAGGTCGAAGAGAAGAAGCAGGCGTAAGCTTCGTGAGCTGCCCGCAAGTTGGGCGGATTTCATCTCGGCTTCAGACAACCGGAAACGATTACAGTAACCCCGCCGGCCCCCACAGGCCCGCGGGGTTTTGCTTTGCATGGTGAAGTACCCGCCCTCACCCGCTGCCGGGTCATACCCACCGCCCTCCATTCCGCCCTAGTCCGGCACCCGAACGGCGTAGACTGGATACGAATGAGAGCCGCGTTCCTCGAACGGTTCGGAGGTCCGGAGGTCATCCAGTACGGCGAGCTGCCGGACCCGCCCATCGGCCCCCGCCGCGTGCTGGTGCGGGTGGCGGCGGTGGCCGTGAACCCGATCGACACATACATCCGCGGCGGAGCCTTCAAGATCGCGGCGCCGCTGCCCTACATCGTGGGACGGGACCTCGCCGGGACGGTGGTGGAAGTGGGGCC
>JAWLGN010000107.1:0-16599 GCA_041685075.1 Bryobacteraceae bacterium
CGCGGCGCTGGCCACCCTGAGGTCTCTCTCCGTGAACCCGGAGAATCACTACGTCAACCTGCACACGCGGGTCAACCCGGGCGGCGCGGTGCGCTCGCAACTCGCCCCGGCTAACACGGCGGCTCCGGTAACCCTGGCGGCCATCGCCGGCACCCTGGATGTGAACGTTGCCAGGTTTTCGCCCGGCAGCATTATCTCCATCTTCGGCACCAACCTGGCCAAGGTCACTACGGACCTGAGCGGCTGGCGCGGCAACACTTTGCCCGCACAGCTCAACGGCGTCACCGTGATGGTGGGAGGGGAGCCCGCCCGGCTGCTCTACGTCTCGCCGAGCCAGATCAACGCGGTGCTGTCTTTCGATACCCCGCTGGGCGCGCAACTGCTGGTCGTAAATAACGGCAATGCCTCCGCCGTGCCCATCAACGTGAGCATTGCCGAGACCGCCCCATCCCTGTTCTTCGGTCCCGATGGCGCCCTGGCGTTCAAGAATGACGACTTCTCCATGATCGGACCAGCCAACCCGGCGCGCCCGGGAGAGGTCATTCTGCTCTATTCCACAGGCCTGGGCCAGGTCGCCCCGCCGCTGGCCAGCGGCGCGCTGGCGCCCGTCGAGCCGCCCAGCCACACCAACCCGGCCAGAGTCACCATAGGGGGCATCGAGGCCGACGTGATCTCCTCCATCGCCGCCCCCGGCTTCGCGGGTCTCTATGAGGCCGCCGTGGTGGTTCCGGACGGCGTGGCCTCGGGTAACGCCCCGGTTGTGCTTAGCGTGGGCGGGGCATCCTCGCCGCCGGTCAATCTGGCGGTCCAATGAGCCGGCCGCGCCGGGGCGGCGGATCGCCGCCCCCGGCAACCTGGCGGTCGAATGAGCCGCCCGCAACCCAAATTTCGCGTTAACCAATTGGATTGCGAGTGCATCAAAAACACTGATAGACTTTTGTCTTGACCCACACTTGCAACCGGGGTACCAGGTGAAGCTTTGTGTCTTCGCAGTGTTGGCTTTCAGTAGCACGTTTCTGTCCGCCGAGCCGGCTCCCAACCCGGAGGCGATCGTAGCCAACTACACGGCTGCGTCGCGCCAGCTCGGAAGCGCTTTGAACGGCGCTTCCATGGAAGTCCACATCAGGGCTTCCCTGCCCCGGCTGAAGAAATCCGGCCGGCTGCACGCGCTGCGCCACATCTCCCGGCTGGGACGCATAACCTACCAGGCGCTCAGCTTCGTGGGCGATAACACGGTCAAGCAGAACGTGATCGCCCGCTACCTGACCGCCGAAACGCAAGCCGCGGTCGGGCAGCCGCAGTCCATCTCGGTTACGCCCGACAACTACCGCTTCAAGTTCAAGCGGACGGCGGAATTGGACGGCCGCCCGATGCATGTCTTTCAGGTCTCGCCACGCAAGAAACGGGTGGGATTGTTCAAGGGAGAGGTATGGATTGATGCCCAAACCCACCTGCGTGTGTTCGAGGCCGGACGCCTGGTAAAGAACCCCTCTGTGTTCCTCAAGCGCGTGGAATTCGTCAGAATATACGAGATCCGGGACGGCGTTCCCGTCCCCGTACATATTCGCAGCATGGTGGATACGCGCCTGGTGGGACCCGCGGAATTAAGCATTGCCTTCTCGAATTTCTCGTTGGCCAACAACGCGAAGCGCGCCAGCCTGGAAACGGGGCAGCGTTGATCCCGCCCGTTCCGAGCGGCGCCACCCATAGCACAACGTCATGAGAACACTGTTCCTGAACCCTCCGTCGTTTGAAGGCTTC
This sequence comes from Bryobacteraceae bacterium, assembly GCA_041685075.1. Classification (GTDB taxonomy): domain Bacteria; phylum Acidobacteriota; class Terriglobia; order Bryobacterales; family Bryobacteraceae; genus JAMCRM01. Next base: position 1,762 of record JAWLGN010000107.1, read on the forward strand.
GACGGGGGCGCCAGTTCCCGTTGGCCGGCATCGCGCGAAATCGAATCCTACTGGTATCCGGTATGGTTGTGTTACCCGGCGGGTATGCTGCCGGACAGTAAGGTTGTGGACGCGCCGCCGCACAAGATTTCCATCGAGCGGACCGTGGCCATGGCCCGCGATTTCGAGCTGCTGGTGCTGTTCACCTCCACGCCCGGCTTCCACGTGGACGTGAAGATGGCGGAGATGATGCGGGATTCGAACCCGCGCCTGAAGGTCGCCTTCGTGGGGCCGCCCGTGGCCGTGGAGCCGGAAAAGACACTGGCGGCATCGAAGGCCATCGACTTCGTCGTCCGCCGCGAGTTCGACTACCAGATCCCCGCCTTCGCAAACGGCACCCCGCTCGAGGAGATCCCCGGGGTGAGCTACCGCAAGAACGGCGAAATCCGTCACAACCCGGATGCGCCCGCCATCGAAAATCTGGATGCCCTGCCCTGGGTCACCAAGGTGTACCAGCGCGACCTCGACATCACGCGCTACAACGTCCCCTTTCTGAAGAACCCCTTCATCGCGCTCTACACCTCGCGCGGCTGCCCCGCCATGTGCACCTTCTGCCTGTGGCCCCAGACGCACTCCGGCCACCGGTGGCGGCAGCGCTCGGCCGGCGACATCGCTCGCGAGGTGGCCTTCGCCAAGGAAGCCTTCCCCCAGGTGAAGGAGATCTTCTTCGACGACGATACCTTCAACTACCAGAGGGCCCGCACGCTGGAAGTCTGCCGCGCGCTCAAACCGCTGGGCGTCACCTGGTCGTGCACCTCGCGCGTCACCACCGATTACGAGACCCTCAAAGCCATGAAGGAAGCCGGGTGCCGGCTGCTGATCGTGGGTTACGAGTCCGGCGACCCCGCCATCCTGCGCAACATCAAGAAGGGCGCCACCATCGAAATGGCCGAGCGCTTTACCGCCAACTGCAAGAAGCTCGGCATCGCCATTCACGGCGACTTCATCATCGGGCTGCCCGGCGAGACCCGCGAATCCATCCGCCGCACCATCGACTGGGCCAAGCGGCTGGATACCGAAACCATCCAGGTCTCCATCGCCCATCCCTATCCCGGCACCGAGTTCTACGATTGGGCGCAGAGCAGCGGCCTCATCACCCTCGATTCGATGACCGACGAGGTGGGCCACCAGCTTCCCAACATCGTCTACCCCGGGCTGGATCGCGCCGAGCTGGTCGACTGGGTGGAGCGCTTCTACGGGGAGTACTTCTTTCGCCCGCGCGTGGTGTGGCGGATCGTCCGGAAAGCCGTCTTCGACGGAGACGAGCGGCGCCGCCTGGCCAAAGAAGCGCGCGAGTACCTGGCGCTTCGCCGCAAGCGCAAGAAGTTCGTTGCCGGGGAGCGCGCCGCCGCCACGGCGCCGTCGGGGGATTGAGCGGCGTGGCTGGCGAACGCGCACTGCTGTTGAAGACCCGCATCTTCACCGCCATCGTGGTGATCTCGAACGTACTGGGCAACTTCGCCCTCACCCTGGGGCTGCGCAAGGTGGGCCGGCTGGTTTCGGTATCGCCCTTTGCCTATATCCAGGCGCTGTTCGAGCCGATGGTGGCGGTGGGGGTGGCGCTGCTGATCGTCTGGCTGCTTTCCCACATGACGCTGCTGAGTTGGGCGGACCTCAGCTACGTGCTGCCGGTGACCTCGATCGGCTACGTGCTCGCCGCGCTGGCCGGCTGGTTCTTCCTCGGTGAGCAGATCCACCTGGCCCGCTGGGCGGGCATCGCCTTCATCACCGCCGGAGTAGCGCTGGTGGGCCGCACCTCTGTGAATACGCGCCGGAGGGAGCGGTCTTGATGCTCACCTGGGCGCTGGTGGGCGTAGTGGTCACCTCGACGGCCGCGGGCGAAGTGCTCCAGGCCCTGGGGATGCGGCATCACGGCGAGGTGCGGGATTTCCGCCCCGGTTCCCTGCGCCGCATGCTGGCGATGCTGGCGCGCAACAGCTACATCCTGGCTTCGGTGGTCGCCATGGCGGTTTCGTTCTTCGCCTTCATGGCGCTGCTTTCGATCTCGGAGTTGAGCTTCGCGGTGCCGGCGACGGCGGTAGCGTACGTGCTCGAGACCGCGCTGGCGCGATTCCTGCTCAAAGAGCGAATCTGCTGGGGCCGCTGGATCGGCGCCTCTCTTGTAGCGCTGGGCGTGGCGCTGCTGGCGCTGTGATCTGGCTCGCTATCTTCCTGGCCGCCGCGGGGGCCGTCTACTACCTGTTGGTGCTCCTCGCCGCCCTGACGTGGCGCCGCCGGGTGCCGCCCGCAGTTGAACTGCCGAAAATCTCCATCCTCAAGCCGGTCCATGGCCGGGAGCCGCGCTTCTATGAGGCCCTCCGCTCCCACGCGGAGCAGGACTACCCGGAGTTCGAACTGCTCTTCGCCGTGCACGACGCCGCCGACCCGGCGCTCGAGGACATCCGCCGCCTGGCGCGCGAGTATCCCCATCTCTCGATCCGCACCCTGGTTTCCGGGCGCCAGGCGCCAAACGCCAAGGTAGCGCTGCTGGCGGACCTGGCCGCCGCCGCGCGCCATCCCGTGCTGGTGATCAACGACAGCGACATCCGGGTGCCCCAGGGCTATCTGCGCACGCTCGCGGCCTGCCTCGCCCAGCCGCGCACGGGCGTGGTGACGTGCTTCTATCGCGCCGCCTCGGCTTCGGTTGCGGCGCGTTGGGAAGCCATCGGAATCGCCACCGAATTCATTCCGGGCGTCATGATGGCCCGGCTGCTGGGACTGGCGCAGTTCGCCCTGGGCGCCACTATGGCGCTCAGGGCTGAGGTGCTCGAAAAAATCGGCGGCTTCGAGTCGCTCCAGCACTACCTGGCCGACGATTACCAACTGGGCCGCCACGTGGCGCTGGCCGGCCACGGGGTTTCCTTCGCCCCCATGGTGGTCGAGACGGACCTGGGGGCCGAGACCTGGAGCAGCGTCTGGCGCCACCAGTTGCGCTGGTCCCGCACCATCCGGGTCTCCAGCCCCCGAGGGTATATGGGCTATGCCCTGACCCACGCCACCGCCTGGAGCCTGCTGGCGGCGGCCGCGGGCGCCTGGGAAGTGGGGGCCGCCGTGCTTGCGCTGCGCATCGCGGCGGGAGTGGCGGCCGGCGCCGGCGTGCTCGGTGACCGCGCGGTCCTATGGCAGTGGCCCCTCATCCCGCTGCGCGACCTCTGCGGCTTCGCCGTCTGGCTGGCCGGCCTCACAGGCGATACCGTCGAGTGGCGCGGCCGGCGCCTGCGCGTCAGCCGCGACGGCAAGGTCCACCCCTGCCAGTAGCGCGTTTTCAACAGGACGTCGAAATATGCCACCTTTGCAGCCTGAATTCCGGTTATACTATGGAACATCCATGCGTAACTATCTCATCGCGATCTTTGTTCTGTGCGTGGCGGTGGGTGCCGGGCTTCTGGCCCAGGAAAAGAAGGCCCCACCGAAGATGGTCTTCACAGCGAAGACCGGCGACGTCACCTTTGACCATGAAGCGCATGCCAAACGCGTGAAGGACGACTGCACCGTCTGCCACGATAAGCTGTGGCCTCAGGCCAAGGGAAACCTCAACTACAAGGCGGCGATGCACAAGACCGCCGAAGCGAAGAAGACCTCCTGCGGTGCCTGCCACCATGCCGGAGGGGCTGCCTTCGAGTCCAAGGGTAACTGCACCAAGTGCCATGTGAGGGGCGCCGCCAAGAAGGGCTGAGTTGCCGGCCCGGCGTGCATTCCTCGACAGAGCGTGGCGCTCTTCCCCCCGGTTCGTGAGGCGGCGGTCCGGTAATCCCCCGCCGCACGTGGGGAGTTCCGTGCGTTGGTATGCCGAATTTACGGTGTTACAGCTCCGGAACTCCTTCTTTGAAGCGGATTTTTGTTAAAATAGAAGTTCACACCATTACGCTCGCCGCCTACTCCACACGTCCGCGGCTGGTACGCTTCTGATTGTGGAAAGCCGCGAGCCGGAGGAAACCGTGATCATACTTCTCTTTGGCCCCCCGGGATGCGGGAAAGGTACCCAGGCCGCCTTCATCAGTCAACGTTTCGGTATTCCTGCTATCTCCACCGGTGAGGTACTGCGCGGCGAAGTGAAAGCCGGCACCGAACTCGGCCGCGCTGCCAGCGCCATTATGGAAGCCGGGGGGTTGGTAGGGGACGACCTGATCAACCCCATGGTGGCCAATCGTATCGCCCAGCCCGATTGCGCCCAGGGCTTTCTGCTGGACGGCTACCCGCGGACGCTGCGGCAGGCCGAGTACCTGACCCTGCTGCTGGCGCAGCGTGGCCTGGGGCGCCCCCTGGCCATCCACATCGACGTGCCCGCCGATGCCATCGTCTCCCGCATCACGGCGCGCCGCTCCTGCCCGGCCTGCGGGAAGATCTACAACGTGATCTCCCAGCCCCCCAAGGTGGAGGGCGTCTGCGACGTGGACGGCGCCGCCCTCATCACCCGCGCCGACGACAACGAAGCGACCGTCCGGGAGCGTCTCAAGGCCTACGAGGAGAACACCGGCCCGGTAGTGGCCTACTACGAGCAACTGGGATCCCATCGGCTGGACGGCAACCGCCCGCCGGCTGAGATCCAGGCCGATCTCGAGCGCCTCCTGCGCCCTTCCTTCTCCGCCACTGCGGGTTGAGGCACACCGGCGCGCGGAACGGTGCGCCGGCTGTGCTAACGTTGACAAAGCAGTGACCAGAATCCTGTTCGTTGGTGACATCTACGCCTCCCCAGGCAGGCGCATCCTGGGCGACCACCTGGAAGACATCATCCGGACCGAACAGATTGACCTGGCCATCGCCAATGCCGAGAACGCGGCGGGCGGCTTCGGCATCACTCCCGCCATCGCCGAAGAACTGTTCGCGCTAGGGCTGGACGTGCTCACCACCGGCAACCACGTCTGGGATAAGCGTGAGATCTACGACTATCTCAACCGCCAGCAGCGCCTGCTGCGCCCGGCCAACTACGAGGACCAGACCCCCGGCAGCGGGATGGTGGTGCATCGCGCGCGCAACGGTGTGGATTGCGCCGTGATGAACCTTCAGGGCCGCGTCTTCATGCCCCAGACGCGATGCCCCTTCCGCACCGCCGACGGGCTGCTCGAAGCGCTCGACCCCGCGGTGAAGGTGCGGTTCGTGGATTTCCACGCCGAGGTCAGCAGCGAGAAGATGGCCCTGGGCTGGTACCTGGACGGCCGGGTCTCAGCGGTGGTGGGAACCCATACCCACATCCCCACGGCCGATACCCGCATCCTGCCCGGCGGCACGGCCTACCAGACCGACGCCGGCATGACGGGCCCCTACGATTCGGTCATCGGGGTGCGGAAAGAGATCATCTTCGAGCGCTTTCTGACGGCGCTGCCGGTGCGCATGGAAAGCGCCAAAGGCGCTCCGGAACTGCACGCCGTCATCCTGGCGGTGGACGAAGCCACCGGTAAGGCGGTGGAGTTCCGGCGTCATACCGTGTACGGCGACTGACCATGTACCTGACGGCTGCCGATCCGTCCGCCCTGTGGATACAGGGATGCGGCGCGCTGCTGTTCGCCGCGGTGTTCGCTTTCCTGTGGCGGCGATCGGGGGTAATCTACTTCGCCCTGTGGAGTGTGGCCTGGACCGTACAGGCCGGTGCGCTGGCCTCGGCGGCTGCCTGGCTGGCCCGCGGTTCCGTGGCGGCCCTTTCCTTCTACGCCATTCTGCGCTTCACCTTTGCGATGGTGCTGCTGGCGGCGGCGCGCGCCGGCATCTCCGGTTCCTTCCGCGGTTGGCGCGGGCCGCTCAAGGTGCTGATGGTCTACCCCATCTTTCTCTCGGTCCTCTACGTGCTCGACTGGGGCGCTCATCTCGCCCTGTTCGACGCCTGTACGGCAGCCGCGCTGGCCGGGATCTTCATCTACAACTCTGCCGGCATCCATGGCTCCGGGTTGGGGAACGCGCTGTTCCGTTTCTCCCTCCTCGCCGCCGCCGCGCTGCACCTCTACGTCGCCGTGGCCTATTTTGCCGGTCGCGCGCCCCTCAACACCTACTACGAACTGTTGCTCTACGCCGGCGTGACCTTCACCGCGGCGGCCATGTGGATCGATAACCAGCAGGACCGGTTGCGGGAGATCGGCACCCTGCTCGACCGCGTCCGCCGCGAAAATCTGGCCAACCTGGACCTGGACTACCTTACCGGCCTGCTCAACCAATCCGCGCTCTCCCGCCGCATGGACGAGGAGAACACCTTCTATGGCGTGGTCTCGGTCTGCGACATGGACAACTTCAAAGAAGTCAACGACCGCTACGGCCACCTGGTGGGGGACGAGATCCTGCGCGCCGTAGGGCACCTGCTGCGCACTTCCGTGCGGCCCGAAGACGAGGCCTTTCGCTGGGGCGGCGATGAGTTCGTCGTCTTCTTCCATAATCAGGACCGCGCCGTCGCGCAGCGCCGCATGGAGGATATCGCGGGCCGGTTGCGCGATTTCCGGGTGCGCGGCCACGGCATCTTACCCATCAGCTTCAGTTGGGGAATTGCCGACGGCTCGGGCCGCTCGCTGCGCGAGGTGCTGGACGAAGCCGACCGGAGCATGTATGCGCTCAAGCGCGGCCGGAGATAGCGGACATCTTGTGGGGGACCGGTCCATTATGGTACGGTTAGGCAGTGCGTATAAGACCCCAACTGGACCCCGGATCGGGCCAACCTCTGTACTTGCAGCTATATGAGTACATTGCCGGTATGGTGCGTTCCGGCGAGTTGGGGCAAGGTGAGCGCCTTCCAGCTACTCGGAAATTGGCTGGTACACTTGGCCTGAACCGGGCCACCATCTCCGCCGCTTACGAGATGCTGGAAAGCGAGGGCCTCGTCAGCAGCCACGTGGGCCGCGGAACTTTCGTTACCGGCGCCCTCGCGGCTCCCCCGCCGGCGCTCGATTGGAACACCCTGCTGCGCGGCCCGGCCGAACCGGCACCGGCGTTCTCCCTGGCCGAGGACGGCATCAGCTTTGCCGCCTCGCGCCCCTCCGAGCGGCTGTTTCCCCTGGAAGACGTGCGCGCCGCCTGCGCCGAGGTCATGGCCCAGCCGGATTTGCCCGCCCTGCTCCAGCTCGGCTCACCCAGCGGTTACGAACCGCTGCGCCGGCGCCTGCTGGATGCCGCTACGGCTGCCGGCCTGGCCTGCCCGGAGGACGACCTCATCATCACCAGCGGCTGCCAGCAGGCGCTCGACCTCGTCGGCCGCGTGCTGGTCTCCCCCGGCGACGTGGTAGCGGTCGAGGATCCTGTCTACCCGGGGCTGAAAAACCTGTTCGCGCGCCTGGGAGCGCGGCTGGCCGGCATTCCGGCCGGTAACGCCGGGATGGACATGGAGGCGCTCGGGCGCGTGCTGGCCGCCCAGCCGGTGCGCCTGGTGGTGGTCACCTCCAGCTTCCAGAACCCCACCGGCGGAACCCTCCCCTCGGCCGCGCGCCGGGAACTGCTGCGCCTGGCGGCGGCCGCCGGCGTGGTGCTAATCGAAAACGACATCTACGGCGACCTGCGCTACTCCGGCGAACCTGTTCCGCCCCTGAAGCGGTGCGACGAGGCAGGCACCACGGTGCTGTTGCGTAGCTTTTCTAAGATCAGCTTCCCGGGGCTGCGCGTGGGCTGGATCATCGGGCCGCGCCCCTTGATCGAGCGGCTGGTGGAGGCCAAGCGGCTCGCGGACCTCCACACCGACCAGCTTTCCCAGGCGCTGCTGCTGCGCTTTCTGGAGTCGGGGCGCCTGGAGCGGCACCTGGCCGCGGCGATCGCCGCCGGATCCCAGCGCCTGGCCGCCACCCTGGCCGCCTGCAGGCGCTATCTGCCCCCTGGGACGCGCTATACGCGCCCCCGCGGAGGGATGAACATCTGGGTGGAGCTGCCCGAACCGCTCGATGCCGGCGAACTGCTGCCGCGCGCCGAGCGCGCCGGCGTGGCCTACCTGCCGGGCAAGTACTTCGCGGTGTCGCGGCCCGCCGCTTCCGCGCTGCGGCTGTGCTTCGCCGGCCTGGAACCCGAGCGCATTCGCCAAGGGATGGCCGTGCTGGGGGAGATTTTTACTTCGGAACTGGAGAGAACCAGGGGGGCGCGCGGGCAGCCGGCGCCCGCCATCGTGTAACAAGGAGAACGCAACGATGTTTTTGATGGACGAAACGTTTCGTAAGAACGTGGGGCTGGCCGAGATGCTCAAGGGCGGCGTCATTATGGACGTCACCAATGCCGAGCAGGCCAAGATCGCCGAGGCCGCCGGCGCCGCCGCGGTGATGGCGCTCGAACGCGTCCCGGCCGATATCCGCAAGGAAGGCGGGGTGGCCCGCATGGCCCCCATCCGCAAGATCCGGGAGATCCAGGAAGCCGTGACCATCCCGGTGATGGCCAAGGCCCGCATCGGGCACTTCATGGAAGCCCGCATCCTCGAGGCTCTCAAGGTGGACTTCATCGACGAAAGCGAAGTCCTCACCCCCGCCGACGAGGAACACCATATCGACAAGCGCGCCTTCCAGGTGCCCTTCGTCTGCGGCGCCCGCAACCTGGGCGAGGCCCTGCGCCGCATCGCCGAAGGCGCCTGCATGATTCGCACCAAGGGAGAGGCCGGCAGCGGCAACATCGTGGAAGCGGTGCGCCACATCCGCACCATCGTTCAGGAGATGAAGCAGCTCACGGTGCTGGGCAAGGAAGAGCGGGTCCGCGCGGCCAAGAATCTGCAGGCCCCGCTGGAGCTGGTGGAGTGGGTGGCGGACAACGGCAAGCTCCCGGTGCCCAACTTCTCCGCCGGCGGCATCGCCACGCCCGCCGACGCCGCGCTGGTGATGCAACTCGGCGCCGAGGCCGTCTTCGTGGGCTCCGGTATCTTCAAATCCGACGATCCGGAGCGCCGCGCCCGCGCCATTGTCAAGGCCGCTACTCACTACAACGATCCGGCCAAACTGCTGGAGGCCAGTGAGGAGCTGGGAATGGGGATGCCGGGGCTGGACGTCAGCAAGCTCCCCGAATCCGAGCTGATGCAGACCCGGGGCTGGTAGATGAAGCGGATCGGGGTGCTCGCGTTACAGGGCGATTTCGAGGCCCACGCAAAGGCGCTGGTCCGCGCCGGTGCGGAGAATTGTTATATCCGCACCAGCCGGGAGTTGGCCTCCGTCGATGCCCTGGTAATCCCCGGCGGCGAGAGCACCACGATGCTCCGGCTGATGGAGGCCGACGGCATGCTGGAGGCGCTCGAGCAGTTCGGGCGCCGCAAGCCCATCTTCGGCACCTGCGCCGGAGCCATCCTGCTGGCGCGGGAAGTGAGCAACCCCCCGCAAGCCTCCCTGGGGCTGGTGGACATCGGGGTGGAACGCAATGCCTACGGGCGGCAGCTTGACAGCCGCGTCGCACGCATTCAACCCGCCCCCGAGTTCCAGTGCCGCACACAACCCGGCGAACTGGAGGCCGTGTTCATCCGCGCACCCATCATCCGCCGCGTGGGCACGTCAGCGCGGGTGCTGGCAAGTTACAATGGTGATCCAGTGCTGGTTGCGCAAGGTCAGCACCTGGTGGCCACCTTCCACCCGGAGCTGACGGACGACCCCCGGGTGCACCAGTACTTCTTCGATTCTCTGTGAGCACGCGTTCAGATCGGCAACAGCCGGTGTTGCCCGGCCAGGGGGAGGACGGCCTGCGGCGCCGCCGCGTATTGTTCATTTGCGTGGGGAATGCCTGCCGGAGCCAGATGGCCGAGGCATTCGCCCGCGTTTACGGCAGCGATGTCATCCTGCCGGCCAGCGCCGGTCTGGCGCCCGCGGTGGCTGTCCCCGCCGATACCATCCGCGCCATGGACGAAAAGAACATCGATGTCCGCGATCAATTCCCCAAAAGCTGGCGCCACCTCCCCGCGAACTTCGAGCTTGCCGTCAACATGAGCGGCTGCGAACTGCCGCCCCAGATCGGTGCGCCCGTACGGCGATGGGACGTACCCGATCCCATCCTGGCCAGTTACAACGAACACTGCCGCATTCGCGACCGCATCGAAGAATTGGTCATGGAGCTGATCCTGGAATTTCGGCGAGCGCGCAAGCAACAGCACGCCTGAGCCGGCCCGCGATACCCGCAGAGTCGCTTCCCATCCCAAAAACCCGTCCTTCAACTTGGCTCTGGCCACGCGATTGCAGTTTTCCGCCACTGGAAGAGGACAGGCTCCCGGCCTGTCCGGGACGGCAGTCCGGTTTTCAGGGCGCCGCGGAGCGCACGTCCGGTCTGGAGGTGTTCTGTGCAAATTATCGGTTGGATTATCTTCGGTTTGATCGTCGGGGTCATCGCCAAGTTGATTATGCCCGGCCGCGATCCGGGCGGTTTTTTCCTTACCATCCTGCTCGGAATCGCCGGTTCGCTGCTGGGTGGTTTCATCGGCCGGCTGCTGGGCATGTACCCGCCGGGGCATCCGGCGGGCTTTATCATGTCCGTCCTGGGGGCCGTCCTGCTGCTGGTTTTGTATCGCGTGGTCGTCCGGCGGCCGCGCGCGGCTTAACACGCGGGTGGGCCCAAGCCTTCCCGCAATTCATGGAGGAGATAGCATGGCTGAAATCAGAAATCGTCCTGAGTCGGACCGGAGCACCATGAGAGAACGGATGGGAGAACGAGTCAGTGGCCATACCCACAAGCGGACCCGCCGGGTGCTCTCGGCCAGTTCGCTGAGCGGAGATCGTGTGCGGAACACGGCCGGCGAGGACCTGGGCAAAATCGAGGATATTATGCTCGATATTCCCTCCGGCCGCATCGCTTACGCGGTGCTGTCCTTCGGCGGCTTCCTGGGCATGGGTAACAAGCTTTTCGCCATCCCGTGGGACGCCTTCACCTTGGACGAAGCCGAGAAGGAATTCGTGCTGAACGTGGACCGAAAGGTCCTGGAGGACGCGCCCGGCTTCGATAAGAATAACTGGCCCGATATGGCCGACCCCGAATTCGGCAGACAGGTCTACGGCCATTACGGCTATAAACCTTACTGGGACGAGAGCGATATTACCGAGACCGAAAGCGAGCGCGAACGCAACCGCACCCTGTCGGGCGGCGGCATCTAGTTCGCACCCCGCAGAAACGTCGTCCTTGTATCTTGGGGCAGCCCGGCGCCCGGCCGCGGCTGCCCGTTTTTCTATCCTGCCAGTAGAATGTAGGCCAACTTACCCCCGCTCGAAGGAATGTAGACCAGCTCACCCCGACTCCGGCATTTTGTATGGGACGAAACTACTTACGTTTGATTTTCCCCTCGATTTTCAATGAGATAGAAAAAGGTAAGTACACCTGAGCTGGCTGCGGGATCGGCTGGAGCCGCCAGGCGACGGGCGCCGGGATAAGCACCCGAGGGAGGTCGAGAGGGATGAGTCAACATATTCTGATCACGGGCGGCGCGGGTTTCATCGGTTCGCACCTGGCCGACGAGCTGCTCGCGCACGGCTATCGCGTGCGGGTACTCGATAACCTGTCGGTCCAGGTACACGGTCCGGGACGAAAACGGCCCGCCTATCTGAATTCCGGCGCCGAACTGGTTGTCGGAGATGTGCGCGACCCCAAGGCTGTGCGGCGCGCGCTGGAAAACGTCGATGCCGTCTACCACCTGGTGGCGGCGGTGGGTGTCGGGCAGAGCATGTACCGCCTCGCCGAGTACACGGAGGTGAATAACCTGGGCACCGCGGTGCTGCTGGAGGCGCTCATCGAGCGGCCGGTAAACCGCCTGGTGGTGGCCTCCAGCATGAGTATCTACGGAGAGGGCCTCTACCGCACGCCGGAGGGCGCCACGCAACCGGGGAGGGAACGCTCCATCGACGACCTGCGCGCCGGCGCCTGGGAGGTACGGGACGCCGCCGGCCGCACCCTCACCCCTGTCCCCACCTCCGAAGACAAGGAACCGAACCTGGCTTCCGTCTATGCCCTCTCCAAGTACGACCAGGAGCGCATGTGCCTCATGATCGGCCGTGCCTACGGTATCCCCACCGTCGCGCTGCGCTTCTTCAACGTCTTCGGACCCAACCAGGCGCTTTCCAACCCGTACACCGGGGTGCTGGCCATCTTCGCCTCCCGGCTGCTGAACGGCAAAGCGCCGGTGATTTACGAAGACGGCCTGCAGCAGCGCGATTTCGTGAGCGTCTACGACGTGGCGCGCGCCTGCCGCCTGGCGCTCGAAGCGCCGCAGGCGCCCGGCGGCGTCTTCAACGTCGGCAGCGGCCACCGCTACACCATCCGCACCGTGGCGCAGCGCATGGCCCGCGCCCTGGGCAAGGAGCATCTCCGCCCCGAGATCACCGGGAAATACAGGGTGGGGGATATCCGCCACTGCTTCGCCGATATCACCCGCGCGCGCGAGGTGCTGGGCTACCGCCCGCGCATGAGTCTGGAGCAGAGCCTGGCCGACCTGGCGCTGTGGCTCGAAAAGCAGACCGCCTCGGACCGAGTGGCACAGGCCAGCGCCGAACTGGCGGCTCGCGGGCTGGTGGTGTGACGGTGCGTTACGCTCTGGTCAACCCGGCCTGGTCCTTCGACGGCTCCATCTACTTCGGTTGCCGTGAACCTCACCTGCCTCTCGAGTACGGCTATGCCAAGGCGCTGCTGGAGGAAGCGGGCCACGACGTTCTGCTCATAGACGCCCACATGGACGCGCTGCCGCCGGCGGAAGTGCGCGCGCGCGTGGCGGCCTTTCGCCCCCATCTCACGGCGGTGACCACCGCACCCAGCTACCTGTTCTGGCGCTGCGCGCCGCCCGAACTGCGCGTCCCGCGTGAGACGGTGGAAGAACTCACCGGAGTCGCCGGAACCCTGGTGGCGGTGGGGCCGCACGGTTCCACCACGCCCCGTACCACGCTGCGCAAGCTCGACGTGGAGGCGGTGGTGCTCGGGGAGTGCGAGGACATCCTGCCGCAACTGGCGGGCGAGTGGGGCGACGTACCCTCGCTCTGCTACCGCGAGGGCGGCGAGGTACGGGTCAACGGCGGGCCGCACGCCGTGGATATGCAAAAGCTCCCCCCGCTCCGCTGGCCGGCCGAGACCATTGCCCGCCACCTCCATCATCACCATCGCTTCGATGCCCCACCCGGCGGGCCGGGCGCGGAGGTCGAAACCTCGCGCGGCTGCCCCTATCACTGTACCTTCTGCGCCAAGGACAACTTCCGCGACGACTACCGCCGGCGGCCCCTCGATACCGTACTCGCCGAAATCGATGCCCTGATAGCGGCGGGCGCCGAGTACATCTACTTCATCGACGAGATCTTTCTCCCCAACCAGGCGCTGCTCGAGGCGCTCGTCCCCCGCCGGCTGCTGTTTGGCGTGCAGACCCGCATCGACTTGTGGAACCACGCCATGCTCGAACTGCTGGGCCGCGCCGGCTGCGTCTCGATCGAAGCGGGGGTGGAGAGCATCAGCGAGGAGGGCCGGGCGCTGCTGGACAAAAAGTGCCGCCTCTCGACCGCGGAGCTGGCCGAGCGCCTGGTCTTCGCGCGCCGCCACGTGCCCTTCGTGCAGGCCAACCTGCTGGGGATGGAGGAGGACGATCCCCAGGCCGTCGAGGCGTGGCGCCGCCACCTCCAGCAGCACGGCGTGTGGGCCAACAAGCCCGTGCCCCTGTTCGCCTACCCCGGCTCGCCCGAATACACGCGCCGCTGGGGCGATCCCGACGACCAGGCCTGGGAGCGCGCTCACCGCGACTACCTGCGCGCCTGGCGCGAGTTCAGCGATATTCAGGAGCAGGCGCCGCAGCCGCTCGTCGAACTGGAAACGCGACGTGAAAGTACTGATCGCCGCCGATAGCGTGGGCGGCGTCTGGACCTACGCGCTGGAACTGGTACGTGCCCTCGAGCCGCTGGGCGCCGGTGCCGTGCTGGCCGTCATGGGCGCGCCGCTCACCCCGGACCAGCGCCGGCAGGCCGCCGGCATCGAGCTGTACGAAAGCGCCTTCAAGCTCGAGTGGATGGAGGATCCGTGGGAAGAGGTGGCGCGCGCCGGCGCCTGGTTGCTGGATCTCGAAGCCCGGTTGCGCCCGGCCATCGTCCACCTGAACGGCTACGCTCATGGCGCGCTACCCTGGCGGGCACCGGCGCTGGTGGTGGGGCACTCCTGCGTGCTCTCCTGGTGGCGTGCGGTGAAGGGCTGCGAGGCCCCGGCCTCCTGGGACCGCTACCGGCGCGAAGTCGCGGCCGGCTGGGGCGCCGCATCCGCCACGGCGGCCCCCACCCGCGCCATGATGGAGAGCCTCACGCGCGACTACGGCGCACAGGCACGTGCCGCGGTGATTCCCAACGGCCGCGTGGCCGAGCGCTTTACGCCGGGCGCCAAGCAGCCTCTGATCTTTGCCGCCGGCCGCCTGTGGGACGAGGCCAAAAACCTTTCGGCCCTCGAAGCGGCGGCCCCGCGGCTGCCCTGGCCCGTGGCCGTGGCGGGCGACAGCCGCCATCCCGACGGCGGCGTCCGCCCCAGCCCGCTGCGCCTTCTGGGCCGTCTTTCCGAAACGGAAGTTGCCCGCCTCTTCGCGCGCGCCGCCATCTACGCGCTGCCCGCGCGCTATGAACCCTTCGGCCTGTCGGCGCTCGAAGCCGCCCTGGCCGGCTGCGCCCTGGTGTTGGGCGGCATCCCCAGCCTGCGGGAAGTATGGGGCGATGCCGCCTGCTATGTTCCGCCGGACGACCCCGAGGCCCTTGCACGCGCGCTCACGGGCCTCGCCGCCGATGAATCCCTCCGCACCCGCATGGCGGCCCGTGCACGCCGCCGCGCCCTCCACTACTCGCCCGAACGCATGGCCCGCGGCTACCTGGCGCTCTACCGCGCCATGCTGGCCGGCGCGCCCGTCGTATAATGGATTTGCGGGCTGCGGCTCGCACCTATGAGACG
>JAWLGN010000108.1:0-16528 GCA_041685075.1 Bryobacteraceae bacterium
CGCTGTCAACCACTTACGCGCTGGCAGCGTAAATGCTCATCCGGCCGGGCGGAGGATGGCTGCGTCCAAAATCACCGGGAAAAGCGAGGGGAAGGACGGCGGGTCGAAGGCCGCCGCGCCCCGCCGCCCGGCCTCGCAGCCCGCTCCGCGCGCCAACCCGCTGTGGAGCGCCATTGCGCTCTCCGCCCCTACGGCCGGCCTGGACACCCTTCCCCGCGCGCCGGGCCGCACCATCCAGCGCCAGGCCGATCCCGATGAGCCCGGTGAAGAGGACCGCGGCGGAGTCCTGATCGCCTCCGACGATGCCACTGCGCTGTTGCCGGGGCAGATGCGCAAGTCCGAGTTCCTCGACGAGGTGCAGGAGGCCATCTGCCAGCGCATCGAACCCATTCTCGCCGGGGCAGGGCAGACCTCGCAGAACTGCGCGTATCTGGCGGCCGTCTTCCGCTTCGTGCGGCGGAGGACGGCCGAGTACATCGACAAAACCATCCGGCAGTTCGCCCCCGAGTTGGCCCGCGCGGCCGCGGCTGGCGACTACATCTCCCGGATCGTCGAGCGCGTAGCGGAATCGGCCGCCGAATGGGTTCGCACCGGGGAGATCACCGGGCTGCCGCCGGGCGTCCCTTCGGTGGAGGCGCTGCGATCGGGCGACCTGAGCGGGTTGCTGGCGCTGCAGTTCAAGGAGCAGGCCGGAACAACGCCGGCCGCTGCCAATCCGGCGGCGGTTCGCGCCCAACTGACGCGCGGTCAACCGCTCGATGGCGGCGCCGCGCGCCTGGGGGCGGTCTTCGGCGCGGACTTCTCCGGAGTGCGGGTGCACACCGATTCGCATGCCGGAGACATTGCCCGGCGTTTGGGATCGCGGGCTTTCACGGTCGGGGAAGACATCGCCTTCGCCCCGGGCCAGTACCGGCCCGGCTCTCCGGCCGGCGACGCTCTCCTGGCGCACGAGCTGGCGCACGTGGTGCAGCAGCGCGGCGCGCTCGATAAGGGCGCCGAAAGCGGCCAGGGCCCGGTCTACGAAGCGCTCGAGAAGGACGCCGATACGGCGGCGGCGCGGGCGGTGGTGGCGCTCTGGCGCGGCGGCGCCGAAACCGTCCGGCCGGCCCTCGGAAGCGGTCTCCGGCTCTCGCGCTGCGATCCGCCGGAGCCCCTCTCCGAGGAGGAGGCTGCCGAATACCTCGCCACCCAGCACCTGCGCATCGTAGTGATCCAGGAGACCCACGACTTCCTGGCCGGCATGCGCAAGTCCGTGGCGGTGGCGGCCAACGAATCCGGCACGCTGGACGATCACCAGGTGCGTGAAGGCGATGAACTGATCCAGCACGGGCTGGAGTGGCCCCGCCTGACATCCGTTGTGGTTGATATGCCGCCCCCTTCCGGATCGGGGGAGCGTTACCGCCGGCCCTCGTCGCCCCATCCCCGGACCGGCAACTTCACCGTGCATTTCATGTCCGTGGGAACGTATCACATCACGGCACACGTCCTGCTGAGGCCGGGCACCGGGGCACTGGTGCGAAGGTCCATTACGGTGCGGCGGCCGGAGTTCGAGAGGGAATCGGAGGCCGCCGCGCCGGCCGACCTCTCCTCCGGCGCTCGCACCGTCGAACAGGAGCGACTGGCCTGGCACCTGCACCGTGCCGAAGTGCGGCAGCAGGCGGCCACGGCCGGCATCATCCCGCAGGAGGTGGTGGACTCCTGGACGGACGTTTCCATCGCGGTGTTGCAGCGCGTGGCGCTGATCGAACAAGGCGAACCGCTCGAGCAGACGCAAACCGAGATCGTCACCGCGCTCGACGGATTTGCGCGCGCGGTGCGCGGCGCCGCGGGAGGGAGCCTCGGCAACATGCAGGCCCCCTGGAACTCGGCCCGCGGCAGGGCGGGAAGCACGACCGTACCGCCCATTCGCAGCGCCATCGACGCCCTCTCCCGCGCCTTCGATGAGTGGCTCCTCACCCGCATCGAAAGCGAAAAGAGCGAAGAGCACGAGCTGTACAAGAGCCTCCAATATGCGCTGCAAAGCGAGCGGGAAGTGGAGAACCTCCAGCGCCGCTCGTCGGTCCCGCCGGTCAGAATCCCGGCCATTTTTCATCCCAAGGCCGCCTACCTCCACCAGGGGCTTCTTCCCACCGAACCGATGAGCACCGGGCGCATCGTATCGGTGCAGCTCAACCTGTGGCTCTTCCGGGAAGGCGAACGCGAGTGGACCCTGCGCGATATCACCAATCCCGAGGAGACCTTCGAGTACGACGTTACGAACTCGGACCGCGACGCCGCGATCGATAATCTCATCAGCCAGCTTTCGGGGGACGACGAGCGCTTCCCGGACGGGCGCCTGTACATCCAGCCTCCCGGGCGGCCGCGCAGGACCATCGATGTAGCCAGCAGCATGGATTTTCTCGACTGGCTGGCGGTGATCGGTCTCGCCCTGATCGTGGCTGGAGCCATCATGGTGACGGCGGGCGCCGCCACACCGGGCATCGTGGCGGCGGGAGGGTACTTCATCGCCGCCGGTTCCGCGGTAGCCGCCGGCGCGGCCATCATCGATACCGTGCAGGCCTACGAGCGGGGACGGCTCACCGCCACGCGACTGGCTCTCAATGCGCTCCAAGTCATCGCCGCGGTGGCCACGGCGGGCAGTGCGACTATCCTGGCGCGGGCGGCGCGCGTAGGCACCTTGGCGCGCCTGGGCGCCAACGCGCGCTACGTCTTTCTGAACCGCTCCGCCACGGCGGCCGATATCGTGACCCTCATGGTGATGACCGGAGACGCGGTGGCGCAGATCGCGCGGCTTTCCGGGGGCAGTAATCAGAACGCCGGGATGATCGCCTCCATGCTCATCGGGCAGTTGCTCATCCAGGGCACCCTCACGGTGGTGAGCGCGCGCGACGCCTTCGGCGGCGATCTCAGGGCGAATCCCCATATCAGCATCGACGACGCGACGGACGGCAGCGGCCTGGTGCTCCGGCAGGCTGTTGGAGCGCCGCCCGCGCCCACGCTGGCCGGCGTCGCGCCCGAGGTGCCTACGGGCGCCACGCATGGCCTCGACGTGCATCCCCTCACGAACGTGAGACCAGTTCAGGGCGGAGGCACAGCCGGCAACCTGGGACCGACCCGCGTGGAGCAGATCCTGGCCCGGATGGCCAGGGCGCCGCGCACACGCGGCGCCACCCTGGCGCGCGTCACCGACAGGCACTACCGCATGACGATCCCGAGGCCCGGCGGCGCCGTAACGGTGGACGTCCACGTAGCGTCTGCCGATACTCTTCCGCCTTCCCAGGTGCACCGGCCGACCGGCGGTGGTCCCAGCCAGGCGGGTCCGGCGCGCGATAGCCTAACTCCACCCGGCGTGCCAGGGGGCAACTGGAGGGCCGATATTACCCTCGATAACCGCCTTCCCGTCGCCAATGCGGAGTTCGTTCTGGGCGATGAATTGGACGAGATCGCCGAAATTCTGTTTGCCCGGCCGGCAGCTACCCCGGCCGAAATCGCCGCCCAGATGGACAACAGCGTTTTCCGCCGGGGAGCGGGGGCGAATCCGCCCGTGACGGCGGACGATCGCGCCACGGCCGGACAGTTGTTCGAGATCCACTCCAAACGCGTGCAACTGATGCGGGAGCGGACCCAGTTACGGGCCCGGCAGAATCTCAGCCCGGCGGAAAGAGACCGGCTGGCGCAGGTGGAGCGCGAGATCACCGCTCATGGGGACAGCCTGGCGCGGCTGGCCGGGTACATGGCTCTCGACGAGGACGCCAACATGCTCCTCAAAATCCAGCTCCTGCGCGAAACGGCCATCGAGCAGAACCGCATGGGCCGCGTACCTCAGGCCGCGCGGAGGGAAGTGATGGAAGAATGGGACGAGTTCCTGGGCGACCTGCGCCTGTATCCCGCTACCACCACCCTGGCGGCGCACGGCGGCGCGTTCGGCCCCGGAGGCGTAGGGCCTACCGCGTTTACGCCCGAGAGCCTGGCGCACGTCACTTACGCCGAACCGCATGCCCCGGTGCCGCGCACCAACGAGGGGCAGTTCCGCGACGATGGAGTCGGCGGAGGCCACCTGGATTCCTCCCTCATGGATCTGCAGAACAACCACCCCGAGTACGGCTATTACTTTCACCTGGAGGGAACCGCATCGTCGGGCGGGGAAACCTACCGGCGCTACACTCAATACATGTGGAACGGCAACGGGGCGCCGCCGGCGCGCGGAACGCAGGGCCACCCGAGCGGGCCTCCTCCCCTGGATCCCGGCTGGGTAAGGTCTGTGCAACCGAAGACCACCGTGACCAACATCGGCCAGTTCATCGAGGATGGCGAGCGCGCTTTATGGCAGTGGGTCCGGCATCCCACGCGGCAACCGCGCTTTTTCGGCCAGGGCGCCACCGCGGGCACCAGCATTGGTTTCACGCAGAAGCTTCCGGGCGGACCCAGGATCTCCGGCTTTTTCGATTTCGACCCCAACGCCATCGCGGCACAGCGTTTTCGCATCCGCACCGTGTTCATCGACGCGTCATGGATACCTTAACACTTGGCCGCCTGGCACTTCCGCTGGTTCCCGGAGAGGGTGGGCCGGTATTGGCGGGCACTCCCCCCGCTCCCACTGCGTTGGGCGCGGTGGTGAACGCGCACGTTACCGGCGCGGCGCTTCCGGACCTGGACGAGGTGTTGCGGACGGGGCGGCGGGCCTCCACAAGTCCGGCGCTGACGGTCGCGCGGCCCTACCCGGAAGACGACCTCGAGGCCCTGCGCGCCGACTGGGAGGCGCTCACGGGGCTTCCCGCCGGAGACGACGTTTACGTGCTGAAGGCGAGTTGGGACAAGCGCCGGTTCCTGGTGCCGCGCCGGGAGCTGCTCTCCCTTATCGAGCAGCTTCGGGAGATCCGAAAGGGCGGCGCCGCCCCGGCGCGAACCGCGCCGCCGATCGATCTCGAAATGCTGGAGGCCAAGGCCGCCGAGGCCGACCGGAAGCAGGAAGGCCAGGGAGGCCTGGTGCAGGCCGTGCTGGCCCTGCTCGCCGGTCACGGGCTGTTCGATGTGGACCGCCTGGAGGAAAACCGGCGGATGGTCGAGGGCTATCCCACGCTCGAAGGTTATCTCGACGCCGCCCGGGAGCTGGTGGCCTACTACCGCAGCCCGGAGCGGGCCGACTACATCCAGCCGCTCGACGATCCTCCCATCGTCGGCGGTCCCGTTTCGATCGACTGGTTCCGCAAGCGCGTGCCGGCGCCCGAAGGAAGCCCGCCGCTGAGCTGGCTGGCCTTCTGCGAGTGGCTCCTGCGCACCGCCAACATCACCCCGGACCGCGGCAACGAACTCTACTCGCGCATCCAGGGAGAAACCTACTACCTGCGTTTTCGCCGGGAAGACGGCCTCCATCCCGCGCTGACGTGGGCCGAAGCCATTCGCCGCGCGCGCTGAGCGCGCCACTGTAACATCCGCCCCGTCCGATGTTACACCCGCTGTAACATCGCTGTTGCGCCGGCGCCGCGGCCGCGCGGGATTTCAGCGCCTTACACACTGGCAACCCAGGTGCAATCCGTCGCGCGGGATGGCTGGATTTGGGGGGATCGCCGCCGCCGGCAGAAGCATCGAGCGGCTGTTGAACGCGGCTTTTGAAGCCGAGCAACCCGTGCCCGGGGAGTTGACCCGTGCCGTCCTCGCCCGCACCGTGGACTACGAGGAGACTGCGGCGCGGAACAACATCGGCTCGCCGGCGCTTTCGATCCTGGTCTACCGCATCGATTTCAACAAGGCCATGCGGGCGGCCTGGTCGGCCGTCTCCTCGCACGACGGCATCAGCCACCTGGCGCTCGAACTGCACATGCTGCTGACCCCGTGGGCCGACAACGCCGAGTTCGAACAGCGCATCCTGGGGCGGGCCATGCAGGCGCTCGAGGAGTCCCCCGTCCTCAGCGGCCCCATGCTCGACCCTTCGGGTGGATGGGCGCCGGGCGAATCGCTCCAGGTTGTGCTCGAGGACATTCCCACCGAGGCCGTCATGCGCACCTTCGACTCCATGCCCGCCGATTACCGCCTGAGCGTTCCGTACGTGGCGCGCATCGTGCGGCTGGACGGGCGCAGCCTGCAGGCGCCGCCGGTCACGACCGCCGTCCTGGGCCTCACTCCGGAGACGCGCCCATGAACGAGTTCCTTCCGGACGGCTACATCGAAATCGTCAAGCGCCTGGCCCTGGGAATCGAGCCGGAGGACGCGTTGCAGCGGGCACGCGTCGCCCCGCCCCTCACCGTGACGTACGACGCCTCCGCCCGCGGGCTGCCGCGCCCGTCGATCGAGCGCCACCGCTCCTGCCTCCACGTTTTGGTCTACGGCCCGGGCGTGGCCACTCCCGTGGAGTTGCGCCTGTTTGAAAACCAGCGGCGCTTTGTCCCCCGCAGGCTGCGATACCCCATCCATCCGCAAGCCGCGGCGGAAACGCGCCCGGCCTCCGAGCGCATGCGCCGCCCGCGCATGTTCCCGGGCGCCAACTACGATCTCGATTCCGGCGCCACGGGCCTGCGCGGCCGCGTGCTGCGCGGCGGCGTCCCCATGCGCTGGGCGCGGGTGGAAGCCACTCTGCCGGGAGCCCTGGCGCCGCTGGCGTTGGCGCACGGCGACGACCGCGGCGAGTTCCTGCTGGTACTGCCTTCCGATGCCGCCCTGTCGTCGCTCGACCCGGTGTGGCCCGCCACCGTCACGGTCTTCGGCCCGGCAACCGTTCCCGTGCCCGCCACGCCGGAGCTGCCGGCTCTCGATCCGTTGTGGGACCTGCCCATCGACGACGCGCCGGCGCCTGGAGTTCCCGATCCTGTTTCAGCGGGCGAGGTCCGCCCGGCGGGCTACACCGCCAGCCAGTCTCTGCCCGTCAACTTTGTGCCTGGGAGAGTAGTGAGCCAAGTGACGTTCACCATCGTGTAAACGAGAGGAGTCTGTTCGCATGCCGGAATACCTGGCGCCAGGAGTATACGTCGAGGAAGTCAGCTTCCGTTCGAAAACGATCGAGGGAGTGCCCACCAGCACCACGGGATTCGCCGGGATGACGCGAACCGGCCCGGTGCAGTACCCCGGCGGGCCCACTTCAACCGAACCGCGGCTCGTCACCAGCTTCACCGAGTTCGAGCGGGTCTACGGCGGACTGGAGCCCCTCCAGTTCCCAAGCGGCGAGCGCATCCCCTACCTGGCCCACGCGGCGCTCGCGTTTTTCCTGAACGGAGGGGTGCGCCTCTATATCGAGCGCATCTTCAACGCCGCCGGCGCGCCCAACAACGGCGTCGCCACCCTGACGATCCCGGTCTCCGACGTTACCGCCACGTGGAGCGCCCGCTGGCCGGGAGCCATGGGCAACGTGCTGGTGGAAACGCGCATCGCCCGCAGCGGCAACGTGGCCGTCCAGAGCACGGCTTTCGGCACGCAGGCACAGCGCGTCCGCACCGGCACCGTGGTGGAGGTCTACCCGGGCGGCACCCCGCTGCCCCCGCGCAATGCGCCGCTCAACGTGGCGAACGCCTGCGTGGTTTCGGTGGATCCCGTCACGGGCCAGCAGAGCTTCATCCGTTCCGACGGCACCTCCCCGGCGCTGAACGCCACCGACATCGTGGTGATCTGCGAGATGGAGGTCAACGTGACGGTGGATGCCGACCGCGTCGACTTCTACGGCGAACTTTCGGCCCACCCGTCGCACAAGCGCTACATCGGGCGGGTTCTCGACCGCGACGATCCCGAAGACGAGAACGCCATGGTGTGGCTCGACTACGATCCGGCCGCCTCGGCCGACCCTGTGCCGGCATTCCTTCCCGCGCGGCTGATCGAAGCGCTGCGCGGCACCGCCGACCCGGGCGCGCCCGTTCGTCTCACCGGCGGCTCGGATGGCGACGTGGTCACCCCGGACCAGTTGCGCGGCAGCGAGGCCGACCCGGACAACGCCTCCATCAAGGCCACCGGCCTGGCGGCGCTGGGCGAGGTGGAGGACATCGCCATCGTGGCCATGCCCGATGCCGCGGCCTACGACCTGGACGACGACCGCGTGACGGCCACGTCCTATCTCATCGCCCATGCGGAAACCCTGAAGTACCGCATCGCGGTTGTCGACGGCCCGCCCAACGCCTCCATGAACGAGATCCGCACCTTCCGCGGCAAGTTCGACAGCAAGTACGCGGCGCTTTACCATCCCTGGATCGAGATTCTCGATCCGCTGGAGCGCCGGACCCAGGGGGTGCCGCCGCGCAGGCTCCTGCTGCCGCCCAGCGGTTTCGTCACCGGCATCTACGCGCGCAGCGACATCGAGCGCGGCGTGCACAAGGCGCCGGCCAACGAAGTGGTCCGCGGGCTGACGCGCTTCGAAATCAACATCAACAAGGCCCGCCAGGACGTGCTCAATCCCGAGGCCATCAACGCGCTGCGCTTCTTCGAAGGACGCGGCAACCGCGTGTGGGGCGCCCGCACCATGACCTCGGACCCCGAATGGAAGTACGTCAACGTGCGGCGGCTGTTCATCTTCATCGAGCACTCCATCGACAAGGGCACGCAGTACGCCGTTTTCGAGCCGAACGGCCCCACCCTGTGGGCCAGCATCCGGCGCTCGGTGGAGGACTTCCTGCTGGTGCTGTGGCGCGACGGTGCGCTGCTGGGCGATAAGCCCGAGCAGGCCTTCTTCGTGCGCTGCGACCGCACCACCATGACGCAGAACGATCTCGACAACGGGCGGCTGATCTGCCTCATCGGGGTGGCGCCGGTGCGGCCCGCGGAGTTCGTGATCTTCCGCATCGGCCAGTTCACCGCCGATGCCGCCGTGTAGTCAACCAGTGATTCGTGAGGTGAGGCGATGCCTGTATTCCGCAACAACCCCTACGGGGCATTCAATTTTCTGGTAGCGCTGGGAGGGTCGCAGGGCGATGGTTCGGAGGGCACCATCATCGGCGGCTTCTCCGACGTCAGCGGACTCGGATTCGAGGTGAGCTATTCGGAGTACCGCAACGGCAACGAGAAGTTCAACACCGCCCGGAAGGTGCCCAATACGCATAAGCAGGACGATGTCACGCTCAAGCGCGGGCTGGTGGGGTCCGATGATCTGTTCCAGTGGCTGAAGGGGGTGCGCGAGGGCACCGCGGACCCGCGCCAGGTGACCATCACGCTGCTCGATGAGGCCCGCCAGCCGGCGGCCACCTGGGTGCTGCGCCGGGCGCAGCCGAAGAAGTGGACCGGCCCCACGCTCGCCGCCAAGGGCGGTGGCGAGGTGGCCATGGAAGAACTCCAGTTCGTACACGAAGGGATCGATTACGTCTAGCCGCTGACCTGCGGCTCCACGCGATGACGCCGGCACGCACATTCACGGGCATCCGGAGCCTCGGCGCTCCGGGCATCTATCACGCCGCGGAACCGCCGCTGCGCGGGCTGACCGGAGAGCGCATGGACGTGTGCGCCTTCGCCGGCGTGGCGCCGCGCGGTCCCGCGCGCGAGCCGGTCGTCGACGAGACCTGGCGCGCCGACCGCCCGTGCGTCGAGCCGGAGCGCCCCAGAAACCGCACCGTGGCCTACCGGGTCGAGAGCTTCGAAGAGTACCGGCGGCTGTACGGCGGTTTCGAAGGCCCGGGGCTGCTTCCCTACGCGGTGGCGTCCTTCTTCGAACAGGGCGGCTGTTGCGCCTACATCGCCCGCATCGTGCACGAGTACGGCGACTTGGCCGCCAACTCGGGCGGGGTGGCCTCGGGCGTCGTCTCCGGGGCCAAGCCCGTCTCCGGCGATTTCAGGCTGGTGGCCCGGAACGAAGGCACCTGGGGCAATCGCCTGCGCGCGGGCCTTCGGTTCACCACCCGGCCCCTGGTCTTCAACGCCTTTACCGCGGGCTTCACCGGCATCGAACTGCCCGCTGGGGTGACGCTCGCGGCCGGAACGCTGGTGCGCCTGCAGCTCGGCTCGGGCCTGCGGGAGTTTCGATTCGTTGCGCAGGTTGTCGAGCGCGCGCTGGCCACCGAGCCGGGCGTCTGGCAGGAAGCGGTCTTCGATATGCCCGCCAGCGCCGCCGCCACCGCTATCGAGATCGTGGAAGCCACCCTGCTGGTGGACGACGGCGTGGGGGTACTCGAGCGCCACGACGCGCTAGGGTTGGCGCCGGCACACCCGCGGTACGTGGGATGGGTACTCTGCTACGAATCGCAGTTGGTCTATCCCGATGCCGCCTGGACCGAAGAAGCGCTGCGGCCGGAGGACCCCGGGTTGCGCGTGGCCCAGGAATGGTCCTTGCCCTTCACCGGCGGCGAAGACCGCTACCCGGATATCACCCCCGAGGATTTCTTCGACCCGCGCTGGACTCCCACGGAGGACGCGCCCGCGAGCGGCGTGCATTGTTTCGCCTCCGTAGGCGAAGTGGCTACCCTGGTGGCGCCGGACCTCTACTCGCCGCGGCCGCTCGAGAAACGCGTGACTCTCCAGCCGCCGGTTTCGGTCGCCGGGCCGGAGTTCCAGCGCTGCGTGGATCTGGCGCCCGCACCGGAGCCGGAGGAGGCGCCCGTGCCGGGGCTGGACGGGCTGTTCCTCGATCCGGCGATCCCGGCCGACCTCGCCCAGATCGAAGCGCTGCAAGCCAGGCTGGTGGAGTTCGCGGACCTGGCTCGCTCGTTCGTGGTTCTGCTCGACGTGCCGCCCGGCCTGACGCAGCAGCAGATCATCCGCTGGCGGCAGAAGTTCCGGTCGTCCTACGCGGCCGCTTATCATCCCTGGCTGCTGGTCTCGCGGCCCGACGATGCGCGCGAGAACAAAATCGCTACCCCGCCCAGCGGAACGGCCGCCGGCATCATCGCCCAGAGCGAAGAACTCTTCGGTGTGCCGCACGGTCCGGCCAACCTGCTCGCCGAGCGCGTGGTAGGGGTGGAGGAGGAGATCTCTCCGGCGCGGCACGATGAGCTGCATCCCCTGGGAATCAACATCTACCTGCAGGACCGCGACGGCGTACGGCTGACCGCTGCCCGCACCCTCAGCCGCGACCGCGACCTGCGCCAGCTCTCTGTGCGCCGGTTGATGCTCATGTTGCGGCGCACGCTGGAGCGCCAGATGCAGTGGACCGTTTTCGAACCCAACAACGCGCAGTTGCGCTCCGAGCTGCGGCAGTTGCTGCGGGCCTTCCTCCGCCGGCTGTTTCAGGCGGGCGCGTTCCGCGGCGCGACCGAAGAGGAGGCCTTCTTCGTCCGCTGCGACAACGCCAACAACCCGCCGCAGCTCTCCGATCTCGGGCGGCTGCTCGTGGAGATCGGGGTGGCGCCGGCCGAGCCCGTCGAGTTCATTGTGCTGCGGCTGCTGCGCGAGGGCGACGCGCTCGTGGTCCAGGAGGTGCCTGCCTGAGATGGCTAACACGCTTCTTCGCGCCTTTCGCTTCCGGGTGCAGTTGCGGAAGAGTCCCAAGGTGGAGGCGGGTTCGCAGAACCCCACGGATTCGCCCTCCGGCACCGCCCTGGGAGACGGCGGCTTCCAGGAGTGCAGCGGCCTCGAGATCGAGATGGAGATCGAAGACTACCAGGAGGGCGGGCGCAATGATGGCATCATCCGGCGAGCCGGCCGCGCGCGCTACAGTCCTCTCATCCTGAAGCGCGGCATGTTCTACGGCGACTCCGGCGCCGTGAACCGGGACCTGTGGAACTGGATTCAGCAGGTGGTTTCCGGCGTGCGCCCTATCGCCCGCTATGACGGCATCGTGCAGGTGATGAGCGTGGGGGACGAGGTGGCGGCCACCTGGGTCTTCGACCGCGGTCTTCCCGCCCGCATCCGCGGGCCGGAGCTTAACGCGAGGACCGGCGAGATCGCCATCGAAGAACTGCACATCTCGCACGAAGGACTGAGGCTGGTGGAGTCGTAATGAGCGTGCTCGAAAAAGCCAAACTGGTCGAGATATCGAGCGACGAGAAGGCCACGCCGTCAGGCGAAGTGGACGTCCAGTTCAACCCCACCACGCTGCGGCTGCAACTCACCGCCAGCCTGCCGAAGGATACGCCGCCGGGCAGCCAGGTGCGGCAGTCGAACGGTTCCACCTCCGCGACCCTCTCGCTCGACCTGGTCTTCGATACCGCCGACGAAGGAACCACCACCCGCCCCGTCAGCGTGCGGGAGAAGACCGCCATGGTGGAGCGGTTCGTGGTTGCCGCACCCAACACTCCGAACAAGGAGAAGCCGCCGAAGTTGCGCTTCATCTGGGGCGACTTTCAGTTCGACGGCGTGGTGAACAACATCACCATCGACTTCGACCTGTTCGCTTCCGACGGCACGCCGCTGCGCGCCAAAGTCTCGCTTTCGATACAGGAACAGAACAGCGCCTACATGTTCTTGTCCGCCGGACCGGCGGCGCGCGGCCAGGGCAGTTCACGGCGTCCGGGAATCGGAGGCCTGGGACTGGGCCTCGGCGGCGGGTTGGGGTTCTCGGCGTCGGCTGGATTGGGCATCGGGATCGGCGGCGGCATCGGCATCGGCGGAGGCATCGGCATTGGCGCGGGCATCGGGGCCTCTTTCGGCGCGGCGGCAAGTTTCGGGGCTTCGTTCGGAGTTGGGGCGCAGGTCGGGGTGGCGTTGGGCGGGGAGGCGCTGCCGGAGTTTGCCGCCCGTATGGGGATGGACCCGGCCGCCTGGCGCACTCTCTCGGCGGATGTCGAGGCGGGCTTCTCGCTTGAAGCGGGTGTGGAGATCGGCTTCGATGTAGGCGCCAGCGCCAGCCCGGGCGTGGGACTCAGCCTGGGGGTGGAGGCGGGGCTTTCGGCCACGCCCGCGGCGTCCTTCGGCCTCGACCCGCAGGGCGGCGCGCCGTCCGCAACCCCGGGGGTAGGAACCGGCGCGCCCCTGGCTTCCGGTTTCGCGCTCTCGGCCGGCGGCGGAGTGAGCGCGGCGCTGAACACGGTGCGGAGCCAGGATGCGCAGGCGGCGGTTCTGGCCACCAAGCGCGAATTCGCCATGCCGGTTCCCGTTCTCACCCCCGCCAAGCCGGCGCCGCCGCCGCAAACGCGAACGCCGCTGGCGAGAGAGGGCCTGCCTTCTCTCTCTCAACAGAAAGAAGCGCCGCCCGCGCCTCCGCCGCCGCGCGTGGACGGCCGCGCGCTTTCGTTCGGTTCCGGCGTTCCGCTGGTTCCGCTGCGCGGCGAGGCGGTCTCGAGCAGGACTGGCTTTATGGCAGGCGCCATCCCGGTGCGCGAAAAGGTAGCGGCGGGACTGCCGCCGCGCACGCTGGATGTAACCACGCCCTCCTGGGAGGCCCTGCCCGCGCGGCGGAACGGCAACGGAGCGGCGGGCCCGCCGCACAGGGCCGCAAGCTGCGGATGCCGGCAAGGGTGCCGGGGACATTGACTATGCCGTTTCGAATCGATGAGCTGACCACGGAAGTGATTACCGAAGCCGAATCGCCGGGCGCGCGCGAGGGTGGCGCCGGGGCCGAACCGTGGCGCGATGCCTTGCGCATCCGCGAAGCCCTGGTCCGCAACCAGCGCGATCACCAGCGCACGGCCGCCAGGGAGTTCGATGACTGAGCCGCGCTTTGAAACCTCAACCCCCGTCTTCACCGTGGATGGCGAAGTGAAGCGCGAGATGGCGCGCGACGTGGTGCGGCTCGAAGTAGAGGAATCGAGCGACGGGATGAAAAAACTGAACGCCCGTTTTCTGGCGCAGGCGCCGCGCCAGGGCAGCGCGCGCGAGGAACTGATCTACGTGGATGGTTCCCTGGTAGACTTCGGCCGCAAACTGGGGGTCACCCTGGGTGCGGGCTCCGCCGCGCGCCTGGTCTTCGAAGGGTACATCAGCGGGCTGGAGATCTGTTTTCGCGAGGGAAGCGCTCCGGAAATGGCGGTGCTTGCCGAAGACAAGCTCATGACTCTCCGGATGACCCGGCGCATGAAGACCTACAACGACGTGACCGACGCCGACGTGGCGCGCGAGATCGCCTCCGCTCACGGGCTGCGCGCCGAAGTGGATGCCGACGGCCCCACCTACAAGGTCCTCCAGCAGTGGAACCAGAGCGACCTGGCCTTCCTGCGCGAGCGCGCCCGGGCCATCCAGGCGGAGATCTGGCTGGACGAAGATACGCTCCACTTCACCACGCGCAACCGGAGGACTTCGACGCCGGTAACCCTGGTGGTGGGCGGCGATCTTTACACGCTGGAGGCGCGGGCCGACCTGGCCCACCAGCGCACCGAGGTGCGGGTTTCGGGCTTCGACGCCGGCCAGCGCGATGCCATCGACGAGTCCGCCGGCGCGGACGCGATCGACGCCGAAATCAGCGGTGGGCGCACCGGCGTGGCGATTCTCGAGCGAGCCTTCGGAACGCGCATCTCCTACCGGGTGCGCGAGGTGCCTTTAGAAGACGGCGAGGCGCGCGCCTGGGCACGGGCGGAGTTCCTGCGCCGCGCGCGCGCTTTCGTCACCGTGGCCGGTACGGCGATCGGGACTCCCGACATGATCGTCGGCAGCGATCTCACGCTCGAACGCGCCGGTGCGCCGTTCGAAGGCGGCGGCTACTACGTGACGGCCGTGCGCCACACCTACGATCTCATGTCCGGTTTTCGCACACACTTTACGGCCGAGAGGCCGACTTTGCAGGAGGGCGCATGAGCGCGGCGCGGCCCGACGGCGAAGGTCCCCGCTATTTCGGGCTCTACCCGGCCATCGTTACCGATATCGTCGATCCGGATTCGCTCGGCCGCATCGAGGTGAAATTCCCCTGGCTGGGAGATACGGACGTCCGTGCCTGGGCCACGCTGGTGACGCCCTACGCCGATAACGACCAGGGCTTCGAGATGCTGCCCGCCGTCGATAGCCAGGTGGTGGTGGGCTTCGAGGCGGGAGACCCGCGGCGGCCCTACATCGTGGGCGCCTGCTGGAACGGAGTGGCGAGCCAGCCCGAGCCACCGGCCGCGCCGAACAACCGCCGGCTGATCAAGAGCCGCGCCGGCAGCCTCTTCGAGTTCAACGATACCGAGGGTGCATCGCAGGTCACGGTCTCGATGCAAAGCGGCCACCGGTTGCTGCTCGACGACGCGGCCCAGGAAGTCAGCCTGGCGCACGCGAACGGCTGCGTCATCCGCTTCGACGCGGCCGGCAACGTAACCATCGACGGCCTGGCCAGCGTGACGGTGAACGCTCCCGCGGGGCTGACGGTGAATGCTCCCGTGGCTACGTTCTCCGGCAACATCTTTTGCCAGGCGATGAACGCCACGGCGGTCATCTCGCCGCTGTACACGCCCGGCGCGGGCAACATCTGGTGACGTCATGGCGAATGGAGCGCACGACTGGAAGCTGGTGGCGCCGTGGTACCGCTGGGAACGGCAGCGGGTCGAGGAAGGCCGTGAACCGCGCAACACCCGCCCCGTCTTTCAGAAGTTCGACTCGCCGGATTTCGTCAAGACCTTCGTGGCGGATCCGCAGAAATCGCTGCGCTTCAAGGACGACGTCGACCGCGTCTTCAACATCAACAAAGTGCCGCTGGCCAAACTCGTCTCCGGGCCGTTCGCCGGGCGCTGGTCGCGCATGTACAAGGAGGGCGACACCGCCTACGACACCACCCTGGTCCCGACCGGCATCCGCAAGCTGTTTCTCGATACGCACAAGCGGCACTACCTGGTGGTCGCCGAACTCCACTGCGACGCGGCCGGCTTCCCGCGGGTGAATCAGCAGCAGGTCTGCCAGGCGGGCTTCGCCGTACGGCGCCGCTCGCACGACTTCCCCAAGGGCGCGAAAAAGGAAGCCGCGGAGCGGTTGAAGCAGATCGTGGCCATTCAGGCCGAGATTGCGTATCTGCGGGAGAGTTCACCCCTCAAGGGAACGGCTCTGCGAAAGCGCACCGAGGCGATAGCGAAACTCAAGGCCTCCGGCCAGTGGGCGGCCAAGGTGGCGGAAGCGGAAGCCCGGCTCGCGGCCGCGCGCGGCGAACTCAAGGAGTGGAAGAACGGCAACGGCGTCGTCTCCATCTACGAGGGCTGGATCGATAGCGAGTTCAAAAACATTGGGAGCTGGCAATTCGTGGAGGAGACCCCGCAGGAGATCCGCGAGTCCACCTATCCCATGTACGCGCTGTATCCGAATCCCAGGCTCGACTCGCACGACGCCAGGGGCAAGACCATCTACTACGGCGTGGTGCCCTCGAGCAGCTTCGACACCGACGGTCGCGGCAACAGCCGCTACGACGACCAGTCGCTCTATGAAATCCGCTGCTTCGTCCGCCGCCACAAAGAAGGCTGCCCGCGCGGCGAGGCGCCCGACTGCAAGGGCGAGGTCTTCTGGAGCGAACCCACCGAAGTCTACATGCTGGCCTCGCAGAACGACCTCATCGGCACCGCGCAGCGGCCCGTCACCATCCAGATGCCCAACCTTGCGGAACTGGCCGCGCAGGCCGCCGCGCTGCCCGTCGAGAGCCTCGCGCCGGCCAAGGTAGTGCAGCCGCAGGCGATGAACTTCGACGTCTCGGACGGCAAGGGCGAAAACGGCCGCGTGGGCGGCGGGCAGATCTGCTTCTTTGCCATCCCCCTGATTACCATCGTGGCGTTCTTTGTCTTCAAGCTCTTCCTGCCGGTGG
>JAWLGN010000109.1:0-16519 GCA_041685075.1 Bryobacteraceae bacterium
CTGATGGCCGCGAAGCGCGCGAGGTCCTCCGGGGTGACCGGTTGCGGCGCGCCCGTCGCCGGTCTTCCCACCTCCAGGAAGAAGCGCCCCATCTTCCTGGTTGTCACAATCAGGTTGACCACCGGTTCGCTCGAGGTATTCCGCCATGCATGCCTGGCTTCGCCGGGTACGTGGATGTAGTCCCCCGCCTTCGCCGCGATCCACCGGTAGCCGTCCTGGTCGTGCCGCAGGCCCTCGAGCGACCCCGAGAGGATGAGGAAGTCCTCCGTGTCGCCATGACTGTGCAGCGGAACCGAACCGCCCGGAGGGATGGTTCCCTTCAAGAGACAGAAGTCGTTCCGCTCGTCGTCCGGCGAGGTGAGGAATTCCACCGTCGGGCCAAAGACGTCGAGCGTGAGGCCGGTGGTAGGGTTCTTTTCAAGAGCCATACCTTCGCACTATACCCGCGCCCCTTCCGCCTCGGTCACTTCTACGCTGAAGTATGCGCAGTCGGGATGATGGAAGACCAGGGCGCTGACGCTGGCCTCCGGCTCCATCATCATGCCGTCGGTCAGCCGGACCCCGATCTCCTCCGGGCGCAGCAGCTTCCAGATGCCGCGCTGGTCGTCCAGGTTGGGACATGCCGGATACCCGAAGCTGTAGCGCTTGCCCCGGTAGCGCGCGGTAAAGCGGTCGTGCATGGTGGTGGTGGGGGCGTCCGGGAACCCCCAGTCCTCGCGGATGCGCCGGTGCAGCCACTCGGCCGCGCCCTCGGCGGTTTCGAGCGCCAGCGCCTGCAACCCGTGGCTCTTGAAAAACTCGCCTGCCTGTTTCCATTCCTCGCTCTGCTGCCGCACGCCCTCGCCCGCCGTCACGACGAACAGGGCTACATGGTCGCGGGTGCCGTCCCGCGGGTCCAGCACGTAATCGCTCAGGCAGAGACCGTTCTCCCGCGGCTGGCGGCCGAACCGGAAGGTGTGCACCGGAGCCGCATCGCCCGGCGCGAACAGGTGGATGGCGTTGCCCTCGCGCTCGGCTTCGAAGAAGCGCCACACCGCCCGCACCTTCATCCACCCGGCCGTTTCGCGCTTCAGGTCCTCCACTTTCGCGTAGAGTTCCAGCGCCTTGGGCTCGCGCGCGGCCAGTTCCTTTTCGAAGTTGCCCTTATAGCCCAGGTGGCGCCCGTAGAGCATGAACGGGTTGATGTAGCTCCACACCTCGGCCAGGTGCGGCACGTCCCGCAGCTTGCGCTCCGAATACGGCGCCGGCGGGATGGGGATGTCGGCCCGCACCTTGGCGCTGCGCGCCTCCGTTACCACCACCGCGTCCGCCTCGCGCCGCGGCAACTCCTGCGGCTCGCGCCGGGTATGGGCCGCCAGCACCGTTTCGCGCTCTGCCGGGTCGGTGAGCCGGTTCATCAGGGCCAGACCCGTCATGGCATCCTTGGCGTAGCACACGGCCTCGCCATAGGCCGGGGCGATGCGGCTTTCGGTAAACCGCGCCGAGAGCGCCGCCCCGCCCACCAGCAGCGGCACCCGCACCCCCGCCGCCCGCAGGTCCGCCGCCGTCACCACCATCTGCTGCGCGCTCTTCACCAGCAGCCCCGAGAGCCCTATGGCGTCCGGACGGTGCTCCTGCCACGCCTGAATCAGCACCTCCGGCGGCACCTTGATCCCCAGGTTCACCACGTCATAGCCGTTATTGGCCAGGATGATCTCCACCAGGTTCTTGCCGATATCGTGCACATCGCCCTTCACCGTGGCCAGCACGATCTTGCCGCGCGCCGCCGTATCGGCCTTCTCCATGAACTGCTGCAGGTGGTTCACCGCGGCTTTCATCGCCTCGGCCGATTGCAGCACCTCCGCCACGATCAGCTCGTTGTTGTTGAACAGCCGCCCGACCTCGGCCATCCCCGCCATCAGCGGGCCGTTGATGATATCGAGCGGAGCGGCGCCCTCGGCGAGCTTGCGGTCGAGATCCTCCACCAACCCGTCGCGCGTGCCTTCGATGATGTAGCGCGCCAGGCGCTCGTCGAGCGGCAAGTCCTCGGCCCGCGCCCGTTCTTTTCTGGCCTCCCGGAAGTGCGCGGTGATGGCCGCGATGTGCCACTGGTTGATGGCCGCGCGCTGCTCCGGGGTCTGTTCGCGCCAGTCCTCCGGCGCCCCGGCCAGCTCGCCCTCGACCGGCGGCGTGTTGAACAGCAGACTCTCGGCCAGCCGCCGCTCCTCCTCGGCAATCCCCGCAAAGCGCTCCAGCCTCTCCGCATTCACGATGGCCAGATCGAGCCCCGCCTTCGTGCAGTAATACAGGAAGACCGAGTTCACCACCTCTCGTGCCGCCGGCGGCAGCCCGAAGGAGACGTTCGAAATTCCCAGCGCCGTGCGCACGTGCGGGATGTGCTCCTTGATGAGCCGCACCGCCTCGATGGTTTCGACCGCCCCCCCGATGTAGTTGGCGTCGCCGGTGGCGCAGGGGAAGACCAGCGGGTCGACGATGATGTCCTCCGGCGCCATCCCGTATTTCGAGGTCAGCAGCTCCACCGACCGCCGGGCCACCGCCAGCTTGCGCTCGCGCGTGAACGCCTGCGCCTGCTGTTTATCTTCGTCGATGGTCCCCACGATCACCGCCGCCCCGTGCGCCCGCGCGATGGGGCACATGCGCTCGAACTTCTCCTCGCCGTCCTCCAGGTTGATGGAGTTGATGATGCTGCGCCCCTGGCAGTAGGTCAGGGCCAGCTCCACGGCGCGCGGGTCCGTGGTATCGATCATCACCGGAGCTTTGATTTTGCGGATCAGCTTTTCATAGAAGGGCGGGATATCCCGCAGCTCGTCGCGCTCGGTGCTCTGCAGGCACACGTCCACGATGTGGGCGCCGTTGCGCACCTGCCGGCGGGCAATCTCGCTGGCCTCCTCCCACTTCTCCTCCGCCACCAGGTTCTTGAAGAGCCGGGAGCCGATCACGTTGGTGCGCTCCCCCACGATCAGCGGCCGGCTGGACTCCTCGGCCTCCACCAGCTCGACGCCGGAGTAGAAGACGCGGTGCGACGGCTCCTTCACCCTGCGCGGCGGTTTGCCGTCCACCATTTGGGCGATGGCGCGGATGTGCGCCGCCGTGGTGCCGCAGCAGCCCCCCACGACGTTTACCCAGCCGTTCTCGACAAAGCGCGCCAGTTGCGCCGACAGCGAGTCGGGCGTCTCCCCGTAGCGCCCCTCCTCGTTCGGCAGCCCGGCGTTGGGGTAGCAGGAGATGCGCGTCGAAGCCAGCTCCGCGAGCGTTCGGATGTGGTCCGTCATGAACTCCGGCCCGGTGGCACAGTTCAGCCCCACCGAAAGCAGGTCGAAGTGCGCGATGGAGGCCCAGAAGGCGTCCGCCGTCTGCCCGGCCAGCATGGTGCCCATCGGCTCGATGGTGCCCGAAACCATCACCGGAACCTGGCAGCCCAACTCGTCCTCCACCTGCCGGATGGCGAGCAGCGCGGCCTTCACGTTGCGCGTATCCTGGCAGGTTTCGACCAGCAGCAGGTCTGCCCCGCCCTCGACCAGCGCCCTGGCCTGCACGCGGAAGTGCTCCCGCAGCTCGGGAAAGGTCACCCCGCCGGTCACCGTGATGGCCTTGGTCGTGGGGCCGATTGAGCCGGCTACGAAGCGCGGCCGAGAGGGCGTCGAGTATTCTTCCGCCGCCTGCCGCGCCAGTTGCGCCGCCGCGCGATTCAGCTCCGCGGCCTCGTCGGCGAGTCCATACTCTGCCAGCACCAGCGGCGTGCCCCCGAAGGTATCGGTCTCGATGATATCGCTGCCGGCTTCCAGATAGGCCCGGTGGATGGCCAGCACCACGTCCGGCCGCGTCTTCACCAGCACCTCGTTACAGCCCTCCAGAGACGCGCCCCCGAAATCGGCGGCCGTGAGATGCTGCTGTTGCAGCATGGTGCCCATGGCGCCGTCCAGTACCGCGATGCGATGCTCCAGAAGGTCACGAAGTGCGCGCCGGCGCGCGGCGGAAGTGGTCATAAGAGGTAGTGATTCCAGTGTATCAGCCGCTTGCCGCGAGACCGAAGATACGCGCCGCGCCGGCGGCAAAGACCTCCGGTTTGGTGAGCAAACTTACGATCAGGTAGGCTTCGGAGAAGAAATCGAAGAAGAAACCGGGCTGCACGAGCACGCCCGCCTCCACCAGCGCCAGCGCCCACTCCTCTTCGCTGCGGGTGCGCGGCACCCGGAGGGTGGCGTACCAGCCGCCTTCGACATCGAGCACCGCGCAGGCCGGATGTTCCGCGGCCGCCGCCCTGAGCCGCGCGAGGTTCTCCCGGGTGCGCCGCGCGATCTGCCGCTCGACTTCCGCGCCCGCCTCGAGCAGCGCCGCCGCGGCGTGCTGCACCGGCGTCGCTACCGAGAGATAGGTATCGGCGATCAGCTCCAGCCGCTCCAGCGCCGCTCGCCGGAGGTCCTGCGGCCCGGCCGCCACAATCCACCCCAGCTTCATCTGCGGCATCCCCGCCACTTTCGACAAGCCGCTCATCACGAACGCCGGCGCTTCTTCCACTTCCGCCAGCGTAGCGGCGCGCCCCGGATGGTCGCGCAACGGGTACCCGGAGAAGACTTCATCGGAGATCAGGGCCAGGCCGCGCGCGCGAGAGATCTCCACCAGCCGCGCCAGTTCGTCCCGCTTAACATAGGATCCCGTGGGGTTGTTCGGGTTCACCAAAACGATCGCGCGCGTGCGCGGCGTAACCGCCCGTTCCAGCGCCTCTACGTCGATCGACCAACTCCCGTGGTACACCAGCGGATACTGCACCACCCGCACGGATTCCAGGGTCGCCAGGAACTCGAACAGCGGGTAGGAGGGCCGCGGCACCAGCACCTCGTCTCCGGGATCTGCCAGCAGCTTGAATAAGTAGGAGTAACCTTCGCTTGTGCTGGCGGTAAGCAGGATGCGACCGGCGTCGACCTGGATGCCGCGGCGCCCGTACCACGCCACCACCGCCGCCCGCGCCGCCGGCGCGCCCAAAGGCGCGGGCTCATAGAGCAGCGAGCGCCGGTCCGCCAGCGCTTCCACCACCCCGGGTCGATAGGCGAACCCCGCCCGCGTGGGATTGGACTCGGTCAGGTCGAGGATCTCACCGCCCGCCGCCCGCCGCGCTGCTACGGCCGCGGCCAGCCGGTTCGGCGCCAGGTTCCAGTGGAGTCTTGAGGAGAACATGCCGGTTGCAGAACCCCGAAGATAGCACGCGGTAACACGATCGTTCAGTTCTGTATGTATAATCACTGCAGTGCGCCTGGAAGAAACCTATCGCCGCCCGGAGATCCATTCGACGTGGCGTAGGGTATACCGCTCCTCCACGCGCCAGCAGCGCTTTGACGACGCCGTCTATCGCTGGATTTTCGAGCGCCTGAAGCCCGCGGGAAGGTGGCTGGACGCAGGCTGCGGCTCCGGAGATCACACCCTGCGGCTGGCCGCGGGCGCCGACAGCGTGTGGGCCGTGGATATCTCGCCCTATGCCCTCGAAGCGGCGCAGGAGAAGGTGAGATCGCGTGGCCTCGACAGCCGGGTGAGCTTCGAGCGCTGCGCATTGGAGGACCTGGGGGCGGCGGGCCAGGTGGACCATGTGCACTGCCGGGGAGTCCTGATGCACATCCCGGATTGGCGCGCCGCGCTGGCCAGGCTCTGCGCCGCCGCCCGGAAGGGCGGGTACGTGGTGATCTTCGAGTCCAACAGCCGCTGTTTCGAGGCGCTCCTGGTGCGCATGGTCCGCTGCTTCCAGCGCCGCCGTTCCCGCATGACCGCAACCGCGGACGGCCTGGAATTCTGGTCGGAGTCGAACGGAGCGCCGTTTTTGGTTCGCATGACGAACCTGGCGGCGCTCGAGCGCGAGATGCGGGCCCACCAGGTCGAGCCGCTCGTCACCCGCACCATTGCCTTGTTTGACCTGAACCGCTTCCCCGCCATGCTGCGCCCCTGGGTGGTCATTCTGAATCGCCTGTGGTACCGGTTCAACCTGCCCTGGGGCTCGGGCGTCGTGGTGATCGGGCGCAAGGACGCGGCTGCCCGTTGAGCGCCTGCGAGCGGCCGCGGGCTGCCGATTTTGCCTGAAGTATTGTGCTAGGCTGGCAATTTCATGGTCGCGCCGTCCGGATTGAAGACCACCGCACTGAACGCCGTCCACCGCGCCCTGGGCGCCCGCATGGTGGATTTCGGCGGTTGGGACATGCCGGTGCAGTACTCCGGCATCCTCGAGGAGCACCACGCCGTTCGCCGCGCCGCCGGCCTGTTCGACGTGAGCCACATGGGCGAAATCGAGATCCGCGGTCCCGAGGCCGCGCGTCTGACCGATTACGTCTCGACCAACTCCGTCGCCCGCCTCCAGACCGGCCAGATCCAGTACTCCGCCCTGCTCTATGAAGACGGCGGCTTCGTGGACGATATCCTGGTGCACAAGGTGGCCGAGGACCTCTACTTCCTCTGCGTCAACGCCTCCAACCAGGAAAAGGACTACGAGCACATCGCCGCTCACAACTCCTTCGACGCCACCGTGGAGCTGGCCAGCGCCCGGTATGCGCAACTGGCCATCCAGGGGCCGCGCGCGCTGGAGATTCTTGCCGCCTTCACCCCCGAAGACCTTGCCTCCATGCACTACTACTGGTTTCGCGACGGCCAGGTCTCCGGCACGCCCGCGCGCATCGCGCGCACCGGCTACACCGGCGCGGACGGCTTCGAAATCTACTTCGATCCCGCCGAGGCCCCGCGCATCTGGAACGAGTTGCTCGAGGCGGGACGCGGCGCCGGCCTGAAACCCTGCGGCCTGGGCGCCCGCAACACCCTGCGGCTGGAATGTGCGATGGCTCTCTACGGCCACGAGATCGACGCTTCGATCAACCCCTTCGAGGCCGGCCTCGGCTGGATCGTCAAGCTCGATAAGGGCGAGTTTATCGGCCGCCAGGCGCTTCTGGCCATCCGGGAGCGCGGCATCGCCCGCAAGCTCATGGGCTTCGAGATGCGCGGGCGCGGCATCGCGCGCGACGGCTACCCCGTTCTCATCGACGGCGCTCCCGCCGGCCACG
This sequence comes from Bryobacteraceae bacterium, assembly GCA_041685075.1. Lineage (GTDB taxonomy): Bacteria > Acidobacteriota > Terriglobia > Bryobacterales > Bryobacteraceae > JAMCRM01. Next base: position 7,035 of record JAWLGN010000109.1, read on the forward strand.
TCACCAGCGGATCGCCGTCCCCTACCCTGAACAAGAACATCGGTCTCTGTTATCTCCCCCTGGAGCACTGCGCCGTGGGGCGTCCCATCCAGGTGCTGGTCCGCAACCAGCCGGTGGACGCCGTTACGGTCGCCACCCCGTTCTACAAACGAGCGAAATAGACATGTATCCAGAGAACTTCCGCTACACGAAGGAACACGAATGGGTCCTGGTCGAGGGCGATACCGGCACCATTGGGATTACCGATCACGCCCAGCAGGAACTCGGCGACATTGTTTACGTAGACCTGCCCAAGGTCGGGACGAGCCTCGAACAGGGCAAGCCCTTCGGCTCGGTCGAGTCCGTCAAGGCGGTCTCCGATATCTACGCCCCCGTCTCCGGCGAGGTCGTTGAAATCAACACGGCCCTGGCCGACGCTCCCGAGAAACTCAACGAGGATCCTCACGGCGCCGGCTGGCTCATCAAGCTGAAGCTCAGCGACCCCAACCAGGCCGCCGGGCTCATGAGCGCCGCCGATTACCAAAGCTACGCGGGGGCCGAGAAGTAGTTGCGCTACCTTCCTCATTCGGAAAGCGACCGCCGCCGGATGCTGGCCGATTGCGGCCTGGAACGGGCGGAGCAGCTCTTTGCTCATCTGCCCGAAGGGGTGAAGCTGGGGCGCGAACTGAATCTTCCGCCGGGACTCTCGGAGTACGAGATCGTCGAGTGGTTCCGCGCCCGCGGCGCACAGAACCCTAACTATCCCTCGTTCCTGGGCGCCGGCGCCTACCGCCACTACCGCCCCGTGCTGGTCGATACCGTGGTCTCGCGCGGCGAGTTTCTGACCGCCTACACTCCCTACCAGGCGGAGATCTCGCAGGGCACCCTCACCCACATCTTCGAGTTCCAGACCATGATCTGCCAGCTCACCGGGATGGAAGCGGCCAACGCCTCCATGTACGACGGCTCGACGGCCATGGCCGAAGCCGCCATGATGGCCGCGCGCATCACCCGTCGTGCGGGCATCACGGTAGCCCGCTCCGTCCACCCCGAGTACCGCGAAGTGCTGGCTACCCTGGTCCGCCACCAGGACATGCCGGTTACCGAGTTCGCCTACGATCCCGAAACGGGCGGCCTCGATCTGGCAGATCTTGAAAGCAAGGTCGGGGACTCCACCGCCGCCGTCATCGTGCAGTCGCCCAACTTCTTCGGCGTGGTGGAAGACGCCGCCGCGGCGGCCGAGATTGCCCACCGCAAGGGCGCGCTGCTGGTGGTGGTATTCACCGAGGCGGTTTCGCTCGGCCTGCTGGCCCCTCCCGCCGGCGCCGATATCGTGGCCGGAGAGCTGCAATCCTTCGCCATCGCTCCCAGCTACGGCGGCCCGTACGCCGGCATCATCGCCACCCGCGAGCAGTTTATCCGCCAGATGCCCGGGCGGCTGGTCGGCGAAACCCGCGATGCGCGCGGCAACCGCGCCTTCTGCCTGACGCTCTCCACGCGCGAGCAGCACATCCGCCGCGAGAAGGCCACCTCGAACATCTGCACCAACCAGGCGCTCATCGCCCTGATGGCCACGGTGTTTATGACGGTCTACGGCAAGCAGGGCCTGCGCGAACTGGCCGGGCAGAACCTCGCCAAGGCGCACTACCTGGCGGGCAAACTGAAGCGCCGCTTCACCGGCCCGTTCTTCAACGAGTTCGTGGCCGAAGCGCCCGAGCGCGCCAACGAAACTCTGCTCGCCCGCGGGATCGTCGGCGGGCTGGAGTTGGCGCGATACTACCCGGAACTGGCCGGACACATGCTCCTCTGCGCTACCGAGATGTCGAAGAAAGCCGATATGGATGCCGTCGCGGAGGTGCTCGCATGAGCGAAGTCCGCACCCACATCTCCCGCAACGAGGACCTGCTGTTCGAGCGCAGTTCGCCCGGCAAGCGCGCCTACCAGCTTCCCGAACTCGACGTGCCGCCGGTGGACGCGCGCGAGGCGCTCGGCGCCGCCCATGTGCGCGACGAAATTCCCGGCTTCCCCGAAGTGAGCGAGGTGGAAGCCATCCGCCATTTCACGCGCCTCTCCACCTGGAACTACGCCATCGACTACGGCATGTACCCGCTGGGCTCCTGCACCATGAAGTACAACCCGCGGGTGAACGAACTGGTGGCGGGAATCGAGGGCCTGGCCTGGGCGCACCCCTACCAGCCCGAAGCCGTTTCCCAAGGCTGCATGGAGATCATGGCGCAGCTGGAAGCGGCTCTGGCGGAGATTACCGGGATGGACGCGGTGACGCTCGAGCCCGCCGCCGGCGCGCATGGCGAACTCACCGGCATCCTGCTGGTACGGGCGCTGCTCGAGAAGCGCGGCAACCCGCGGCGCAAGATCCTGATTCCGGATTCCGCCCACGGCACCAACCCGGCCACCGCCTCCATGGCGGGCTACCAGGTGGAGAACGTGCGCTCCTGCGAGCGCGGTCTGCTGGACGTTGCGGCACTCGAGGCCACCGTCACCGAAGACGTGGCCGCCCTGATGGTGACCAACCCCAATACTCTGGGGGTCTTCGAAGAAAACATCGTGCATGCGGCCGAGATTCTCCACCGCAAGGGCGCGCTGCTCTACATGGACGGCGCCAACATGAACGCCCTGGTGGGCATCGCGCGCCCCGGCGATTTCGGCGTGGACGTCATGCACCTGAACCTGCACAAGACCTTCTCCACGCCGCACGGCGGAGGCGGGCCGGGCTCCGGACCCGTGGCCGTCAAACGCGAGCTGGAGCCCTTCCTGCCGCTGCCGCGGCTGGCCCGCGGCGATTCGGGCTGGCGCTTCGACTACCACCGCCCCGATTCGATCGGACGCGTGCGCGCCTTCTACGGCAACTTCGGCGTGCTGGTGCGCGCCCTGGCCTACATCCTGGCGCACGGCGGGCCCGGCCTGCGCAACGCCACCGTCGATGCCGTGCTCAACGCGGTCTATATCCGCAAGAAGCTCGAGCCGTACTACGAGCTGCCCTTCTCCTCGCCCAACATGCACGAGGTGGTCTTCAGCGACGCGCGGCAGGCGGCCCGCGGCGTGCGCACCGGCGATATCGCCAAGCGCCTGATCGATTACGGCTTCCACCCTTACACCGTGAGCTTCCCTCTAATCGTTCACGGCGCCCTCATGATCGAGCCGACCGAGACCGAGAGCAAGGCCGAGCTGGACGCCTTCATCGACGCCATGATTGCCATTGCCGGGGAGGTGGAGCAGGACCCCGAGCTGGTCCGCGGCGCGCCCCACCATACCCGCATCGCGCGCGTCGATGAAGTGGCTGCCGCTCGCCGTCCCGTCCTGCGATGGAAACCACCGGCCAGCGGCGCGGCGCGTTGAGTCGCGGCGGCCTCTTCATCGTCCTGGCCGTCGTGCTGTTGATGCGCCTGCCGTTTCTGAACCAGGCCATCCAGGGCGACGACGTCTACTACCTGGCCGCGGCCGAGCACGCCCAGATCGATCCGCTGCACCCCAACCACGTGCGCTATGTCTTTCTGGGCGACGAGGTGGATTTCCGCGGCCATCCCCACCCGCCGCTGAACGCCTGGGCGCTGGCGCTGCTGCTGGCCCTCTGGGGCGACATCGCGGAAGCGCCTTTCCACGCCGCCTACATCGTTTTTTCCCTGATCGCCGCCGCGTCCATGTGGTCGCTCGCGCGGCGCTTTTCACCCCATCCGCTGTGGGCTACGCTGCTCTTCCTTGCGGTGCCGGCCTTTGTGGTGAACGGCAACTCGCTGGAATCGGACCTGCCGTTTCTGGCCTTCTGGATGGCGGCGGTGGCGCTCTTCGCGGCCGGCCGCACCTGGTGGGCCGCCGCGGCGATGGCGCTGGCCGCCATGGGCGCCTACCAGGCGGTCTTCCTCACTCCCATCCTGTGGGTCTACTGCTGGCTCTACCGGAGGAAGGACCGCGCCGCGTGGGCGGCCACCCTGACCCCGCCCTTGGCGATCCTGGCCTGGCAGCTCTTCGAGCGCGCCTCGACGGGTGCACTGCCGGCGAGCGTACTGAGCGGCTATTTCGCCGCATATGACTTCCAAAATGTGCAAAAAAAGCTGCAAAATGCCGCTGTTTTGAGCATTCATGCGTGCTTTTTGGTGTTTCCCGCGCTGCTGCCTCCGGCGGTGATCTCGGCGTGGCGAAAGCGCGACCGCGATGCCGCTTTTCTGGCGGCATGGGCGGCGATATTCTTCGCCGGCGCGCTGGTGGTCTTCTTCGCCGGCTCGGCGCGCTACCTGCTGCCCATGGCGGCGCCCGTAGTGCTGCTGGTTTCGCGCCTGCGGCGGCGCTGGCTCGTAGCGGGCTTCGCGTTGTGGGCGCCGCTGGGGCTGGGGCTGGCGGCGGCCAATTACCAGCACTGGGACGGTTACCGCGCGTTCGCCGAAACCGTGCGGGAGCAGGCCGGCGGGCGGCGCGTGTGGATCAACGGCGAGTGGGGGCTGCGCTATTATCTCGAAGCCGACGGCGGGCTGGCGCTCCGGAAGGGACAGACGCTCTACCCGGGGGAGATCGTGGTTTCGAGCGAACTGGCCTACCCGGTCCGCTTCAACGACCCGGTGGCGCCGCTGGCCGAAATGGAGATCCGGCCCACGGTGCCGCTGCGGCTGATCGGGCTCGATTCCCGCTCGGGCTACTCGACGGCCTCGAAGGGGTTTTATCCCTTCGGCATTTCCACCGGCCCAGCCGACCGCGTGCGCGCGGAACTGGTGGTGGAGCGCAAGCCTGTGCTGGAGTACCTCACGATGCAGGACTCCGGCCAGATGGTGGCGGGGCTGCACGCGCTCGAAGACGGGCGCTGGCGATGGATGGAGCGGCGCGCGGTGGTGCTGCTGAAGAGTCCGGAGCGGCCGAGGCGGCTGGCGGTGGAATTCACCATTCCCGGGCCCTCGCCCGTGCGCCGGATGGAGATCCGGATGGACGGCCGCGTGGTGGCGGCGCAAGACTACAACGGTCCGGGAACCTACACCCTGGAATCGGAGCCCGTACAGCCGGAGGGGACCAGCGCGACCGTTACACTGGTTGCGGACCGCTGGTTTTCGGTGGGCGCGGACCGGCGCGAATTGAGTGTCATCTTGAGCGGCATCGGATTTCGGGATTAGCCGTTTATCCTGGAATATGGCCCCCGCTACACGACGGGCCGCGCTGGCGGTCTCCGCGGCCCTGGTGATTCTTTTCGGCATGACGGAACTCGTGGCGCGCGGCTACCGCGCGGCGCGGCAAGAGCGCGCGGAAAGCCACGCACAACGTGCCGAAGCCTACCGGCGGGAGGGCCGTTTGCAGCGAGCCGCGGAGGAGTACCGGGCGGCCCTCACGTTCGCTCCCGGAAATTTCGAGCACCGCCTGGCACTGGCACGCGTGTTGAGCGCCGCCGGGCAGTGGAGGGAAGCCGAGCGGCACCTCGTCGAGCTGCGGGAAGCCGATCCCTCGAGCGGAGCGGTGAACCTGATGCTGGCGCGCATCGATGCCCAAGAGGGCCGCAGGGATGCGGCGGTAGAGAGCTATCACCGGGCGATCTTTGGCTACTGGCCCGAGGCGCCGCTGGAGAACCGGTTGCGGGCACGCCTGGAGCTGGCCGGGCTGTACCACAAGCTCGGCGACCGCACCAAGCTGTTGGCGGAACTGCTGGAGGCCGCCGCGGAGGCGCCGCCGGATCCCGACCTGCGCAATCCCATAGGGCGGTTGCTGCTCGAGTACGGGGCGCCGCAGCAGGCCGCCGATATCTTTCGCGAAACCACCCGGCTGGATGATGCGGCCACGGACGCCTGGGTGGGGTTGGGGGAGGCCGAGCGCGCCATGGGCAACTACCGGGCGGCCGTGTCGGCGCTCCGCAGCGCGCGGCGGCGCGATCCGGACGACCCGCAGGTGGCCCGGCTGCTGGAGGAGACCGTCGAAACCATGCGGCTGGATCCCACCCGCGTGCGGCTGAGCGGGGCGGAACGCAACCGCCGCAGCCGCGAGGTGGTGAAACGGGCGCTCGAGGCGCTGGAGCGCTGCGGCGAGCTGCCGGAGGAGTCCGCCGAACTGGCGGAAGCGGCGCGAAAGGCACTGGCGGCAAGGCGCCCGCGGCGGCTGGAAGGCGAAACCCCCAGGATGCTGGCGCTGGCCGAGGAGTTGTGGCGGGCGCGGCGCGACACCTGCCCGAAGATGGAAGTTACGGATGTGGCGCTGGAGTTGACCATGGCGAGGATCATGCGGGATGCCCCAGAGTAAGCGTGCGGGCGCCTCGGCCCGGACCTCCAGCGAAACGCAGCGCTTTCTGGCCATCTCGATCCTGATCGGCCTCTTCGCAGGGCTGCTGGTGGTGTGTTTCCACATCGCCATCGACTTTGTGAGCTGGTACTGGCTGGGGGCGCAGGCGGGCCGTATGCGCTACGGGCGGCTGGTCTCCCCCACGCTGGGAGCGCTGGCGGCGGTGTTCCTGGTGTCCCGAGTCTTCCCGGCGGCGCAGGGCAGCGGGGTAAACCAGGCGAAGGCGGCGCTCTACATCTCGAACGGCTTCGTGCCGCCGAGCAGCATCGCGGGGAAGTTTCTGGCCTGCTCGATATCGATCGGCTCGGGCAACTCGCTGGGGCCGGAAGATCCTGCGCTGCAGATGGGGTCGGGAGTCGCCTCGCTGCTGGGGCGCATTTTCCGGCTGCCGCGCGACATCATGCGGATGATCGCGCCGGTGGGGGCGGCGGCGGGCATCGCGGCGGCCTTCAATACGCCCATCACCGGCGTGCTGTTCGTGATGGAAGAGGTGATTGCCACCTGGAGCGCGGCGGTGCTGGGGTCGATTCTGCTCTCGGCGGTTTCGGCGGTGGTGGTGGTGCGCTGGTTTTTGGGGGATCAGCCGCTGTTCTCGGTGCCGGTGTTCCAGATCACGCACCCGAGCGAACTGCTGGTGTACGCGGCCGTTGGGGTGGCGGGCGGGCTGCTTTCGGCGGGCTTCGTGCGGCTGATCGAACTGGCGCGGACCCGGCTGGACCGCATGCCGGCGCGCACGCTCTACGCGCAGGCAGCCGGGGCGGGACTGGTGGTAGGGACGGTGGGGCTGTGGTTCCCCGAAGTGATGGGAGCGGGCTACGAGGCCATCGATAACGCCCTGCACGGCCGCTACGATTGGCCCGTGCTGGCGCAACTGGGGCTGTTCAAGATGGCGGTGACGGCGCTGTGCTTCAGCGCGCGCATCCCCGGCGGGATGTTCGCCCCCACGCTCTTTATCGGCGCGATGATCGGAGGCGGGCTGGGCGGGCTGGCGCACGCCTGGTGGCCCTCGCCGGTCAGCCCGGTCGAATCGTACGTGCTGGTGGGGATGGGCACGTTTTTCGCCGGGGTGTTTCGCGCGCCCATGACCTCGATCTTCATGGTCTTCGAGGTGAGCGCGAACTACGTGATCATCCTGCCGGTGATCGTGGCGAACATCACCGCCTGGTTCGTCTCGCAGCGGCTGCGGCCGGCGCCGTTCTTCAGCATGGTGGCGCGGATGGAAGGGGTGGACCTGCCCTCGGCCGAAGAATACCGGGCGGCGCTTCCGCTGCGGGTGGAGGACGCTATGCAGGAGCAGCCGCCGCTGGTGCTGGACGCGGCCGCCCGAGTGGCGGACGCCCAGGAGGCGGCCAAGAGGGCGGGCGCGCGGGCGGCTTTGGTGCGGCGGCCCGGCGGCGGCTGGAGCTGCCTTCCCCGGGAGAAACTGGCGGACGCCGGGCCGCCCGAGGCGCCGCTCGCCGATGCCCTCGAGCTGCCGGTCTGCCCGCGGCTCTATCCCGATATGCCGGCGGACGTGGCGCTGCGGCTGCTGGCCTCCTACCCGCTGCTGCCGGTGGCCAGCCGCACGGAGCGCAACCGGCTGGTGGGGTCGGTCTCGCTCGAAGACGTGCACCGCGCCTACGGGCTGAACACGTAGAATATCGCTGGGAGATTTTGATGACGGGACGCAGAGAATTTCTACAGCGCGGCTCCGCAGCGGCGGTCATTTCCGCGCTCCGGGGCGCGCAGGCCGCGGAAGCCGGCCCGCAGGCGGTGGTGATCGATCCGGCGCCGCTGTTTGAGATCTCGCCCTACCTCTACATGCAGTTCATGGAGCCGCTCGGCACTAGCGACGGCTCGGTCGAAGCCGCCTGGGATTACCGCAGCGACGACTGGCTGAAGAGCTTCGTTGCAGTCGCCACGGATCTGGCGCCCGACGTGATCCGCTGGGGCGGTATCTTCTCCTCCTATTACAAGTGGCGCGAGGGCGTCGGACCGGTGCAGTCGCGCCCGTGGATGTACAACTACCTGTGGGGCGGCAAGGAGACGAACCGCGTGGGGACACACGAGTTTGTGGACCTGTGCCGTCGCACGGGAGCGGAGCCGCTCTACTGCGTCAACTTCCTCGCCGACGGCCGGCCGGCTTACACCAAGACATGGGATGGCCAGAACCGCGCGGGCGATGCCAGGGAAGCCGCCGACTGGGTGGCCTACGCCAACGATCCGGATAACCGCGAACGCAGGCGCCATGGTGTGCCCCAGCCCTATAACATCAAGCTCTGGCAGGTTGGCAACGAGACCTCCTACAGCCGGACCGGATTCACGAAAGAACAGGCGATCGTCCACACCATCGAATTCGCGAAAGCCATGCGGGAGCGCGACCCGTCGATCCAGCTCATCGGCTGGGGCGATTGGGGCACCGGACCCGAAGGGCGGCGCGAATTATGGGCCCACGACATGGCCAGGCGGGCCGGGGACCAGCTCGATTTAATCGCCTTTCACATGGGAGGACAGGGACCGTCGCCCGATTCCGTGATGCGGGGTTACCGTTACCGGAAGCATCCCGAGAAGGCTTGGCAAGAGCTGCTGGAGATCCGCCCCCGAATGGAGGCGAGGATCCGGGAGGTGAGGGATGCCATCCGGTCCGTCACCCCCAAACTGAAGATCGCGATCACCGAAGGGCACATGGGGCTGCACCGCTCTTCCCTGCTCAGCAGCGAGTGGCTGGTGGGCGTCTACCAGGCACGCACGTTCAACACCTACCAGCGCAACGGCGACATCATAGCCATCGCCACGAACGCCGATTTCGAGGGGACCCGCTGGTCGAGCAACGCGGTCATGTTGTCCGGGCGGCAGTGCTACATGCGGCCCGTAGCTTCCGTCATGCGGTTGTTCAAGCGCGTGAACGGCAGACAGGCGGTAGGGGTGAAGTCCTGCCCGCCGGACCTCGATATTGCAGCCAGCCGGACCGGCAACAAGCTGTACCTCCACGTGGCGAACACGAACTACCATAAGGCGGTGGAAGCTTCGTTTTCCGTCCCGGGCATGGCGGTCACGGGCGGCACGGTCCACGAAATCGCTCCCGAGGACCCTCTGGAGATCGTGTACGAGGGTGAGCCGGATGTGTTTGCGCCCAAGCAGAAGGCGCTGGCGGCGGCGCCGGTGGCCAGGTGGTCGTTTCCGGCGCGTTCGGTCAGCGCGGTGGAGCTCGACTTGAGGGCGTAGCGGCATGGTTGCGTTCACCTGCAATGTCTGCGGCGCCT
>JAWLGN010000110.1:0-16517 GCA_041685075.1 Bryobacteraceae bacterium
CCATGGTCAGGTGTCGCAAACGGCACCTCCAGCCTTCAAAGTACCACTACCCTGCCCGCCGGTAGTGGACCCACCGGCACGATCCCTGGCCGGTGGTGGCGGGGCTTACACATCCGGTCCCGGTCGTGTAGCATTGCTCTATGGCAGAAAAACCATTGATCGTGGTGGCAGAGATGGCTGCTCGCGCCGGCAAGGAGGCTGAACTCGAAGAGCGCCTGCTCGCGCTCATCGAGCCGACCCGCAAGGAGGAGGGCTGCAACGAGTACCTCCTGCACCGCAGCACCAAGGAACCGGGGCGTTTCGTATTCTATGAGAACTGGACCTGCGCCGAGTCGTTGGATCGCCATCTTGCATCGCCCCACATGAAGGACTTCCTCCACACCGTCAGTAGCCTGCTCGAAGAACCGCCGCGCATCGCCGGTTACGAGCGGATCGCCTGAAGGCGGGGCTCAGAATCGGTAGAGCAGTTCCAGGTATCCGAAACTGCCGTCGGATCCCTCCGGATAAATAGCTTCCACCACGCCGCCCCCGCGCGCGTGGCCGAAGTAGGCGTGTAGCGTGAGGGCGGGGGAGACGCGCCAGTCGGCGCTGACGTCGTAGAGGGCGGCCAGGCCGCGCCGGCCGAACCCCGGGCGACCGATGTAGCCGAAGCTCCGGGGCTCGAACGCGCCGCCCCCGAGGTACCAGAGGTCGTTGCGCTCGGCCAGCCGCAGCGCATGTGCTTCGGCCCGTATCGTAACGGCCGTGTGGGGGCGAAGCATGACCTGCCCGAACAGGTCCTGGATGTTCATCAGGTTGTAGAACGGGAAGCGCGCGTAGACGCGGGGCGTGGGGAGGATCTGGAAAAAGGTGCCGTGATCGCCGTCCAGGGGGTTGCCGTCGCCGCTGCCGTGCCAGAAGCCCGCGCGCAGCCACGGCCGGATGGATGGAAGCACCGGCGGCTGCCAACCGGCCTCCACCGCCAGAGCCCCCGCGCCGTGGTCCAGGTTTCCCCATGCGCCGGTCTGCAGTGCGCCCCACAACAGCGCGTCCACCGTCCCGGCCTGCGTGCGGGTAGCCAGGATCGCGTGGCCGCCGATGGTCCCCAGCCGGATGCTGTCCAGGTCCGGAAGCCGCAAAACGGCGGGACGGTTGTCTGTTTTTACGACATCGCGCCAGTCCTGGTAATAAATTCCAAACAGCCGCCATTCGAGCTGGGAAGTTTTTCCGGGCACCTGCCGGGTGAGGGCGGCATAACCCAGGGCAGTGTCCAGGTTCCCCCAGCCGTTGACCCGGAAGACCCCGCGGGTGGCCAGTGCGCCCATGGCCGTGACATTGGTGCGGGCGCCGTTCCAGGAGTAGTGCGCCCCATCGAAACTCCTGCCCACGTGGCTCCAGCCGAAGTTGCCGATCAGGCGCTGTTGAATGCGGTCGCGCTTCAGGGCTGCCAGCGTGGGGTCGACGGGCGTCACCTCGGCGCCGTCGAGAAACTCGAAACGGCCGAGCCGCAGGCTCTGGCGCGGCGAGCCCCCCAACTGCTTCAACCGCACGAACGCCTGCTTGGGGAAGAGATTGATGGCGTTGCGTTCGTTATTGTTGGCGGCGAAGTAGTTGGCTCCCAAACCCAACTGGAGCTGCGGCGCGGGCGCCAGGGCGTCGTCGGGCAGTCCCAGGAGCAGCGGCGCGGCAAGCTCCACCTGCCAGTCCCAGGCGGCGCGCTGTTGGCCGATTCCCAGCCGCAGCAGGTTGCCCGAAAATGCGTAGGTGCTGTTGCCGGCGCCTTCAAACCAATCCCATACTTCCAAACGCGAGCGGAGACTGCCCTGGATCTCGAGCGGCTGCGCGGCGGCGGCGCAGACGGCCACTGCCATCAGCATGGCTGAGCGTCGTGTTGCACGGAGCACATCCCGCCTTCCGCAGTTCAGATACCAATTGGGAAGAACGCGTCTCTATGTTATCCATGTGAAGATGCCGGAGCACAAGCCGCGGCGCGGCGAACGGGGAGTCGGAGCGCTGGTACTGCTGGCGGTCCTGGTGGGCGCCATGCTGGGAATCGGCCTCTATACCTTCGGCTACGCCAAAGGATCGTCTTACCTCACCGACGACCCTGCGGCGTGCGCCAACTGCCACGTCATGCGGGAGCAGTTCGAAAGCTGGATGAAGTCCACACATGGCCGCGTGGCCGTCTGCAACGACTGCCATACGCCCCCGGGGCTGGTTTCCAAGTACGTGACCAAGGCGGTGAACGGCTTCAACCACTCCCTGGCCTTCACCACGGGGCGCTTTCCCGACCAGATCCGGATTACCCAACGCAACTTCGACGTCGCCGAGTCGGCCTGCCTGAAGTGCCACGCCGATATCGTAGAGGCCATCCGCGCCACCCGCGAGCACAACCAGGACGTCTCCTGCATTGCCTGCCATTCGCGCGTGGGGCACATGTGAAATCGATATGACCAGGAAACTGATTTTCGTGGTGGTGATCGCAACCGTCGTGACCCTGGGTCTGGCGGCCCTGCTGGTGAACATCTTCGAGCGGCGGCAGGAGGCTCGCAATCCCTTCTTCCGCGTGGTGGAGATCGACGACAATACCGAGGACCCGGCCATCTGGGGCAAGAACTTCCCCATGCAGTACGACACCTACCGGCGCACCGTCGATCAGGAGCGCACCCGCTACGGGGGATCCGAAGCGCTGCGGCACCTGCCGACCGACGTCGATCCCCGCAGCACCGTGGCGCAGAGCAAGCTGGAGGACGACCCGCGCCTCACCACCATGTGGGCCGGCTACGCCTTCGCCACCGATTTCCGCGAGGAGCGCGGCCACGCCCACATGCTGGTGGACCAGCGCTTTACTCGCCGGGTGCTGGAGTTCAAGCAGCCGGGTACCTGCCTGAACTGCCATGCCTCCACCTACGTAGCCATGAAGAAGCTGGGCAACGGCGACCTGTTCGCCGGCTTCGACAAGATCAACGCCATGACCTATGCCGAGGCCACCCAGACCGTGACGCACCCGGTCGCCTGCATCGACTGCCACGACCCCCAGACCATGCAACTGCGCATTACGCGCCCGGCATTCATGAACGGTCTCCGCGCCTACAAGGCCTCCCAGGGCATCGAGAACTACGACTGGCGGCAGGCCACGGCCCAGGAGATGCGCACTTACGTCTGCGCCCAGTGCCACGTGGAGTACTACTTCCAGGGACCCGAAAAGCGGCTGGTCTTCCCCTGGGACAAGGGGCTGGGGGTGGATGCGGCGCTGGCTTACTACGACGAGATCGGCTTTCACGACTGGGTGCATGCCGAAACCGGGGCGCGTGTGCTGAAGGCCCAGCACCCCGAGTTCGAGACCTTCAGCATGGGCACCCACGGCCGCGCCGGGGTGGCCTGCGCCGACTGCCACATGCCCTACATGCGGATGGGCGGCACCAAGGTGAGCGATCACCAGGTACGCAGCCCGCTGCTCAACATCAACCGCGCCTGCCAGCCCTGCCATTCCGTCCCGGAAGAGGAGCTGAAGGAGCGCGCCGAAACGCTGCAATCCCGCTTCCTCAACGCGCGCGATGTGGCGATGAACGCCGTGGTGGACCTCATCGCCGACCTGCGCGACGCCCGCAAGGCCGGCCGCAGCGACGCGGAACTCGAAGCCGCGCGCAACTTCCAGCGCCGCGCGCAGTTCATGGTGGACTACGTGGAGGCGGAGAACTCCATGGGATTCCACGCCTCCAGCGAGGTGCTGCGCGTGCTGACCGCGGCCACCGACGCCGCGCGCAAGGGCCAGCTCGCGCTGCGCGGCGTGGATCCCAAGCGGTGGCAGGAGAAGCCCGCCTCCCCGGAGCCTCCGGGCAGGCAGTAGCCGGTTAGCGTGCGCCCGCGGCGCGGGCCTTTGCAGGCGCGCGCCGCCCCAGCCGGATGATCGCGGCCACCGCTACCAGCAGCGCAATCCCCGCCAGCGCCGCGCCGAGCAGCGGCCGGTGGGCGATCCACGCGCTGGCGATGGTCAGCAGCGCCAGGCAGAGCCCCAGCGCAAGGGAGAGCAGCCCCACTCCCCTGCGGACCATGCCGCCCAACAGCGGTACCGCGCCGCCCAGGGTGGCGAGCGGCCCGAACAGCAGAGCCAGCCCGAAGACCATGAGCGCTAGTCCCACGCCGCGCAGTATCCAGGTGCGCAGCGTGTTGCGGCGGAGCGCGGTTTCAAACATGGCGGCCGCACTCAGGGTCCCCATCTCCACCAGGTCGATCTCGCCCCCGGCATCCGCCCTGTAAGGCCCGAAGCTGTCGCCGGCCTGGCGCGCCACCACGGTCGCTTCGCACGGCCTCACCTGGCTGAACAGAATGCGGAGGTCCCCCGGCTGCGGCGACTCGGGGTTGCCGGTCTGAAAACCCGAATCTATCGGCCGCGCCCGCCCCCTGAGGGCATCCGGCAGGGTAGCGGAGGAGATGTCCACCGGGCCGGCGCTCTTCAGCCTGCCCGTCTGCCCGGCGTTCAGCCGGAAGGCTCCCAGGGTGACGTGCCGGGCCGGGAAGTTTGCCGAGCGCAGCGGCATGGGCGGGTTCTCGTGGCCGTCGGGCTGCTTGAATTTTGACGAGTCGATGGGCCGCTCGGACCAGACAAGCTCGTAGCGATAAGTTTTCCTGGCAGTCTGGCGGTTGTCGCGGCTGCCGCTGCTCTTTGTGCTGGAGGTTTCCTTCCACTGGTACATCTCCACCTTGCGTTCCAGCCGGATGGCGTTGGCCGAGACGTTGAACAGCGGGTCCGCGACGGTTTCCGTGGTGGTGGCGAGGCCCGCCACGTGCACCAGCCGCCCTTCGTTGGCCGGGTCCACGCGTTCGGCCTCGACGCTGGCCACCTCGCCGGCGCCCTGGGCCAGCGACCGCGCGGTCCGCACCGCATATCCTTCATTGAGCCAGAGCAGGACGAAGGCGGCCGCTAGTAGAACCAGCCCCACGATCATGCCCTTGAAGGAGGCTCTCAGCGGGCCTCCGTAATCTGCGCCGGCGCGCTCCGCAAAGCTGCTCATAGGTTCCAAAATCGTACTCTGCCGGAAGCCCGAGCGCAATCGTCCCCGTGGCCCGGCGCCTGCGGGATAATAAAAGGGCCGCCCCCCCAAGGGCACTCAGGAGGGAAGCTCATCCGGACTACCGCGGAGTTCAAAATCCAGGGTATGGATTGCGCTCAGGAGGTGTCTCTGCTGCGCCGCCAACTGAGCCGCCGGCCGGGCGTCCATCACCTGGATTTCCACGTTCTGGAAGGACGGATGCGGGTGGAGTTCGACCCGCGGCGGATCACCGCGGAGCAGCTTGCCGGCGCCGTGGCCTTGACGGGTATGCGCGCGCAGCCGTGGGCGGCCGCGCAGCCCCGCGAAGGATGGCTGCACCGCCGGTGGCGCCTCCTCACCACGGCGGCGAGCGGGGCGCTGGTGACCGTCGGGATGTTGCTGGAGTTGGCGGCCTCGGACCGCCCCCTGGCTGCCCTGCTGGGCGCTCACGGGGAGCACGGCGCGGCGCCGCTGGCGGCCTTGTTGTGCTATCTGGCTGCGGCGGTGGTGGGTTTCGGTCCCTCGCTGCCCAAGGCTGCCTCCGCGGCCAAGGCCCTGCGGCCGGACCTGCACGTGTTGATGACGGTTTCTATCATCGGCGCCTTCGTGCTCGGCGAGGGTTTCGAGGGCGGCAGTCTGGCATTTCTCTTCGCCCTGGCCGGAATGGTGGAAAGCTGGAGCATCGGGAAGGCGCGTTCGGCCATTTCATCCCTGATGCGCCTTTCACCCGCCAGCGCCGCCGTCGTCGAGGGCGGCACGGAGCGGCGCGTGCCTGCGGAGTCGCTGCGGACAGGAGACCGGGTGCGGGTGCGGCCGGGCGAGCGCATCCCCTGCGACGGCACCGTGGCGGCGGGGCGCTCCACGGTAGACCAGGCCATCATTACCGGCGAATCGCTGCCGGTGGAGAAGGAACCCAACTCCCAGGTCTGGGCCGGCACCATGAACGGAGAAGGCGTGCTCGAGGTGCGGGTCACGCGCGAGCCATCGGATACGACGCTGGCGCGCATCATCCGGATGGTGCAGGAATCCGCCCACCGGCGCGCCCCCAGCGAGCAGTTCGTCGAGCGCTTCGCGCGCTACTACACCCCCGCCATGCTGGCCCTGGCCGCGGGGGTGATCCTGCTGCCGCCGCTCGCCTGGGGCGCCGCCTGGAGCTACTGGTTTTACCAGGGCATGGTGATCCTGCTGATCTCCTGCCCCTGCGCCCTGGTGATCTCGACCCCCGTGACCATTACCGCGGCGCTGGCTTCGGCCGCGCGGCACGGCGTATTGATCAAAGGCGGAGCCTATCTGGAGGAGGCCGCGCGCCTGAAAGTGGTGGCCTTCGATAAGACCGGGGTCCTGACTCGCGGGCGGCCGGCCGTCGAGCAGTTCGTCCCCCTCAACGGCCGCGGCGCGCGCGAATGCCTGGGGCACTTGGCCGCCCTGGAGCACACCAGCGAACACCCGCTGGCCCGGGCCGTAGTGGAGTACGCCGCGGGCGAAGGCGTCAGGCCGGCCGTGGCAGCAGGTTTCCGGTCGCTGCCCGGCAGGGGCGCGCAGGCGGAAGTCGGCGGAAAGACCTTCTGGGCAGGCAGCCAGCGGCTGCTGCGGGAAAAGGGCCTGGCCACCGAAGAAGTTCGCCGCGCGCTCGAACGTCTGGAGGATTCCGACCACACGGCCGTGGCCTGCGGCACCGAAGACGAGGTCTGGGCCGTGGTGGGGCTGCGCGACCCCGTGCGACCCGAGGCTGTCGCCGCGCTCGACCAGCTTCGCCGCGCCGGCATCCACCTGTTCATGCTCACCGGAGATAATCGCGCCACCGCGCAGGCCGTGGCCCGCCAACTGAAGCTCGCCAGCTTCCGCTCCGACCTGCTGCCTGAAGACAAGGCTGCCGCCGTGGCCGAGCTGCGCAACGCCCACGACGCCGTAGCGATGGTGGGGGACGGGGTGAACGATGCGCAGGCCATGTCCAGCGCTTCGGTGGGGATCGCGCTCGGCCGGGGCGCTACGGACGTGGCGCTCGAAACCGCCGATATCGTGCTGGCGTCGGACGACCTGGCGCGCCTGCCCTTCCTGGTGCGCCATGCGCGCCGCGCGGCGCGCGTTATCCGGCAGAACGTGGCCGCCGCCCTGGCCTTGAAAGCGGCCTTCCTGGGGCTGGCCGCCCTGGGGCTGGCGACACTCTGGATGGCGGTGCTGGCGGATATGGGAGCCAGCCTGCTGGTGACCTTCAACGGCCTGCGCCTGTTGCGGGCGGAGAACAAGATATGAAGCCGATGCTGATCCTGCTGCTGGCGGCAGTCTCGATGTGCGCCCAGACCATGTCCATCGAAGAATACGAGCCGCGCTCTACCCTGAAAGTACCGGAGCACCGCGTCACCCGCGCCAAATTCCCCGTCATCGACGTGCACAACCATCAGCGCGCCGCCGGCCCGGAAGCCGCCGCCCGCCTGGTGAAGGAGATGGACGCCCTGAACCTGCGGGTGATGGTCAACCTGAGCGGCGGCACCGGCGAGCGGCTGCGCTCTTCGGTGGCGGCCTTGAAGGGCTCCTACCCCGACCGTTTCGCCGTCTTTGCCGGCATGGATTTCAGCGACATCGACAACCCGGACTACGGCGCCCGTGCGGCGAGGCAGCTCGAGCAGGACGTGCGCGCCGGTGCGCAGGGCCTCAAAATCTTCAAAAACTTCGGGATGGACTTGAAGGACGGCCAGGGACGGCGCATCCCCGTCGACGATCCGCGCTTCGACCCCGTCTTCCGCAAGTGCGGCGAGCTGGGCATTCCGGTCCTCATCCACACCGGTGAGCCGCGCGCCCTGTTCGACCCCATGGACCGTTACAACGAGCGCTGGCTGGAACTGAAGCTATACCCCCGCCGCGCCCGCCCGCCCGAGCGCTATCCGCGTTTCGATGACCTGATGGCCGAACAGCACCGCCTCTTCGCCCGCCATCCCCGGACGAACTTCATCAACGCCCACCTGGGCTGGTACGGCAACGACCTGGAGCGCCTCGGCGAGCTGCTCGACCGGCTGCCCAACGTCTACACCGAAATCGGCGCGGTGGTGGAAGAGTTGGGGCGCCAGCCGCGCTTTGCCCGCCAGTGGTTGGAGCGCTACCAGGACCGGGTGATGTTCGGCAAGGACACCTGGCGCCCGGCGGAGTACCACACCTACTTCCGCATCCTCGAAACCGCCGACGAATACTTCGATCACGACCGCAAGCACCACGGTTTATGGAAGGTCTACGGGCTCGCTCTGCCCGACGAAGTGCTCAAGAAGCTCTATTACAAGAACGCCCTGCGCATCATCCCGGGATTGAAGAAGGAGGGGTTCCCGGAGTAAGCAAGTCACGGCCGAATGTGGCCTCTGGCGACCATCAGGCGGCCATATTCGGCCTCGCTCAGCGAGCATTCGGTCAGATCCAGGAATTCCTTCTTGGAGAGACGGATCTGCTTGGTCATCTGGCCGATGAACCAGTCGTCCAGACTACGCTGACCGTGGCTGATACGGGTCTTAATCGAAGTGAGGCGCCCGCCAAGGTAGAAGCGGAGGAGAATGTGGTGAGTGTCGCTCCGCCGGAAGCCTTTGCGCTCCAGGGCGGCAAGCACCTTGGCGACGGGAATCTCGGCCACCTTACGCCGCTTTGACCGGTTCGGTTCTCCCCACGAGTTCGCGCATTTGGCGCTTTAACTCCCGGGCATCCCCGGTGAGTCCGCTATCCGGTGCATTCGCGACGGAATGCCAGGTATCGCTGAACAGCTCCGCAAAGGCCCACAGCGCCTCCATCTCGTTATCTCCCCAGACCTCCAGGTCAAGCGGTGGATATGTAATGATGCACTGGCCGTGCTCGTGTCGGACGGAGAGGTCGATCGGGCGGGAGAGATGAAACGCAGTATGCCTGTGCCGGTCGAAAATCTGAATGATGTTCTTCGTAGCGTTTACTTCGAGGGCGATGGTCGCCGGGGTCCCGTTTCGCTCCTCAGGCATGCCTTCATTATGCGGCAAAAACCGCCTCCCGATGAACCCGCGCCCGCCCTCCGGGTGAAACGGGCGATAATACGGTTTACGGTGCTATGATCGCTTCCCTGCGCGGCGTGCTGGCCGAAAAACATCCCAACCAGGCAATCGTGGACGTCAACGGAGTGGGGTATGAGGTCTTCATCCCCATCTCGACGTACTCGAAGCTGCCGGATGCCGGCGCCGAAGTGCGGCTCAGAATCCATACCCACGTGCGCGAGGATGCCCTGATGCTCTACGGCTTTCTCAGCCCGGAGGAGAAGGCGCTGTTTGAAAAGCTCATCACCGTGACGGGCATCGGCCCCCGTCTGGCCGTGACGGTCCTCAGCGGGTTGGAAGCGGCAGACCTGCTGGCGGCCATCCGCAGCGGCGACGTGGCGCGGCTGGTGCGCGTCCCCGGGGTGGGGAAGAAGACCGCCGAGCGCATGGTGCTTGAACTGCGCGACAAGGTGCCGGCCGTGGGTGCCGAAAGTGCAGCCGCCGCCGCGGACGGTGCCGGGCCGCTTGCCGCCGTTGACCAGGACGTGCTCTCGGCGCTGCTCAACCTGGGGTGCGCGCGTCCCGCCGCCGAAGCCGCGGTGAAAAAAGCCCGAGCCGCCGCCGCAGCCTCTGGGCCGGCCGGGTTCGAGACCCTCTTCCGCCGCGCCCTGGAGCTGGTGAGGTAGCATGCCTGCCCGCGGCCTCATCTCACGCAACCGCCAGGACGACGAACTCCAGTTCGAAGCCGGCCTGCGCCCCCGCCGCCTGGCCGAATTCACCGGGCAGCCCAAGCTGAAAGAGAACCTCGCCATCGCCATCGAGGCCGCCCGCCGGCGCGGCGAGGCCATGGACCACGTGCTGCTCTACGGCCCGCCGGGGCTCGGCAAAACCACCCTGGCCTCCATCATCGCCGAAGAACTGGAAGTCAAGTTCGGCGCCACCTCCGGCCCCGTCCTGCAGAAGAAGCTCGATCTCACCGGCGTCCTCACCAACATCGAGGCGCGCCAGGTCTTCTTCATCGACGAGATCCACCGGCTTATGCCGGATGTCGAGGAGATGCTTTACTCGGCGCTGGAGGATTTCCGGGTGGACATCCTGGTGGGCACCGGTCCGGGCGCCCGCACTCACTCGATCCCGGTGCCGCGCTTCACCGCCATCGGCGCCACCACCCGGCAGGGCCTCATCAGCGCGCCCCTGCGCGGCCGCTTCGGCCTGGTGCTGCGCCTGGACCCCTACCAGGTGCCGGAGCTGCAACAGATCGTCACCCGTTCCGCTCGCATCCTGGACGTGCCCATCGACGAGGATGCTGCCGGGGAGATCGCCCGCCGCTGCCGCGGCACCCCGCGCATCGCCAACCGCCTGCTCCGGCGCGTCCGCGACTACGCCGAAGTGCGCGCCGACGGCCGCATCACCCGCGAGGTGGCCCAAGTGGCCCTCGACCTGCTCGAAGTGGACCGCTACGGCCTCGACGACCTGGACCAGAAGCTCATGCACACCATCCTGGAGAAGTACCGCGGGGGACCCGTGGGGCTGAACACCATTGCGGCGTCCATAGGGGAGGAGGCCGATACCCTGGAAGAGGTCTACGAGCCCTACCTCATCCAGTTGGGTTTCCTGAACCGCACGCCGCGCGGGCGCGTGGCTACCCAGATCGCCTTCGACTACTTCGGGGTGGCGCAGGAAGACGACCGCGAGCCGCCGCCGCTCTTCCGCTGAGTTTGAGGGCTGCCGGCGCCCTTACACCAGCGCCGGCTCTTCGTGTTCCTTCGCGATTCTGCCGCGCTTGCCGTTGCCGTTGGCCGGCTGGATGCCCTTCACCAGCAGCGACTTCAGCTCGGCCTGCTGCTCGAAGGGGATCGAGAACTGCTTCTCGATCTTCTCGCGGAAGACCGGGCCGGAGTTGTACGCGCAGAAGGGATAGATCAACCCGTTGGGCGCCGCGTAGTGGATCACGCAGCGCTTCACCCGCTCCACGTCGTAGTTGTAGGCGTCCATGAAGTGCATGCCGGCCACCATGAGGGTGCGGTAGGTGAAACCTTCCTTCTCCTTCTCCCCGCGGCCGAAGCGCTTATCGGTCATGCCTTGCAGGGTCTGGAGGAACAGGTTGAAGGTGAGGCCCTCGGGCGCCTTGTCCTCATGGAAGAACTTGCGCAGGGTGTTCCACGCCGAGATCTTCGAGAAGAACTTGATTTTCTTGGGCGCCGCCTTGCGCGCCAGCATCTCCATCTCCTTCAGCATGGGGCCGACGTCGATGAAGCGCGTCACCGGGGTGGCCTTCTTGTGCTTATCCACGAAGAAGTACGTGCCGATGGAGCAGTGCGGGTGGCAGCTCAGGTGGGTGGTCATCTCCCCGCGCAGCGCGCTGAGGAGCTTGGAGAAGGGCGTCACGCAGGAGAGCGGGAACCAGTCTTCGTAAGCGTCGGCCAGACCGGTCTGCTCCTGCATGGCGTGGGCGAAGTCCGCCAGGGTGAAGCGCTTGGCCTCCAGTTCGCTGCGCGCAATGCGCCCGGTGAAGGCCACCGGCTGGAAACTGATGCCGCTGGTGCATTCGATATTCTCGATCGCGGTGCGCACGATATTGCCGATCTCGTGATCGTTCAACCCCTTCACGATGGTGGGGACAAAGACGATCTTCAGCCCTGCTTTGCGCACGTTTTCAATGCACTGGAGCTTCTTCTCCCACAGCGATTCGCCGCGCGTGCGGCGGTAGACGTCGTCGCAGACGCCGTCGAACTGGAGGTAGAGCGTGTGCAGCCCGGCTTCCTTGCACTGTTGGGCGAACTCCAGGTCCGTGAACTTGATCCCGTTGGTAGCCACCTGGGTATGGGAAAAACCCATCTCGGTCGCCATCCGGAGGATCCGGATGAAGTCCCGGTGGATGGTGGGCTCGCCGCCGGAAAACTGCACGATGCGGCAGGCCACCGGCTTCTGGTCGCGCAAGGCCTGCAACATGCGGCGCACGTGCTCGATATCGGGCTCGTAGAGGTAACCGGCTGCGTTGGCGTTGGCGAAGCACACCGGGCAGGTCAGGTTGCAGCGGTTGGTCAGGTCGACGTTGGCCAGCCCCGTGTGGCTGGTGTGGAGGTTGCACAAGCCGCAGTCGGTGGGGCAGGTGACGGCGTCGCTGACGGCCGGGTTCATCAGACCGCGGCTGTCGCCGAAGCTCCACTCCTCCATCTTCAGGTACATCTTGGCATCCGAGAAGACGATGTCGTGGAACTCGCCGTGGTCCGGGCAGGTCTTCTCCATCACCACGCGGCCGTTCTCCTCGAAGATCCGGGCATCGATCAGCTTGGTGCACTCGGGGCAGAGGGACCGGGTGGTCTTCGGCAACCCGGTCTGGAGGGGGGTGATGGGGGTGCCCGTATAGGTAGTTTCGGGTTGAATTACCTGGAATGGAGCGGCCATAACCGAATTCTAGGCGAGGGTCCCCAGCCTCACCACCGGAAGAAGCCCAATTGCGAGAATTTCGGGTCGTATGGGGATTTTACGGGCATGAACGGACTACTGCCCGCCCGCCCGGCGGCCGATAGAGCGAGCATGGCGATGTTCTCCTGGAAAGACGAGTATGCCCTGGGGGTGAGCCGTATCGACTTGCAGCACCAGCGCCTGTTCCAGATCGCCGGGCGCCTCCAGGCGGCCATGGCGGCGGGGGAGGGCAGCGAGGCGGCCGGAACTGTCCTGGCGGATTTGATCGCTTACACCCGCATGCATTTCGCGGCCGAAGAGGGCCTCATGCAGGCGTACCACTATCCCGATGCCGCCGCCCACAAGGCCGAACACGCCGCGCTGCTGCGCCGCGTCCTCGAATACGAAGAAGCCTACAAGGCCGGCCGGGTGGCCCTTTCGGTCTCGATCCTGCACTTTCTCAAGGATTGGCTGGTCCATCACATCGGCGCCAGGGACCGGCGGATAGGGGAGTGGCTGAAGTCCCGCAACGCGGCCTGAATTACCGGCGATAGCGAATATCGAGCACCTGCCGCAGCCACAACGGCGCCACGGTGTGGCGGAAGGCCGCCTCGGTGCCCGCGAGCGCCCGGGCGGCGGCGCGTCGCAGTTCCGCGCCAGTGAACGCGCGGCGAATCGAAAGCATCCCGTCCGCCGCGTTCACTGGATGGAGAAAAGGCGCGGCCAGGGTACGGAACAGCGCCAGGGGGACGCGGTGCCGCACCAGGTCCACCAGCAGGAGCCGCCGCGCCGAGCGGCCCACATTGCGGATCAGCTCCACCAGGTCCGTCTCCGCCAGGTGATGCGCCATCCAGACCGAGACCGCCACGTCGCAGGCCGGCAGGGGATCCCGTACCGCGTCCGCCGCCACAATTTGCAGCCCGGGAACCCGGGCGGGTCGCAGGTCTGCACCCACCACTTCCACGCCCAGCCGGCGGCGGATGTCGCGCATCAACTCGCCGGAACCGCAGCCCACGTCGAGCACGCGCCGCACGGGCAGCGAGTCGCGTCGCAGGGCGCCCAGCACCAGCCGGTGATTGCCCAGCCGGCGGCTGGTCGAGCCGATTTCGCGCTGTAACCGTTCCCATTCCGGGAGCGGCACAGCGGGATCATCCAGCCATTCGGCGGCCCCTGAGCGCTTCACCCGGTGCCGTTTAGCAATTCTCTGGCCAGGCGGGCACGCTACCGGCCGCGCCAGCGCTTCCAGGCTTCCAGGAAGTCCTGGCCCCTGTAGCGCAGCGTCCGCGCGTCCACGACCTCGGCCAAGGGGGAGACCTCGGCCGGGATGGTGCTCCGGGTGGTGCGCTCCTCCTCGAAGGTGACCGGCCCCTCGATCCTGTACGGGCGCATGCGCCCGATCTCCTTCATGGCGCGCTCGGCCCCGGCGCGGATGGCATCGCGCGCCGCCTGGGCGGACATCGACAGGCAGGCGTAGTAGCCCAGCGCCTCCTTCACCACCACCGAGACGGCCTCCGGCGCGATGGCCCGCAGGTCTTCGGCGGCCGCGTCATCGCCGCTCAGAAAGATCACCGGCACCCCGTAGGCCCCGGCCAGCGCGGCGCGGGTCTCGATCTCCCCCACGGGCTTGCCATTCATGAGGATCTTCTGGATGCCCAGCGAGCTGTAGCTGTGGGCCATCACCGCCGGGCGCCGGTTGGCGCGGGCGTGCTGCCCCACGAAGGCCAGCCCCGCGATGCCCCGCCGGTCGAGCAGCATGGAGCTGCCCAGGTTCCCCACCGCCAGGCGGGCGCGCGGGTGAATGGTCTGCGCGGAGAGGGTGGCGCTGCCGCCGTGTCCGTCCCAGACGATCACTTCATCGGCGCCGCCGGCCAGGAAGCCCTCTACCGCGGCGTTGGTCTCCCCGGTCAGCAACTGGCGCAGTTCGGGGCTGTTGGTGTTGGTCAGGTCCTGGCGGCAGACCCCCGCCACGCCCTCGGCGTCGGTGATGATCAGCACGGTGCGCTTCCCCTGGCCGAACAGGGCCGGCGAGGAAGCCAGGATCAGACAGGCAAGAATCAGGCGCGTCATCGAGACATATGTTACCAGGGATGCGTACCGGAACCGCCGCCGCCCGTCGCTGCATCCTATCAACGCATGCACCGGCGCACCTTTCTGCACGCCGCGGCGGCCGTTCCGGCCTGGGGGCTCCAGGGCGAGCCGGACGCGCCGGAATACCGCATTGTTACTCGCTACCGGCCGTCCGCTCGTCCCGGAATGCCGGGGCCCTGGCCCGGGCGCGTCGTCTCGCTCGCGAGCGATCGTGCCATCGACGCCGAAAGCGAGCGCGTCAGCCCGGACGTGGTGCGGGCCATGATGGCCGAGGGCATTCGTGCCCTCACCGGCGACGCCGACGCGCGCGACAGTTGGGCGCGCCTGTTCGATCCCTCCGACGTAGTAGGCATCAAGGTGAACTGCTCCGGCGCTCCCGGCATCATGTCCACGCCCGAGGTGGTGGCGGAGATCGTGCGCAACCTGAACGCCGTGGGGGTGCCGCCCGGCAACATCTGGATCTACGAACGCTTCCGCAACCAGATGGATTCAGTGGGCTACGACCGTTACACGCCACCCGGCGTCCACATCGAGGCCGCCGAGGACAGGCGCGGCGCGCTGCTGCGCTACGACCCCCTTACCTACGTGGAGGTCAACTTCTTCGGCGAGGAAGACACCCGCTCGAACCTCATCCGGCTGGTCGCGGAGCGCTTCACCAAGGTCATCAACGTGCCGAATATGAAGGACCACGGCGCCTCGGGCGTCACCGGCTGCCTGAAGAACATTGCCTACGGCGACTTTTCCAACGTGGCTCGCTCCCACAGGGACGCGAAGACCCACACCCGCACCTTCATCGGCACCCTGGCCTCGGTGGAACCGCTGCGCTCCCGCACGGTCCTGCAGGTGATGGACGGACTGCGCGGCGTCTGGCACGGCGGCCCGTTCTCCCCCACCCGCCGCTTCCGCTTCTACCCCAAGCGCATGATGTTCGGCACGGACCCCGTCGCCATCGACCGCCTGCTCATCGACATCATCGACGGCAAGCGCAAGGCCGAAGGCGCCGTCTCGGTCTGGAACCGAGACCCGAAATACCTGGCCGCCGCGCGCAGCCGCCTGCCCCAGGATGATCCCAACCGCAACAACTTCATCCGGGAACCCGGCCACATCGAGTACGCCGCGCGCTCCGGCCTGGGAGTCTACGACCGGGAGGCGATCCGAGTGCAGGAGATCGCGCTATGACGGCCGGGTTGCTCCTGGCCGCGGCTCTGCTGCCGGGCGTCTACTGGGACCGCGGCGCCGACACCGCGCCGGCGCTGCGGGATGCCGGCATTAGCAGCCTGCACGTGCCGGCGGTCCGGGTAGCGGAGTGGCGCGCTGCCGGCTTCAACGCCCAAGCCTTCGATCCCGCCGCGCACGCCCGGGCCGTTACGCCCCGTGTCGAGTACCGGCTCAGCGTGGCCTCCGCCACCCGCGCCCCCTGGGTGGACGCCAACGGCTGGCGCTACGCCCGGGAGCCGCAGCGCACCTGGTTTTGCGAAGCGCCGGGGTTCGCCGCCGCCCTGGCCGCCGCCGAAGCCTTCGCCTGGCGCGTCGAGGCCGTCATCCAGCCCGATGCCGCCGGCCTGCCCGCCCTGGGCCGCATGCTTGCCTTCCTGCGGCGCCTGGAAGGTCCCGCGCTGCCTGCCATGGCTAACATCGCGGTGATCGACGACGGCTCGACGGCCACCGCGGAGGTGCTGAACCTGCTGGCCCGCCGCAACCTGCTTTTCCGCGTGAGCAAGGCGCCGGTTCCGCCGCTTCTCACGGTCCGCCTCGGCAGCCCCGACTATCCTCTCGATGAGGCCGCCGATCCCCACGCCGTGGCGGCGAAGGTGCGGCAGCGCCTCACCGACGAAAAGCGCCTCGCCCGCATCTTCGGCAGCGAAGTGGTGATCCTGCGGCTGGAAGGCGACGGCCGCCGCGCCCGTCTCCACCTGCTCAACTACTCCGAACGTGCGCTGCGCGGGTTGCGCGTACGCCTGCTCGGCGAATACCGCGAACCGAAGTTGAGCGTATTCGGCGCCGATGACGCCGCGCCGCTCGATCTGGTAAC
>JAWLGN010000447.1:0-2976 GCA_041685075.1 Bryobacteraceae bacterium
CATCAACGACTGGGTGCACGCCCATACCCCGTGGAAGACCTTCAAACACTCCTGCGGTTCGGTGGAGAAGTTCATCCCCTCGTTCATCGAAGCGGGCTTCGATATTCTCAACCCGGTGCAATGCTCGGCCGCCAACATGGAACCGGAGCGCCTGAAGGCGAACTACGGCGATCGCGTAGTCTTCTGGGGCGGCGGCGTGGATACCCAGAAGGTGCTGCCTTTCGGCACGCCGGCCGAAGTGCGGGAGCAGGTGCTGCGCCGCTGCGAAATCTTCGCCGGAGGCGGCGGCTTCGTCTTCAACAGCATCCACAACGTGCAGGCGCGTACGCCGGTGGAGAACCTGGCGGCCATGTTCGAGGCCGTGCGGGAGTTCAACGGCCGCCCGCGCGGGGCGGCGGCGCGGTAGCGGTCAGATCATCCCCAGGGGCACGTCGTGCGCGGGCGCGGGGAAGGCGCGGTCGAGAGCGTCCAGGTCTTCCGGCGCCAGCTCCCATCCCGTGCCGCCGGCGTTCTCCCGCACGTGCTCCGGGTTGCCGGACTTGGGGATGGTGAACACATCGGCGCGGGTCAGGAAACGGAGCGCCACCTGCCGCGGGGTGCGGCCGTGCCGGCGCGCGATCTCCTCCAGCACGCGGCCGCCCGGCGTGCGCGGCGAGGGAAAGCGGCCGCGGTGCCCGAAGGGGCTATACCCCACCACCGCGATGCCGCGTTCGGCGCAGTAGGGGATGAGACGCCGCTCGATGCCGCGGTCGCCCAGGTGGTAGAGCACCTGGTTGCAGGCCAGCCGTTCGTTGGGGAGCGCGCGCTCGGCTTCGGCCAGTTCCTCCACGTCGAAGTTGCTCACCCCCACGTAGCGGGTCATGCCCTCGGCCACCAGTTTCTCGAAGGCGCGCATGGTTTCGCCAATGGGGCGCCGTCCGGGCCAGTGCAGCAGGTAGAGATCCAGCCGGTCCACCCCGAGCCGCGCGAGGCTGGCCTCGCAGGCGCGCAGGGTGCCGTCGTAGGAGGCGTTCGAGGGCAGCACCTTGCTCACCAGGAAGACCTCGTCGCGGCGGCCGGCGATGGCCCGGGCCACCAGTTCCTCCGCCTTTCCGTTGCCGTACATCTCGGCGGTATCGACGTGGGTCATCCCCAAATCCAGGCCCAGCCGCAGCGCCTCGATTCCTCGCGCGCCGTCCTCTTCGATCAGCCACGTCCCCTGGCCGATGACCGGGAGCGAGACTCCCGTCCACCCGAAAGTTCTGTGGGTCATCTTTCCTCGAGGAGCCGCACCTGCACGGTCTCCCGGCCGTTCTCCCGGACCGTGATCGATCGGGCGGCGCTTTCGACCGGTCGTAGAAACTCGGGATCCAGCCAGGCATCGTTTTCTACCTCTTCCCAGGCGAACAGCTTGTAGTCGCCGGGCGCGATGCCCTGGAGGGTGAAACGGCCGTACTGGTCGGCCACGGCGGTGCGGAACAGGTCGCGACGGGGGCGGTGCTCGATCTCCGGTGCCAGCACCACCGTGGCGCCTGGAGCGGGCTGCCCGCGGGCGTCGAGCGACACGCCCTGCACCTCTCCGCCGGTGGCACTCAGCAGGATCTCGAGCGGCCCGGCGCCGGAGTTCACATCGGCGCCGTTCTCCAGCATATCCACGTCGCCCAGCCGCGCCGCTTTCATGTAGTAGCGCTCGGGCAGGCCGGCCATCAGCACGCGGTAGCGGTCCGGAGCCACGTTGGTCAGCCGGAAAGAGCCGCCTTCCCCGACGCGGCTGCCGACGGGTCCCGCGAGCATGAGTTCGCCCTCGGGCTGAAGCGTCACGGTGGCGCCCCCAAGCTCGGGTTGCCCCTCTCCTTCCACCCGGACGCGCCCTTTGACTTCGAAACCGGGAGTCATGACCAGTTCGATGTCTTCCGCTCCGGCCTCGCTTACCTCGATGGGACGGCTGGCGGTGTAGCGGCTGCCGTTCTCGTACCGGTGCGCCGCGATGACGTAGGAGCCCGGCACCACGCCGCGGATCTCGAAACGGCCCTCCTGCGCCATGGTGGAGTTGCGCGCTCGGAAGCCGCCCGCTCCGCCCTCGCGCGGCATCAGGAAGACCATGGTGTTGCGGGAGACGGCGCCGGCGGGCGTGGAGAGGCGCCCGGCGACCCGCACGGTGCGGACCCGGGTCAGGGTGACATCGATGCCGCGCAACTGTTGCCCCTCGGCGATGTCGAGCGGCGCGGAGGCCGCCGCATCCGCGGTGCCGGGATAGTAGGTGGGGGCGTACCGGTCCTCCAGGCCGCCGCGGTTGAAGGCCGCGGGCAGTTGGTAGGTGACGCTGAGGTAGTAGCGGCCGGGCGCGAGACCCGGGATGCGGTATTCGCCGATGTCGTTGCTGGTGGAGCCGGAGACCGGGACCAGGGCGCGCCGTCCCTGCAGAGAGCTGGTTCGCAGGGCCTCGACCTTCGCGCCGGCGACGGTATCGCCTTCCTCGTCGAGCACCCTGCCGGTGACGACGCCGTGGGGCGTGAGCCGGAAGACCACGTCCTGCAGCCGCTCGCCCGCAGCCAGCGCCAGTACGCTCCCGCGGCGGCTTTGCCTGCGGCGGCCGTAGTGGGCCACCACGAACCCGGCACGCTCGGCGGTCAGCACGTAGCGGCCGGGCTGGATACCGGCGATGGCAAAGCGCCCCGAAGCATCGCTGAGCGCACCGTAGAGCCGCCGCTCGCTCGAACCCGAGGGCCGCAGCAGTACCCGCACCTTGCGCAACGGTTCCCCGGAAGCGAGGTTGAACACCTGCCCCTCGACGGCGGAATCGGGAGTCTGCGCCCGGCAGGGCAGCAGCAGGAGAAGGCACAACAGCAGCCGCATGGCTACCCTCCAGCGTATCATCGAGCGGGCGTCCCGCCGCTACCCTGATCCGTCCATAAGGGATTTCGGAGTGAAAGCCCCAGGGCCTTCTGGAGGGTTTGGGATGGAGTTTACGATTTTCACCTGGAAGGTGAAGCTGCC
>JAWLGN010000448.1:0-2972 GCA_041685075.1 Bryobacteraceae bacterium
GGGGATTTCATCGGCTACGATGAGCACGCGCCCGGCGGCGGCGGGCCAGGCGGCGCACAGGGCGACGAGCGCCCACGCGATGGGCTTCATCCTGCGAGTGTAGCGCACCGTTCCCGGAAACGCCCCGCGGCCGGCGGTTGACAGCGTCGCGGGCTTCGCCGAGAGTGAAGGTGTGGAGCCCTCCGCCGCGCGCAACGAGATGCTGGCACGGTTGCGCGAAAGGATCGTGGCTTTCGCGGCATCCCGTATGGGGAGGGATACGGCGGAGGACCTGGCGCAGGAAACCCTCATGCTGCTCGAGGAAAAGTACGCCCACGTCGAGCGGCTGGAAGAGCTGTTGCCGCTCTCGCTCCGGATTGTGCGGTTCAAGATACTGGCGCTGCGCCGGAAGTCGCTCCGGCGAGGCGAATACACCCAGGTCTCCGTCGCCGACATCCAGTTGCCGGACCTGGACGCCGACTCCGCCGCATGGGTGGAGCGCAAGCAGATGCTCGAGCGGCTCGCCCGCGCCATGTCGCAACTGGGGGCGCGCTGCCGCGAGATGTGGCGGCTGAAGCTTTCCGGGAAGAGTTTTCCCGAAATTCAGCAGGCCATGGGGGCGCGGTCGCTGAACACCGTCTACACCTGGGATCATCGCTGCCGCAAGCGGCTGCTCGAACGGATGGGCGGCGATTGGGAGGGCAAGTCATAATGCGCCGCGAGCTGGAAAAGCTGCTGGGCGGCTATGCGGCCGGCATTCTCACCCCGGCCGAGCGGGAGGCGCTGTTCGCGGCGGCGCTCGAGGACCAGGAGCTGTTCGACGCGCTGGCGCGCGAGGAGGCGCTGCGCGACCTGCTGGCCGAGCCGGCGGCGCGGGAGCGGCTGCTGGCGGCGCTCGAGGAGCCGCGCCCGCACCCTGCGGCGAGGCTGGTGGCGTGGATGCGCCGCCCGCGCGGGATGGCGCTGGCTGCCGGACTGGCGGCCGCGCTCGTCGCGGCGGTTGTATTAGCGCCGCGCCGTTCGACGCCGCCCGAAAGCCGGCCGGTCGAGATCGTCGAGGTGCGCCCGCCGGCCGCGGCCGTTGCCGAATCGCAGTCTGAGGCCGCCGAACCGGCGCCTGCCCCAAGGCCGCTCCGGGCGCCTGAGCCGCGGCCGCGGGAGCCGCAGCCCGAAGCCGCGCAGGATCTGGCTGCCGCGCCGCCGCCCGCGCCGCAACACGCTCCGCCCGGGCCGCCGGCCGCGGTTGCCGACAACGTCGCGACCGCTCCGGAGCGCCGCGAACTCTCCCTCCGCACGGGCGCCGGACCGGGTCATGCCCGCACCCTGGCGCTGGCGCGCGACCAGGCCGGGCCTCTCCGCTACAGCATCGCGGGCGCCCCCCGCGCCGGCGAACCCTTCGGCCTGCGCTTCGAATCGCGCGAGCCGGGGTGGGTCTACGTCTTCAGCGCCGATGCCCAGGGCTGGCGTTTCATCGCGGGTACCCGGATCGACGCCGGCCGGCCCGCGCATGTCTCCCTGCGCTTCGACGAGCCCGGCCGCCGCGAGCTGCTGGCCATCCTCAGCCGCACTGAACGCCCGGACCAGCGCCCCGGCGCCATCGCCCCGCTACCTCCCGCCGCGGCGACGCTGCGCATTGTTGTGGAAGTGGCGCCGTAAGGCACCGGCCCTTACTTGCCTGCGTAGTAGCCCTTGCGCGCCCGTACCTTCAGGCTTTTGTCGCGCGTCCGCACTTCGATTTGGCGAAAACTGCCGTCCCGCTCGCTGTTGCTGGGGGTGTAGCCGAGGGCGTACTGGGAGCGCATCTCTTCCTGCAATTCGCGGAACACATCCGACAGTGACTGCTTGCGGCCCACCTTGTACACCCGGCCGCCGGTCTGCTCCGCCATGCGCTTCAGGTCCGAATCGCTCGGCGCGCCCCAGCCGCCGTAGGCCGAGTGGTCCACGTAGTAGATGGCGTAGATCACGGCGTCGGCCTTGTGGGCGGCTTCAATGGCCTGGTCGCGGCTCATCCGGCTGCCCATGTCCACCCCGTCGGTGATCAGAACCATCACCTTGCGGCCCACTTCCCGCGCCAACTTCTCCCGCGCCGCCAGGTACACCGCGTCGAAGAGCACCGTGCCGCGCGGCTTGTGAATGGTGGGCACCGGCCCCGGATGCAGGCCCGATACCGGCGCCTTCACCTGCAGTTCCTCCAAACCGGTGCGCAACAGCGCCGGCGAAGAGGTCAGGTCCTGCAACAGTTCGGCTTCCTCCCCGAAGCTGATGATGAAGGCCATGTCCTTCTTGCGCAGCACGCTGTTGAAGAACTGGTCCGCCGCGCTCTTTTCGACCTCGATCAGGTTGCGCTGGCTGCGGCTGACGTCCACCAGCAGCCCCATCGTCAGGGGCAGTTCGGTCTCGCGCGCGAAGTAGCGGATCTCCTGCGGCTTGCCGTCCTCGGTCACGATGAAATCGTCCTTGGTGAGGTTGGGTACCAGCGCA
The DNA here is from genome assembly GCA_041685075.1 of Bryobacteraceae bacterium. Taxonomy (GTDB): domain Bacteria; phylum Acidobacteriota; class Terriglobia; order Bryobacterales; family Bryobacteraceae; genus JAMCRM01. The sequence continues at coordinate 2,461 of JAWLGN010000448.1, forward strand.
CCGCGCCGGTCCCGCACCGAGGCCAGGATGTTGACCACGTTCACATCCACCGTGATCGGGGGCGGCAATTCCTGGGCGGGCTCCTGCGGCCACCCCGCCGGGGGCGCCAGCAGCGCAACCGCCACCACTGCGGCAATACGGGTCGCCATATCGATACAATGGGGACGTAGCTGCCCCTCAGGCTGTTTCAGCATGCAAGAGGCTATTTGTCACCTCAGAACGTGCGATCCCGTTCTGGCCGAAATCATCCGCCAGGTGGGGGAATACCAGATCGCCTTCCGCGAGCCGGGCTTCGATACTCTCGCCAAAGCCATTATCTTCCAGCAGTTGAGCGGGCGCGTGGCGAATACCATTTACAACCGCCTCGCCGCCGTCGCCGGCTGCCCGCTGGCTCCGGAAAAGGTGCTCAAGCTGCGGCCCGAGCGCATGCGGGCGCTGGGCCTCTCGAAACAGAAGATCGCCTACATCCGCGACCTGGCGCGGCGAACCTCGACCGGCGCCATCGATTTCGC
>JAWLGN010000449.1:0-2970 GCA_041685075.1 Bryobacteraceae bacterium
CAGCCGCAGCCGCGGCAACGCCTTCGTGATCGACGGCTCCTCGTCGCTCCACATCGGCGGTATCGGCGAGCGCATCGGCTCGATCGAAGCCTTCTCCGAAGCCAAGGTCCTGACCCACACCTACTCCGCCGAGTACGGGCGCACCGCCGGAGGCGTGCTGGTCTTCAACGTCAAGAACGGCGGCGTCGAGCATCACGGCAGCGCGTACGAGTATCACCGGAACAACGCCTTCAACGCCGCCAACTGGCAGGACAACGCTAACAACCGCACCGCAGCCACCCGCCGGGTGCACGAGTTCGGCGGCACCTGGGGAGGCCCCGTTCCGGGCACCAGGAACAAGATGTTCTTCTTCGGCAGCTACGAGGGTCAGCGCGACCACAGCCCCACCACCCGGCTGCGCACCATCCCCGAGCCCGCGGTCCGCTCCGGCGACTTCTCCGCCCTGCCCACCGTCATCAACGATCCTCTGAGCCGCGCCCCCTTCCCGGGCAACATCGTTCCGCTAAGCCGGCAGGATCCCGCCGCCGTGAATTTCCTGAAGCTGTTTCCCCAACCGAACAGCGCCGGAACCTTCAACGCCCAGTACCGCATCCCCACCAGCAACTGGGTCTATCCCGGCAAGGTGGACTGGTCGCGCAACTTCGGCATCGGCCGCGTCGACTACAACCCCACCGACCGGGACCGCTTCTTCGTCACCTTCGCCCACATCAACGAGGCGCGCGACGAGGGGTTGAACTTCGACGCCCCCATAAACAACATCCGCGGAGCCACGCCGCGCGACATGCGGCGGCTCAGCATCAACTACACCCGCATCTTCAGTCCCAACCTGTCGACCGAAACCCTGGCGCACGCCATGCGCGACAACCGGAAACAGTACCCCTGGTTCGGCGACTTCGACGCCCGGCAGGATCTCGGCATTCAACGCACCCCCGCGCCCGGCATGCCTACCATCAGCATCGCCGGCGGCTACGGAAACTACGGCCATACCCAGCTCCAGGACTGGATCAATCAGCCGGCCGGCCTGAACCACACCGTGACCTGGCAGACCGGCAAGCACACCATGCGTTTCGGAGGACAGCTTTTCCAGAACCAGTTCTGGTACATCAGCACGGGACAGGTGGCCGGCGTCTACAACTTCAACGGCGAGATCACCGGCCTGGGCGCCGCCGGCCGCAACAACCCCCTCAACGCGCTGGGCGACTTCCTGCTGGGCGCGGTGAAGACTTCCAACATCCCGGTGACCCAGATCCCCGTCAACCGCACCAACTACAACCTGGGCATCTTCTTCAACGACACGTTTAAAGTCTCCCGCAACCTCACGCTCAACCTCGGCCTGCGCTACGAAAGCGAAACCCGCCAGATCATCAAGAACGATGTCTACTCGCGCGTGGATATCACCACCGGCGAGCTGCTGGTGGCGGGCCGCAATGCTACCCGCAATCTCAACATCGAAAACGACCGCTTCAACTGGTCGCCCCGGCTGGGCCTGGCCTACTCGATCGGCGACAAGACCGTGATTCGCAGCGGCTTCGCCGTCTTCCATTCGAACTTCTGGATGGATAACGGCGAGATGGTCTCCTATCCCGGCTTCACAGGCTCCCGCAGCTTCGTCGACCCAGGGGTGGGCCGGGCGCAGCCCTTCCGCTTCGGCGAGGGCATGCCGCTCGATGGATTGCAGGCCCTTACCGATCCGTTCGCCGAGCTGGCCGCCGCCGGCCCCAACCGCCCCCTCACGGTGGGCGCGGTCACCTACGCCAACTCCGCCCAGCTTCCCAGGCTTACCCAGTGGAATGTGGGGGTGCAGCGCACCTTGCCCTTCAACACCGTGGTGGAGGTAGCCTACGTGGCCAGCCGCAGCGCCCACCAGCCGCGTATCATACCGGCCAATAACCCGCGCTTCGAGTCCGCCGAGGCCGTCAATTTCGGCGGCGTCCGCGTACAGGATGCCCGGCCCTTCCCCATCTACACCGCCTTCAGCGCCGTCCACTACGACAGCACCGGCGACTACCATTCGCTGCAGTTCAACGTGACGCGCCGCTTCAGTTCCGGCTTCAGCCTGGACGCCAGCTTCACCTACTCCAAGAGCACCGACACCGCCTCCGGCTTCGCCGACTCTTTCCAGATTCCCTGGCAGTTTCCCGAGATCGAGCATGCACTGTCGAGCCTGGACCGCCCGCGCAACCTCACCATCGGCTGGGTCTGGGAACTGCCGTTTGGAAGAGGCCGCCGCTTCCTCAACAGCAACCGGCTGGCCTCGGCGGTCTTCGGCGGCTTTCAGTTGAACGGCATCTTCAGCGCCGCCGACGGCGTGCCGTTCACCATCACCCAGCAGAACGCCAACCTGGTGCTGCAAACCCAGCGCCCGAACGTGATGAATCCGGCCAACCTCAGCGGCAAGATGGATACGCCGCGCTTTGAAGGCCCGGCGCGGCGCTGGCTCATCGCCACCACCGACCCCGGCTTCCCCTTCACGCCTTCCGGCGCCCTGGACATCGGCACGCTGGGCCGCAACACCAGCCGCGAACCCGGCTTCGTCAACTTCAACCTGTCGGTGTTCCGCGACTTCGCCCTGAACGAGCGCGTCACCCTGCAGTTCCGCGCCGAAGCCTATAACGCGCTGAACCGAGTGAACTATCTCCAGCCGGCCTCGGCCAGCATCAGCGCCGCCAACTACGGCCTCATCACGGGAGCGGCGCCGGCGCGCCAGATGCAACTGGGTCTGCGGCTGAGCTTCTGAGGCGGCACGCCGCGTCCGCGCGTTATGCTTGGCTCTGATGAGCCCGCGCGCGAGGGCACTCGCCGTCCTGTTCGCCGTCAACTTCGTTAATATCTACGACCGCCAGGTGCTGGGGGCGCTAGCCGAACCCGTGCGCCGCGAGTTCGCCCTTTCGGACATGCAGCTCGGCGCGCTGAGCAGCCTGTTCATCCTGGTCTACGCGGTGATGGGGCTGCCGCTCGGCCGCATGGCCG